>CAZAWX010000075.1:0-15483 GCA_964488985.1 uncultured Ectothiorhodospiraceae bacterium
ATGTACTCGCGGCGTGTCTTGTAAGTCAATCCTCACCCTGCGCAATGCGCCAACCAAGTCTTGCCTCAAGTGGATAGGATTTTCACACAGCTATTTAGAATCCCGTAACTCGTCGGCATCTGAAATCCTGGCATCAGACGAGGTAGCGCATTACAGTAACCCGTCGTATGACACCCGGATCAGGCACAGAGAACAACGCATGGCCGTAAATGAAACTGTTAAACTCAAGGTGGATCTGGTCGATGTACCAGGAGTCGAAGGTCGCATCGGCATGTGTGCCTGCCCCGGTGGTCGACGAATTCGTCAGTCGGACTATCAACCCATCGAAGATTTGGATTTAGATCTCAAGACCTTGACGACCCTAGGCGCCAATGGTCTGGTCAGCCTGATCGAAGAAAGTGAATTACAGTATCTCGGCCTTGATACGCTACCGATACAGGTGCGGCGCCATAAATTGTGGTGGAAACATCTGCCCATCAAGGACATGGCCGTCCCAAACCGGGCTTTTGAACAACGCTGGCTGGCAGAATCACCGTCATTGCACGAAAGCCTGCAACAAGGAGAGTGTCTGATCGTGCACTGCTGGGCCGGTTTGGGGCGTACCGGCATGATGACCGCCCGCCTGCTGGTTGAGTTCGGCCTGGATCCGAGGGCCGCGATTCTGCGCGTACGCGATGCCCGCCCCGGTACTATCCAGACCCGTCAACAGGAAAAATACGTTCTTAAACTGTGAGTCTGCCAAACTTAGCTCTGGTCGAAATAAATCAGCGTTTACACCACCTGTAGCGATAGTTCGCCCACGCCCTCAACACCGCCGTGCAAAATATCGCCCACCTGACAGGGGCCGACACCGGATGGCGTGCCGGTAAAAATCAAATCCCCCGGCGCCAGCTCAAACAATCCGGATAAATGCTCAATCACTTCAGGTATCTTCCAGATCAAATCCTGCAGATCCCCTTCCTGGCGAGTCTCACCGTTTACATCAAGCCACACGCGCCCCGCCTCCGGGTGACCTATCTTGCTGACCGGAACAATGGAAGTACAGGGTGCAGAATGTTCAAATGCCTTCCCCACATCCCAGGGTCGCCCGAGTTTTTTCGCTTCACCCTGTAAATCACGACGCGTCATATCAAGACCTACCGCGTAACCATAAATACAATTCAGTGCCTGCTCTGCCTTGATGTCGCTACCGCCATTGCCCAATGCCGCAACCAGTTCGATTTCAAAATGGACATCGGATGAACGCGGTGGATAAGGAAAATCTTCACCTGCCGCAAGCAGGTTGTCAGGTGATTTCTGGAAGAAAAAGGGCGGTTCACGATTTGGATCATGCCCCATTTCACGGGCGTGAGCCGCATAGTTTCGTCCTACACAGTAAATTCTCCGTACCGGGAACAGACCTTGTTCTTCGCATACAGCAAGCGTGGCCGGTGATGCAGGTGGGATCACATATGACATCAGTATTCCTTCTTTATGATTGTGTTTTATCCCGCGCCCGGCGGCTAATCCGACGCTGGAGCTGTTGCAGCCGCCCGGCATAATTCGCCGCCAGAAACCGATACAGACGCTGGCGGCACTGCACTGACAGCCGCTCCGCCTGACTGGCATTTATACGCAACACGGTACAATGTTCCATCGCTACAATGTCCGCCCCGACCGGACCTGCCTCGACAAGATTAAAGTCGCCGCCACTGGCCCCCGGCATCAGGCGCGAAACGCGTGTATCAGCGCATTTTACCGCTGCCTGCCCTTCGATCAAAACCATGGCGGTGCCCTCACCACGACCCTCGGTGACGATACACTCACCGGCATTTATTTCAGCCCAGTCAGCCACACTCAACAATTCATCAATCTCATCCGGGGCAAAACCGTAAAAGCCGGGAATTGATTCAAGCAGGCGGATGACGTCCCGGCCCATGCGTTTGGATTCGCTGACATCCAGCTCATCGCAAACCAGGCTCAAATCGCCAGCCATTTCCATCGCCGTTGGATAACGCCCGGCCGGGTGCTTCACCAGGCAGCGGTCCACAATTGCCGCAAGGGTGTCCGGCACCTGCGGGTTTAATTCCTGCACCGGTGTGTGTGGATCCTTGAGGATTCGCCGGGCTATTTCTGCAACACTACTGCTGGCGAAGGGACTCACGCCCGTGAGCAGTTCATAGAGCACAATCCCCAGGGAAAAAATATCCGACTGATTGGTAACCGTATCGCCGATGATTTGTTCCGGCGACATATAACGCGGCGAACCCAATCTTCCCACCACCTGAGTTTGCTCGATGTCACTACGATCAATGAGGGCAACACCGAAATCTCCAATTTTCACCTCCCCCGCATCGCTGATCATGATGTTCTTTGGTTTGATGTCGCGGTGAACGATGCCCTTGGAATGCGCGTAATCAAAGGCCACCGCGCACTCCTGTATCAACTTCACCACCTCACTGATGGCCAGCAAATCAGGTTTGTGGCAATACGCATCCAGGGTCCGGGCCCCGGGGACATATTCCATGACGATAAAATTCTGCCCGCCGTCAACTCCGGCATCATGGGTCGCAATAATATTGGGATGACGCAGCATTCCCGAAGCCTTCGCCTCATTGAGAAACAATTTGCTGCGGCGGCGTGCCCCGCGCTCGGTGTCATTGTGCACAATCTCGGCAAGCTTGATCGCTACCTCAGTGTCGGTGAAGGTGTCCTGGGCCAGAAACACACGCCCCATGCTGCCGGCGCCAATTTCGCGCAGCAGCTCATACTTGCCAATCATGCCCAGATCAGAATCCGCCATAACCGCCATTATCACGAAAAAATGCAGCCAGTGCGAAAGACGTACACAAAACATCCCTGCAACGTGGCATTATTGCGCCCCCACACGGTACCCCAGGATCACCGATGATTGATATTATTATGCAATATGGCTTGTTTCTTGCCGAGGCTATAACGATTGTGCTGGCAATCGCCGCCATCATTTTCATCATTGCAGGCTCTGTTCGTGCCCTGCGCCAGGAGCACGAGGAAGCGCACCTGGAAGTCAAGAAACTCAACGACCGCTACACCGATTTGGTTGCCCCGTTACGGGCCTTGGCACTGTCGAAAAAAGAATTCAAGGCAGAACAAAAAGCCTTGAAAAAAGCCCATAAGGAAGCTGCGAAAACCCCCGCACAGGACCACAAACCCAGAGTCTTCGTGCTTGATTTTCACGGTGATATGCGCGCCAGCGGCGTCGCTTCTTTACGTGAGGAGATCACGGCCATCATTGCGATGGCGTCGTCCGGGGACCAGGTATTGTTACGGCTTGAAAATTCCGGCGGGGTGGTGCATGAACACGGCCTGGCGGCATCGCAACTGGCGCGCCTGAAAACACACGACATCAAGCTCACCATCGCTGTGGACAAAGTCGCCGCCAGTGGTGGTTATATGATGGCCTGTATCGCCGATCACCTGATTGCTGCCCCCTTCGCAATTCTCGGCTCCATTGGGGTTCTGGCGCAGCTTCCAAACTTTCATCGTCTGCTGGATAGCACCGGTATCGATTACGAGCAGTTCAAAGGCGGCGAGTACAAACGCACAGTGACGGTGTTTGGTGAAAATACAGACGCAGACCGGGAAAAGTTTCAGACCGATATTGATCGCACCCACGATTTGTTCAAACACTTTGTCGCCGAACACCGCCCCAGTCTGGAGCTCGACAAAGTCGCCACCGGCGAACATTGGTTCGGCACTGAGTGCATCGAACTGGGGCTTTGCGATGCTGTCGGCACCAGCGACGATTGGCTACTGCAACGGCGTGATGAAATGGAACTGTTTGCACTTGCCTATTCCCGCCGCCCGCCTCTGGCAAAACGCCTGTCCCAGGCCGTCCAGGAGGCGCCGGCACGGGCGCTGGACAAATTGTCCCAGCGCGTCTGGGAAAATCGCCTAGGCTTGTGAGGTGCCCGTTGACCTTAACCTGGGTATCCTTAAGTGTCATAACCCTGTTAGTGTGGACTTGAAAATATGAATATTGAGGAACAAATCCGCTCACGACTGTCCGATCAACTGCACCCCCAGCACCTGGAAGTAATGAATGAAAGTGGCAATCACAGCGTCCCTGCTGGTTCACAAAGCCATTTCAAGGTGGTTGTGGTAACGGATCGGTTTACTGGCCTGCCGACTCTGAAATGCCATCGTCTGGTCTATAGTGTCCTCGCCGAAGAACTGGCAGGCCCTGTCCATGCCCTGGCATTGCATACGTACACGCCCAAACAATGGGCCGAACACGTCAGTCCCGCACCGAAATCACCCGTTTGCCATGGCGGCAGTAAAACGATCGGAACCACAAAGACTCAAAGCGCTTGAATCAGCCCCGGCCGGTTGTCATCACCCGGCACCCGGTCGAATGTCCCGTGATGTCCTGAGGTGAAGGCCGTTTTAGCCAATACGTTAACCGACAATGCCCGCGGCATTGTGATCATGTTTGCCAGCACCCTGATTATGGTCAGTATGCATGGCGCAGTACGTCACGTGGGCCAGGAACTGCCGACAGCAGAAGTGGTGTTTTTTCGAAATTTATTTTCATTAATGGCCGTTCTGCCGGTGCTGATTCGCAGCGGCGGCTTTAACGTACTTAAAACCAGCCACCCGGCGATGCATCTGCTCCGCACCACGATTGGGATTATGGCCATGTGGGCCTGGTTCTACGGATTGGCTCACGTACCTGTCGCCCATGCGACAGCCCTGTCCTTTACCAATGTCATGTTCGGAACCCTCGCCGCTGTAGTGATTCTGGGCGAACGCTTGCGTCTGCGGCGCTGGAGTGCCGTCGTACTGGGCTTTGCCGGAACCCTGATTATCCTGCGCCCGGGCTATATTGAGGTGACCCCTGGGGTGCTCTCAATCCTGTTTTCCAGCATGTGCTGGGCATTGGCACTGATCATTGTCAAACGAATCTCACAATGGGACTCCGTCGTGTGTATCGTCAGTTGGAACGCCATACTGCTGACCGTATTTTCTCTCGGTCCGGCACTGTACGTCTGGCAAACACCTGAAGCCGGTCAATTAGGCTGGTTAATTCTGATCGGCACACTCGCCACAGCAGGCCATTTGGCCATGACCACTGCATTTAAACTGGGTGATGCCTCGGTCATTTTTCCCGTCGATTTTGTCCGCCTGATCTGGGCCAGTGTCATCGGCTATCTGGCCTTCAGCGAAATACCCGATCTGTGGACATGGATTGGCGGCCTGGTCATCTTTGCCAGCACCGCCTACATTACTTACCGTGAAAGCCAGATTAAAGGCTTGACCCCATGACATCCATGACATAGCACTATGAATACCATTTTTAGCGTGGGCCTGAGGCCATTTTTTTTCGCCGCCGCATTGTTTGCCGGAATTGCGATCCCGGTGTGGGGTGTTCTGCTGGAGCAAGGATGGCAGCTACCGAGTGGTGTTAACGGTCGTGACTGGCATATCCACGAAATGCTGTTTGGTTATTTTCCGGCAGTTCTGGCAGGGTTTATTCTCACGGCGATGCCGAATTGGACCGGGCGACCTGCGCTGCGCGGCGTACCTCTGGCAACCGCCTTGTGTGTGTGGCTGGGCGGGCGTGTGGCCATGGCATTTGCCCCGGGGAGTGGATTCATAGCAAGCATGGATTTGCTGTTCATTGCGGCATTATTAGTTTTCGTGCTTAGGGAAATATTCGCATCCCGTTTATGGCGGCACCTGCCCATCGCCATTCTCATCGCTGCTTTGGGCCTTGCCAATGGGCTTTTTCATGCCCGCGTTCTGGTACCCGATTTGGCCGCCACCGCAGAACGCCTGGCACTGGCTGTTATGGCTATTTTTATCAGCCTAATCGGCGGTCGCATCATTCCAGCATTCACCCGCAACTGGCTGCAACAAAACAAGATTGCCAGTCAACCCGCTGAATTTTCGGCCTATGACAAGGTGGTGATACTGCTGAGCGTGGTCATTTTGATCGGCTGGGTGTTGTCTCCCTACCAACGCCTTGCTGGGGCCGGATTAGCACTGCTGGGAGGATTGCACCTGTTGCGCCTGGTCCGCTGGAAGTTCTGGAAGACCTTCAGCGAACCCCTGGTTACGGTACTGCATCTTGGCTACCTATGGCTGGCACTGGCCTTTACCCTTATGGGCGTTGCTATAGTTGCCCCTGAATTGATGCCGCCATCCGCCGCTGTTCATGCTCTGACCACAGGCGCTGTCGGCACCATGACCCTGGCAGTGATGACCCGCGCCACACGCGGCCACACCGGTCGTGCGTTGCATGCCGACGGCATCAGTATCGGCATTTATCTGTGTATCACCAGCGCCGCTGTACTGCGCACGGGAATTGGCCTCATGCCCTTCACGTACCTGACCAGCATTAATCTCAGTGCTGGACTGTGGTCCTTGGCATTTGTGCTATTTCTCATTTCCTATGGGCCGATGCTATTGTCAGCCAAACCGGGGTAACCATCATTCATCGGTTCTTAAGCGCAACCCAGTGGTGCTTTACAGGCGCTCGAAGAGGTGACAGCCGATCCGGCGCTGTGGTTTGAACTGCCCATAACCCGCGGCCAGATGCAGTTTCTCAATAACCACGAAATCGCTCATTGACCGTAGCCAGTTTGAAGATTCGCAGGATCCGCTTTTACAACGTCATTTGCTGCGCACCTGGCACCGTCGGGAAGGCCGTCGCAGCTACGACGGCTGAAGGTTGAGTTCCTCCTGTGCAGATCCGGTCAGGCTGCTTGTCTTGACTGCGTGCCATGCTTCTGGCTTGCCAGTTCTGCCGCCAGATACTGTGCCAGTCGTTGCATGCCGTAAACGCCTTGCGCGGCCTCAGCCTGGGGGTTGTAGTTGGTATTGGTGTTGATGTCGTAGGTGTAGCTTCGGCCTTTGTCATCATCAATGAATTCGAATGCGGCCACCGCAATCTCATGGTGCTTGAGAAACGTCTGGTACCGGCTGAGCAATGGGTGATCAAAATCATCGAGGATCTCAAACTTTGCGCCAGCCCCGGCCGGGCAGAATACATCTTCAACGCTGCAACTTTGCGCCGGACACAATTCGAAGCCTGCGGAGGTATCCACACGTACCGCATAAAGTAGTTCGCCGCCAATAAATTCAACCCGCGTAATGTGTGGCGTTGGTGCCTGAATATATTCCTGAACCAGCGTTATCCCATCGACTGACGGTTCGAAGCTCGGCCCCTGCACATAGCCACGTAAATCTTCAAACTCATGGAACAGTTTTACCCCCAGACCTTTGCCAGCACGGTTGTGCTTGGTGATAAAGGCGTGACCCTTGAAGGCAATTGCTGCCTCCAGCAAGGGGGTCTCACCGAGGGTGGCGAGGGTTTTCGGAGTGCGGATCCCCAACGCGTCCAACGCCTGGTGCTGCGCAACTTTGCTTAACTCCAGTCTCAGGGCCTCGGTGCCGTTTAAAACCCGGCTTTCGTGGCGTTCCAGCCAGTTCAGGACGGCTGCAGTGTATTCAGGGGAATAGCGGTGATCCCGGGTATGTGATGAGGCGCTCATGCGATTGTAGAAAACACCGGCCGGTGGAGCTTGTCCAAGATCCAGCGTACCTTGGGCCATATGCCAGTCAGCATACGGGACACCCAATCGATCAAGAGCCGCAAACAAGGGTTGGCTCCACTCGGCATTTTCGTGAATTACATGCACTTTCGCTTGTGTTGCAGACATGGCCTTGTATCCAGACTTATGACAATGATGACCACTATAGACAGGCCGCGCTGTGTGCCAAAGACCAATGTTCCATATGACTATGCGAGAATAGAATGAACCAAAATGAAACGCGCTTGCCAGACCCCATGACACTTCATTCATATACGCCACTTAAGCGGTTGTTGTGATTACCATGCAGACCGGTCCAAGAACGAACATCACCATGCCATTGACTCAATTCCAGCCCTCACGCCCAATAAAATTCCTTGCGCTTGCTTTGATCGCCTCGCTGGCCTTGTTTGCCGGGCTTGCGCCCGCCCAGGACATCATCAAAAGCCCCAGCGACAGCCGCATTTATCGATCACTACAACTCGATAACGGGCTGAAAGTGATACTGGTCTCAGATCCGGCTACGGACATGGCGGCCGCCTCGCTGTCGGTCAATGTCGGCAGTAGTGCAAATCCGCAACAATGGGCCGGACTCGCGCATTTCCTCGAACATATGCTGTTTCTCGGCACGGAAAAGTATCCCAATCCAGGTGAATACAAAGATTTCATGCAGCGCAATGGTGGTGGCGACAATGCCTATACCGCCTTTGATGAAACCAATTATTTCTTTCGTATCAAGGCGGGCAAGCTACGGCCTGCGATGGACCGTTTTGCCCAGTTTTTCATCTCCCCTCTGTTCAATTCAGAATATGTGGATCGGGAACGCCAAGTGGTGAATTCTGAATACCTCGGCCGGAAAAAAAGCGACGGCAGGAGGATATTTTCCGCCGCGCGCATGGCAATGAATCCGGCCCATCCCAGCAGCCGCTTCTCGGTCGGGAATCTAACGACGCTGGGCGATCGTGCCGGTGCCGAAGTGCGCACTGAACTCATTGACTTTTACCGGCAACATTACTCCGCCAATTTGATGGCCCTGACCGTGCTCGGCCGCGAACCGATAGCAGAACTCGAAGGCTGGGTGCGGGATATCTTCTCCGCCGTCCCCAATCACAACGCTAAAGTCCCTCAAATCCAGGCCCCCATGTATCTACCGGGAAGCCTGCCCGCACGACTGGAAGTACGACCGGTTAAAAAACAGCAAAGCATGAATCTCAGCTTTCCTTTACCTCCGGTGCGCGAATACTGGCGGGCCAAACCCGTTCAATACATTACCCAGTTACTCGGTCATGAGGGCCAGGGTAGTTTGCTTGCCACCTTGAAGGCTCGAGGCTGGGCCCAAGGATTGTCTGCTGGACTTGGCTTTGAGCATCCGAGCGGTGCCGCATTGAACATTCATATTCAACTGACACCAGCAGGACTCAAACACCAACAGGAGATTCTCTCGCTGGTCTTTGCCGACATTCGTCTGCTGCGCAAGCACGGCATCGCGCGCTGGATATTTAATGAAACCCAGCGTCTGGCGGAGATTGATTTTCGCTTTCAGGAAACCGCCGCACCACTATCCCTGGTACGCAGGTTATCCAGTCTACAGCACCAGTTTCCAGCCGCAGAAGTATTGCATGGGCCATATGCTTACCAGGAATACCGGCCAGAGTTAATTGCAACGTTCCTCGACAAACTGGTTCCAGAAAATTTGCTACTCACGGTCGTCGATAAAAATGCCCGCACGAATGCAAAAACCCGCTGGTATGACGCTCCCTATCAACTTGATCACATATCGGCGGATAAAATTATCGGCAGCCAACAAACTCCACAACTGCAAGCCGCACTCGCTATCCCCAAGCCGAATCCATTTATACCCGATAACCTCGACATGCTTGCCACTGCCGATGGCCCATCGATTCCTGTGTCGGTACTCGAGCAGCCGGGGTTGGCGTTATTCCAGCAGCAAGACATGTCCTTTGGGTTGCCCAAAGCTAATTTCTTTTTCAATCTTCGACTACCCATTGCCAATGACAGCCCCAGGCATTCTGTCTTAACGCAACTGTATGTTAATTTAGTTAACGATCAACTCAACGAATATGCCTATCCCGCCGCCCTGGCTGGCCTTGGATTTCAACTGTATTCCCACATGCGGGGAATTTCCGTGCGGGTCAGCGGCTATGCAGATCGCCAGGCTGAACTTCTGCAGCGAATTCTGAAAACTTTGACCGCCCCTGAACTGCAGGCTCAACGCTTTGCGATACTCAAGGCAGAACTCAAACGCGGCCTGTTAAATCGCCGGCGTAACCAACCTTATCGCCAGGCGCTGTCGACGCTACGGGATTTATTGGTAAAACCTCGCTGGACCGATACCGAACAACTGGCAGTAATCGATGCCATAACACTCCAGGAGTTACGAACGTTTGTACCCCGGTTACTTTCAAAAATGGACGTCGTCGCCCTGTCACATGGGAATGTCGGTACTGGTGAGGCCCGGAGCATGGCCACCCAGGTTCAACAGGCACTGCTGACAACGGCCAAAGTTCAGCCTGTTAAACGTGGCCAGGTCCTACGTCTTAAACGCGGCGACAACATTCTTAAAAACCTCTCGGTGGATCACCCGGAATCCGCCACAGTCCTGTACTACCAGGTCGGAGCCAAGACTTTGCGCAACCGGGCTTTGGCTGCACTGGCCTCGCTCATTGTTTCATCTCCCATGTTCGATGATCTACGCACGGAAAAAAAACTGGGCTATATCGTCTTCGCCAATCCAATGCCTATTCTTGAGGTTCCGGGTCTGGCGTTCACTGTGCAATCACCCAATACTCCCAGCACGCAATTACAAACTCATATGCAGGATTTTTTCCGTAAATATTCACAGCGCATCAAGTCCATGACTGAAGCTGAATTTCGCCAACACCAACAGAGTCTGTTGGCCCGGGTATTGGAAGAAGAACGTCGGCTTGGGGAACGCACCCGACGCTACTGGAATGAACTTGATCGGGGAAATACGGCGTTTGATGGCCGAGATAAACTTGCCGCAAGCATACGTAAACTCACGCTCAATGAGTTGCAGGAATTTTATAATCGCGTCCTGTTACTGGCCGACAAACGCCTCATTGCAATCCATGCCAGCGGTAACAACGCGCCCGATGCTGCCACCACTGCATCCACGCAGGACATCAACGCCATGCGCCTGCAACAAAACCATGACTACTATCCGGCTGATTAACAGGACTCAAGAAACCGGAACTTTTGTGCCCCCAGCGTCTCCAACGAGGATGCTGAAAACGACGACATGTACAGCATTGGGCCGGGCACGCCGCGCGATGCAAACCACTGACTGCTGGAATCCTGGCCAGCAGATGGGGCGGCGCTGGCCGATCGCCTGTGTCGCCCTGGAAATCACCCAACGCTGTAATTTGGATTGTTCGTTGTGTTATCTCTCCGAACACTCGGAAGCAATCCACGATATGCCTCTGGAGGAACTCTATCGGCGTATTGATCAGATCCGTGACCATTACGGTACCGGTATTGACGTACAGGTCACGGGGGGTGATCCCACGTTACGCAATCACGCTGAATTAATCGCTGTTGTTACTCGATTACACGACCAGGGGCAGCGTCCGACCTTGATGACCAATGGCATCAAGGCCAGCAGATCATTGCTCAAACGCCTTGCCACAGCAGGACTTGAGGATGTCGTCTTCCACGTTGATACCACCCAGCAACGCAAGGGTTTCAGCAATGAATCAGAACTTAATCGTCTGCGCCTGCGGTATATCGACAATGCGCGAGATCTCGGACTTTCAATCATGTTCAATACCACGGTCCATGGCGGCAATTTTCAGGAAATTACTCAACTTGTCAGATTTTTTAAACAGCATGCTGATTGCATCCGCACCGTCTCATTCCAACTCCAGGCTGACACTGGTCGTGGTACGCAAAGCGGGCGATCGACCTGCATCAACAATCACACCGTCTGGACACAGATTGAGCGCGGCCTGGGTACGCCGCTGAATCGCCATGCCTCACAGGCTGGACATCCAGAGTGTAGTGGCTATGGGTTGAGTTTACTGTGCACAGGGAACGCCCTTGATCTGTTCAAAGACACAGCAGCAGTGCAGCAATTGCAAAGACTTACCGCAAACCTGCCGCTGCAGCGTAATAATACTGCCAAGGCCTTGCTGGCAATCATGCGATGGTCACTGCGCTATCCTCTACAAGCGGTAAAAACTCTGGGCTGGCTGTACCGGTTATTGCATCACCATTGGCGTCCCTTGCTCACCTCTGTCGGCAACATCCACAGCCTTTCATTTATCACCCATAACTTTATGCATGCTCACAGCCTCGATGCCACCCGCCTGCAGGCCTGTGCCTTTACCGTCATGAGTGCCCGGGGTCCAGTATCTATGTGTGAACACAACGCCAGGCGTGATGATTTTATTCTTGCCCCTGTACAACTCGCCGATGGGCGCTTGTGGAATCCACTGGGCGCTGCTGAGCAGGGTCAGATCGTCGATATCAGTGCCTTGAATCCAATTCGGCATGGCCTCAAGCACAGCAAGGGTCGTACCCGACAACGCCTACTGGCTGCGCGCCAAATCCCGAGCCAGAGTCAAAAATCCGCATGAACATCATGGTTCTGAGCAGGCGTGTTTGCAAAAGCACCGCCTTTATATTCGCACTGATGATGGCCTCGGAAGTCTTTGCTTATAAAGTGACGATGCCATCAGGGCCTGTACCGCAATCACAATCCCAGGCGCTGCAACACTGGCAAGCTGTTCTGGAAAATTTCGTCAATGACCAGGGCCAGGTTAATTTTACCGGGCTCAACGCAGCACCACAGGATCTGCATGCCTATGTGTCCTGGGTCGCTAAGTTCAGTCCCGCCAAGGATCCGCAACTGTTCGACAGCCGGGAAAAAAAACTCGCCTACTACCTCAACAGCTATAACGCTTTGGCCATGTACAACGTCCTCGCTGATGGTCTCCCAGAAAGTCTCAGTGGTTTCACCAAATTTGATTTTTTCTATTTTCGCGAACTGCAAATCGGTACTCGCTGGATCTCACTTTACGACTATGAAAACGATGTCATCAGGCCACTTGGTGAAGAACGGGTGCATTTTGCTCTCAACTGCATGGCCGCAGGTTGCCCACACCTGCCCCGGCAACCCTTCACGGCGGCCAGTCTGACCGCAAGATTGGAACATGAGGCAAAAGCGTTCTTTGCAGACAAGGCGAATTTAACGGTTGATTCGGCAAGAAAAACGATACGTCTGTCAGAAATTCTGGATTTTTACACAGAGGATTTTCTCGCCCGGGCGCCTTCTCTCATCGCCTATATCAATCTGTATGCTGACGTAAAAATACCTGCTGATTACCGGGTTGAATTTATCCCCTACGACTGGCGTGTCAATCAACAACGCTAAACCTGAGCTTGACCTCAAAGCACGAACCACCCCCTTCGCGATGCTGGTAAGTGGCATCGCCACCATAGTGCCGGGCAATTTCACGCACCAGTGACAAACCCAAACCGACACCCGGATCCCGGCCCTCCCGGATCCCCGGAGGCCTGAAGAACGGCTCAAATATACGTTCCCGCAAGGCTTCGGGAACACCGGGTCCCTGGTCCTCAACACGGATGATGATGCAGCCATCTGCCAGCTTGTGAACAGATGCAGTAATTTTCACCTGGCCACCCTCACCACGGCCGTAACGGTGGGCGTTTTCATAGAGGTTTCGCAACAATCGCCGCAGCAAACGCGGACTGGCGTTAACCTGAATAGATTCGCCGCAAACCTGCGCCCCGACCCGGCCACCTTCCTGTTTCATAAGATCGAGTAAATTCACAGTTTCTCGATGTTCCGGCCCAGGCTGCGTGCGCAAGCGACTGGCCAGCAATAATTCCTCAATCAGATCATCGAGTTCTTCGATATCAGTAATGATATTAGCGGTCAAAGACGCACGATTTTCCGTACTGGATTTTTCACCCAACATCTCTACTGCCAGCCGGATCCGTGTCAAAGGGGTGCGTAATTCATGCGAAGCACTGGCCAAGGTTGAGCGCTGCGCTTCGACCAATGCTTCGATACGTTCGGCGGCATGATTGAAATGGCGCGCTAAATCGGCGACTTCATCGCGCCCCTCCACCGCCACACGGGCACTCAGATCGCCGCCACCAAGTGCATCCAGATGCTGCTTTAAGCGTTCCAGGCGCCGGGTGATACGCCGAGCCAGCGGATGAGCGCCGATGGCAATTGCCAACGCCAGAGCCAGGATGATTAATAAAAGTGGCCGGGGGCGGTGCTGGCGTTCCTTGTGGGCCACAATCCAACGCCCATCGGGCAATGACAAACGATAGCCCCGGTGCCCGGGTCCACGCGTTCTGCCATTTCTAAAGCGCCGTAGATCCGGTGCACGATAAGAACCACTTCCGGCAATAAAACGACCTTGTGCATCGTAGACATCCAGCCTGGCATCAAAGCGCCGACCCAGGCGTTTCAGGACTTTGTGTAATTCCTCCACCGAGGCGTCAGACCCCGGTAATAGATCGCCAATCGTCAAACCAATGGCGCGCTGTGTCAGTTGCCGATCATTTTCCTCCGGTGACCAATACCACAAACCCGCCAGCATCAGGGCAAAAATAAAAACGATGACCACGAATCCCGAATAGATCCGCCAATAAAGCCGCCGCACCGGTGCTTAATCCTGCTCGCGGCTGAATAAATATCCCTGACCACGTACCGTGATGACACGTTTGGGTTGGCGGGGGTTTTCTTCTATAGCCGCTCGAATTCTTGAGATATGCACATCGATACTGCGATCAAAATTTTCCAGTTGGCCACCGCTTAATGCATCCAGAAGGCGATCTCTGGACATCACCCGGCCAGCGTTTTCAGCCAGTACGCGGAGTAATTCAAATTGATGGCCGGTCAGTGCACAACGTTGCGAGCCCAGATAGGCCGAATGTTGATTCAGGTTTAACGTCAGGGCACCAAAACGGTGTATTGCAGGTTTTGCGGCTGGCTTTTCATGGCGGCGTAAAATTGCCCGCAACCGCGCCAATAATTCCCTTGGGTTAAATGGTTTGGGCAAATAGTCATCCGCGCCGATTTCAAGGCCAATAATACGGTCCATTTCTTCGCCGCGGGCCGTAAGCATGAGTACCGGGATCGACGAGTTAGCACGGATCTGCCGACAAATGTCCAGGCCATCCATGTCCGGTAACATCAAATCGAGAATAACCGCCGCATAGTTTCCGCTGGCCAGACGGGCGAGACCCTGGCCGCCGGTTTCACTGCAATGCAGCTTCAGCCCACCGCTGGCCAGATAGTCACGCAACATCGCGGACAGTTGCCTGTCGTCCTCAATCATGAGGATATCCCGTTCCATAACCTGCAGAGGATCAACGCCGGTGATGGCGTAAATGTTGTGCCAGTTTGTCGCGTTGTTCCTGGCTAAGGGTATTTCCACCCTGTAAAACTGCTGCCAGTACCTTGGCGCTGGCAATATCCGCCAACCCCAGTTCCCTGCGCCGCAACTCTTCCAACGTCGCTGGATCTGGATTCGGACCGATTAGCTGCGCCATGAATTGGCGCTTATTGTCCCGGTGCTGCTGTTTAAGTGGATACAATGCCGCCGCAAGATCCAGACCGATTGCCTTGATCTGTGTTGCCTGGTCATCGCTGGCATCCAAAGCTCCCAGTATCCAGTCCAGCCGGTTACCCGCACGCTCTTGCATCTGCTCCAGGGTCACGGGGCCGTGGTGGCCTGGGAAATGACTGCCCATGCCTGCAAAGGCACTGGTACTGGCGGCAGCAACGACACCCAATACGGCACCAAGGCTGATAAGGCCGACACTGACCACGACAATATGCAGTTTGCTGCGCCGCCGACAGATCTGGGCAGGTTGCTGTGAATGTTCTACGTCTTTGTGACTCATGAGG
>CAZAWX010000076.1:0-15403 GCA_964488985.1 uncultured Ectothiorhodospiraceae bacterium
TCACGGTCTTGTCAGTGACTTCTCCCCTCTTACTGGCTACAGTGATCTGGATTTTTGCGCAGCTATTTCGCCTGCATTATTCAGGCCCGCCGATGTGCATATCCGGCGACAAACAGCAACAGCAACACCACCACCCCAAGCACCGGCCAATCTCCCCAGCGCACATAAGGCGTCGTCCCCACCATCGGCTGCACCTCGGCGCGCAACGTATGCACTTTAAACTGCGGCGAGCGCCCCTGCACCACACCGAATGGATCGACAATCGCAGACAGACCGGTATTCGTTGCCCGCAGCAGATAACGGCCTGTCTCAATTGCCCGGGCCCGGGCAATCTGCAAATGCTGATGGGGACCGATACTGTCACCAAACCAGGCGTCGTTACTCACCGTTGCCAGCAATGTCGCTTCCGGCAGGCGTTGCGCCACCTGTTGCCCGAAGGCGATTTCATAACAGATGTACATGGCGATCTTCACCCCGTCCACTGTCAACAGGGGTTGGCCCAAATCGCCCCGGGAAAAGTTCGACACTGGAATATTCAGCAGATTGACGATCGGCCTCAGGAGAAAATCAACAGGCAGATATTCACCGAAAGGCACCAGATGTCGCTTACGATAACGGCCCTTGTCCACACCCGTCATAAAAGTGCTGTTGTAAGCCTTACGCGTGAGGGGATCAAATTCCGGGATGCCGTATAAAATGCTCACACCGTTCTCTACGGCCAGCTTTGACAGTTGTTGAAGATAGCCCGCCACTCGCTGAGGGGTTCCCGGCACCGCCGTTTCAGGCCAGACGATCAGGCGTGCATCCAATTGTTGTTGCGTCAATTTAAGATAACGTTGCAGAATCGGCAGGCGCATGCGCGGCAACCATTTTTGATCTTGCGCGATATTGCCCTGTATGAGCGCAACCTGCAGCACATCTCCCGCAGCCTGAGTCCAGGCATAATGGCGCACACCGATTGCAGCCCCCCAGATAGCGATCACCAATACCGCAACACCCCAAACCAGCTTGCGGCGGAACTCAACCGCTCCCCAGGCACACGCCCCTGCTGTCACCGCAAGCAGTAATGACACACCATAAACCCCGACCACCGGCAACAGCCCACGTAACGGCCCATCAACCTGTGAATAGCCCAATTGCAACCAACCGAAACCACTCAGGAACCAGCCCCGCAACCATTCGGAAAAAATCAGCCCGGCAGGCAGCAAGGCCAGGAAATACTGCGCATTGCACCGTTCCCCTCCTGGCTTGCCGAATTTACCAGTACCGGCAATACGGGCCAGAAAATATCCTGTCAGCGCCGGGTATAAAGACAAAAAGGCAATAAAACCCAGCATTAAAATGACGGCCAGGGGTAACGCCACGTTCGCGAACTTGAAACTGGACAGGATCCAGGACACGCCGAGGCCAAAACTGCCCAGACCAAACAACCAACCCCGCCACAGCGCCCGGCGTGGTCCTGCCTGTAACCAGACACTGAACAACAATGCTGGAGCAACCACCGCTAATGGCCAGATTTCAAAAGGAGAGAACGCAAACGGCAGCACGGCACCCGCAAGCAAGGCCAGACCATCGGCGGCCCAGACGGAACGCGGCCCGCTTTTCAACAGGAATTCAATCACGTGCCGCTTCAGGTATCGTTGTTTGCCTGCGCCGTGACGCGCAATAAATGGACTCGCCGCTGATCGGCGCGCAAAACACGAAAGTGCACCTTATCGATCTCCACCTGATCACCACGTTTAGGTAAGCGGCCAAACGCTTTGATCACCAGTCCGCCAATGGTGTCGAATTCCGTGTCACTGAATTCGGTAGCAAAGTGTTCATTAAAATCTTCGATGGGCGTGAGTGCCTTGACCGTAAATTCACCATTGTTCTGACGCTTGATATACAAATCCTCGGCAATATCGTGTTCATCATCGATTTCACCCACGATCTGTTCCAGCACATCCTCTATGGTGACCAGTCCGGCAACGCCGCCATATTCATCTGCAACAATGGCCATGTGATTACGACTGGCCCGAAATTCATTCAGCAACACATTCAACCGCTTGCTTTCCGGGATATACACGACCGGGCGCATCACATCGGCAAAGTCGAACTCTGCCTGGCCCCGCCCGGCAAAGTAGGCCAGTAAATCCTTGGCCAACAAGATCCCTTCGACCTCATCACGGGTGTCGCCAATGACCGGAAATCGCGAGTGGCCCGATTCGATGACCAGGGCGATGAACGCCTCCGGTGTTGAATCCTCTTCGATCACCACCATCTGCGATCGCGGGATCATAATGTCACGTACCTGTAAATCCCCGACCTGTAACGCCCCTTCGATAATGGCCAGTACTTCAGTATCGAACAATGACCGATTCTGGGCGTCACGCAAAACTGCGATCAACTCCTCCTGATCCTGTGGCACCCCGGCAAACGCCTGGCCCAAGCGCCCCAGCCAGGAACGTTCCTCACTCATCGGCAAGCCCTCCACCGTATGGGTTGGCAAACCCAAGTCCGACAAGCACGTTAATTTCCAGTGGTTCCATTTTCTGAGCATCCTCAGCAGTGATGTGATCGTAGCCCAGCAGGTGCAGCGTGCCATGCACCACCATGTGCGCGAAGTGTGCTCGCATCGTTTTACCCTGATCTTCGGCCTCCCGGGCCACCACTGGCACACAGATCACGATATCCCCAAGCAATGGCGGATCGGTGTGCACAGGTGCTGCAAATGGAAACGACAAGACATTGGTCGCACCCTGGCCATGCCGATAGGCTTCGTTGAGTTCCACCATTTCCGCCTCATCAACGATCCGTACACAAAGTTGCGCATTCGGTTCATGCGCAGCAAGCACCGTTCGCGCCCAGGAGGCAATGTCTGACGCTGCGGGTATCTGCGCCGCAGCACTGGCCACCTGCACATCCACCAGCGCTGTCGATCCCTCATTCATTCAATCGGTCGATTGTTCATAGTACTCGTATGCATCCAGAATTCGACGCACCAGGGGATGGCGTACGACATCCTTGGATTGGAACCAGGAAAAACTCAGGCCTTCGAGACCCTGTAAAACTTCAGTCACATTTTTAAGGCCCGATTGCTGGCCACGAGGAAGATCGATTTGGGTCACATCACCGGTGATGACAGCGGTTGAACCAAAACCAATCCGGGTCAAAAACATTTTCATCTGCTCAACCGAGGTATT
This sequence comes from uncultured Ectothiorhodospiraceae bacterium, assembly GCA_964488985.1. Taxonomy (GTDB): domain Bacteria; phylum Pseudomonadota; class Gammaproteobacteria; order HK1; family HK1; genus CAZAWX01. The sequence continues at coordinate 3,186 of CAZAWX010000076.1, forward strand.
TTGTGCTTCGTCAAGGATGATGAAAGATTCATTCAGCGTGCGCCCGCGCATGTAGGCCAAGGGGGCAACTTCTATAATATTGCGCTCCATGAGTTTTTCCACCCGCTCAAAACCGATCATCTCGTATAGAGCGTCATACAATGGCCGCAGATAGGGATCCACTTTCTGCGCTAAATCACCGGGTAAAAATCCAAGCCGTTCCCCAGCCTCCACCGCCGGACGCACCAATACCACCCGCCTGACCCGTTCGGACTCCAGAGCCTCGACTGCACAGGCGACCGCCAGATAGGTCTTGCCGGTACCGGCCGGGCCGATACCAAAGTTGATGTCATGGTTTTGAATCGCTTTGATATAGCTGCGCTGATTCGCCCCCCGGCCATGAATATAGCCACGGCGAACCTTTACTTCAGCATCGCTCGAAGCACTCTGCTCGGCAGGATCTTCGGCGCCGCTTGCCTGCAGATACAGGTGAACCCGCGCCGGGCTCAAGGCCTCGTTCAGAGTTGCCTGATAGAGCTGGCGCAGCAGTTTTTCAGCGGTGCGCAGTGCCGTCGCGTCGCCAGTGAAATTGAATACATTGCCGCGATTGGCGATCACCACCTGCAGGCGTTTTTCAATCAGGCTCAGATGCTGGTCCAGTGGCCCGCACAGATTGGCCAGGCGTTGGTTATCCACTGGCTCAAAGCAGATCTCGCGGTTCCCGGAAGTCTCCGCAGTGGGCGCCGCCATGGAATCGGCCATGGAATCGGGCTGGGTACTCAAACTACAAATAACATGCTGACATAACTTAAAGCATAGCCTGTGTCAGCGCCTCAAGCTACCTGTGCCGCTGTGAGCAATTCCCCGCGCAGGGAATTGGGCAATGCTGCGGTGATCTGCACCGGCAACAACTGCCCCCGCAGATGACTGGGGGCCGGAAAATTAACCACCCGGTTATTCTCGGTCCGGCCGGACATACAGGCCGGATCTTTCTTCGAGGGTTTTTCCACCAACACGCTCTGGACACTCCCCACCATGGCTTTGGAAATGTCCGCTGCCATCGCATTGATGCGTGCCTGCAGCTGGCTTAAACGCGCTTTTTTATGCGCCAGGCTCACGTCATCGCTAAAACCTGCCGCAGGCGTTCCTGGCCGCGGGCTATAAATAAAACTAAAGGAGGCATCGAATCCGACGTCCTCGATCAACGCCATGGTCGCTGCAAAATCCGCATCGGTTTCGCCGGGAAATCCGATAATGAAATCTGAGGACAGTGATAAATCGGGCCGCGCACTACGCAACCGGCTGACTTTGTCGAGATAGTGCGCCACATTGTATTTTCGTTTCATCCTTTCGAGGATTCGGTCGCTGCCGCTTTGTACCGGCAGATGCAGATGGCTCACCAATTCCGGAACCTGCGCATACACATCGATCAACGAATCGGTCACCTCCACAGGATGGGATGTGGTGTAGCGGATTCTGTCAACACCTTCAACGGAGGCTGTATAACATATCAGTTCGGCAAGATCGCAATGCCCACCGTCATGGAATGCACCACGGTAGGCATTCACATTCTGCCCCAGAAAAACAATCTCACGGACCCCCTGGGCAGCCAGGTCCACAACCTCGGTGATCACATCATCGAAAGCCCGGGAAAATTCCTCGCCGCGAGTATAAGGCACAACACAAAAGGAGCAGTATTTACTGCAGCCTTCCATGATCGAGACAAAGGCGCTCGGCCCCTGGGCTTTGCTGATCGGCAGGTTGTCGAATTTTTCGATTTCCGGAAACGAGATATCCACACTTACCGGCTGCGACTCGCCCGCCCGACTGAGCATCTGCGGCACCCGATGCAGGGTCTGAGGCCCGTACACCAAATCCACATAAGGCGCCCGCTTGCGGATTGCCTCACCCTCCTGGCTGGCAACACAACCCCCGACACCGATCACCACTCCAGGTTTGGCATCTTTCAACTCCCGCCAGCGACCGAGTTCGGAAAAGAGTTTTTCCGCAGCTTTCTCCCGCACCGAGCAGGTATTGACCAGCAAAACATCCGCCTGGGCCGGATCGCCAGTGCGCTCCAGGCCATGACTATCGGCGAGCAGATCCGCAGTACGCGCCGAATCGTACTCATTCATCTGACAACCAAAGGTTTTGATATAAAGTTTGCGGGCCATGATGTCGTAATATAAAGGATAATGGACCCGGCAAGATAACCGCCCACACGACTGTTTTCAATGCCTTTTGGCGCCGCACCAATTTAATTGGCCCAATAAATGCGACGATGATTGGGGTCGGAGTAAAAACTTACAGACGGTTCTTGATCCACAGAATCAACCTCTGTTTTATCCACGCCAAACGCTACGAAACTATCGACTGCAATCACGACAGAAATCTCCGCGGAAACGTCTGCAGCCGCCTCACCCCCCCTGTGGCAGTCGCAGACAATCCTCCAGGGAGACCAGGGGTTCATGAGGCTCCCATTGTTTTAAATAATGTTCGAGTTGATCTATCTCGGCCGCATCAAGTTGCCGCGCCATGACAAAGCGACCGATGTTGCCGAGTTTTTCACCGTCCTGGTGCACCTGTTGGTAGTAGTCCTTCTGATGCGCCAGAACCTGAAACCAGAAGTATGCACGATAGGGATCTTCATTTTCGCGATGCTTGTTTTTATACAGCTTGTCAGGCAATCCGCCACCAGTTCGAAAATACTCCGCCAGCAACCACACGGCCCGCATCACCATCCGCCCGCCCTGAGGCTGATGAGCCAGGGCGCAGTACCATTGCATGGCTTTTTCCCGGTCTGCCTTCACGCCCAAACCCTGCAAATACAAACTGGCCAGAACATCCTGGGCCTTGGCATACCCTGCCCGGCCCAATGGCAATAAAATCCGGTAGGCGTCTTTGTAATCACCCGCGTCGAGTTTGCTTTTGGCCGTCTTGAAAAGATGATCAGCGCCGGGAGTCGCTGCACCTGAAGCAGGGTAGGTCAAAACGATTAGCGCACACATCAACACGGCGAGAAATACTGGCAGCTTTCCTGGATTGAAAAAGTGACACAATTTGCTATACATCAATCTGCCTTCGCTTCATAAGCCCACTCACGCCAACCACCGAGTAACGGAAAGTACAGGCCTAGGCGAATGGGCCGCCGGTCCAGATGACGCATGATGTCGCCATAGCCTTGTAGCTGGGCAGCATAACGGTGTTGCTCCGCATCCAGAAATGCCTGCCGATCGGTGCCTGCGTGCCAGCCGGTTTTATAATCAACAATCCAGCGAACATTATCCTTGTCAACAAAACTGCGATCCAGGTACACCCGCTGAAACCGGCCCTGCAACGATGCGCATAACGGCAATTCACAGTGACTGTCGGTGTGGCTATCCGCCAATATCCACCGGCCACGTTCATCGTTCAGTGTCTTGTGCAATGCCTCGGCGACCCGCTGACAGGCACTATCCAATTGAGCTTCGACGACGCCAAGCTGCTCAAGTTCCCGGCGGTAGCGGGGCATACCTTGATCGATGCGCTGTTGTGTCCACCCCGCCAGCCCCTGCCCGGCAATTTCGCCCAGCAGTTGATGGACAACGGTGCCAATGTGGCGCGCGCTGCGCCCGGCCCAATCGAACTCCATGCGGGCTTGCTGTGCCTCCTCAACCGGGGCGGTACTGCCAGATTGCAATCGAGACACTATCGGCATATCCGGGAATTTCCAGCCCTGGGCCAGTCTGAACAATCTTGCGGGCAGTGTCTGGCGTTGATCGTCGGGCAACTGAGTTTGTCCAACAGTTAGATTATCGCGCAGGCAATCGCCGATTACCGGCCACAGGTGGGCGAGCAAACTATTGGCCGTTGGCGCTTTGATCTCCCCTTTGTCATTGCGTTCCACGCCATAAAGCAGGTGCAGGCGTTCCCGCGCCCGGGTGCACGCCACATAGAGCAGCCGTGCAGCTTCATTGTGTTGCTTGTCTGCCTCCAGGGTGTTGACGAACCGATAGCGGCGTTCATCGGCGCCGGGGGCTGGCTTGGCGGCAAACACCAGCGCAGTCCCGGAACTGAATGCGACCTCGGACCATTGCAGTAACGGCTGATCCGGCGCGCGCGGCCGCTTTTCCAGATGCGGCAATATGACCTGATCAAATTCCAGACCCTTGGCTTTGTGCATCGTCATGATGTCCAGATCGGCTTCCTCGAGTAACGTTCCTGCATAAAGTTTGTCCAGGCGTGCTGCCAAACGGTCGAGATCCGGACCAGGGCCACCGGCTTCATACTCATCCAACAACTGCAAATAGCGCCGGGCATCTGCAATCTGGTTATTGTTACAGTACCCCGGTCCGCCCAGCGCCAGCCAACACGCTTCTACACGACGCTTCAGACGCCCGCCGCGGGTGGCGCTGGAGGCACTGTTGATCGCCTCGACAAACACTGTCAACCGCTTCCGTGCAGCATTGTCCAGGCGCGCCTGGCGCACGCCGCTGTTAATCAGATCAAAAACCCCGGTCTGCCAATCATCCCCCACCAGGGTGTATAAATCCGCCAATCGCAGCCCGCACCAGGGTGCGCGCAAAAGGGCCAGCCAGCTCATCCGATCTGCCGGTTGTAACAGCGCCCGGGTCAGGGCGTGCAGATCACGCACCACGGGTACCGCCGCCAGCGGTTCTATGTCCACACCCCGGTATCGTAGTCCGGCATCGCGAAGGGCCGGTAATATCGCCTGCAGATGACTGCGGCTGCGCACCAACAGGGCAATACTCTGTTGCGGATGGTCCCGGCGGATGCGACTGACAATTTCAACCACACGCTCTGCCTGTTGATTTTTATCGGCATCGACAAAACCGTGTAACTCAACCCCGGAATCAGCACTGGGGACACTGGGCGCACGGTACGCCGTCGCCCGGGCATGGGCGACGCAACTACGGGGCGCATCATGGTGCGGTGGAAATACGCCTGCAAAGGTTTGATTCACCCATTCCACCAGGGCCGGCCTGGAACGAAAGTTCGCGTCCAGCACCAACGTCTGCAACGCCTGCCCGGCAAGCCCACGTTGCATACAGTCCAGGAACAGACCGACCTCGGCTTCGCGAAAACGGTATATGGATTGCATCGGATCGCCGACCAGAAACACACTGCGGTCATTTTCGCCGCCGAAGCCCGCGCATAAACGTGTCACCAGCTCATGATGGACCCGTGAGGTATCCTGAAACTCATCGACCAGCAGATGCTGAATTCGATAATCCAGCGCCAGCGCCAGATCCGTAGGTTCAAGTTCAGGCCCCAGCGCCTGCAGCGCTGCGGCGGAGATTTCAGAAAAATCGATACTCCCCTCGCGGGCAAAGATGAGCCGTAACTCGACCAGCGCCAGTTTCAGTACCTCTAGCAAACTCAGCAGTAACTGCCACTGTGTACTGGTGAACAATGCATCGGGTAATACCGCCACTTGCTTTAAACAGCCTTCCAGGGGCGCGCTTGCAGCCAGTTCCTTCAACACTTCCCTGGCCTGGGCATTAAGCACCGCTTTATCCGCTTTATCCACCCCGGTTTCAGACTTGAGGCCGATGTCGCGTTTGCGCAGCGTGCCCTTGGCCGTTAGCAGCAACTCGGCCACCAGGCGCCACAAGGGCAACGACTGGGCATCGCATCCGGGCAGGGATTCAAGCCCATCCAGCTGCGCAAGTCTTGAAGCTTCCCCGCAGGCCGTCACTGCGGCACCGACGGCGCGCAATAGATCCAACAGACTGTGCCGGGCCGTATCTGAAATTGCCGCATGCAGATCAGCCAGTTGATTTTCAATGATCAGCGCCAATCCCCGTTGCAGAGCATCACGCATGGCCTCGCCGGCCTCAGCATCGTTTTGCAAATACGGCGTCCACTGTTCCCGGCGCCCCAGCATGCGCACCAACAGTGTGTTCATTGCTGCCAGATCATTATCCAGATGCTCAAAAACCCGCACCAGATCGGTATTAACACTGTGACCCGCATTCAAACCGGCGAGCACATTTTGCGTCGCCTGTTGGTACAGCGCCTCAGGTTGTTCCTCGATTCGTGCCAACCCCCCCAGACCCGCCAGCCAGGGCATTTGCCTTACCAGCACCGCGCACAATGCATCGATCGTGTAGATCGCCAGACGCGAAGGTACCTGCATCAGGCCCCAGTCCAGCTCCCTGTCCCGCTGCAGCACACCCGCGGCCAGATCGAACAGTTCCCGGTCCTCATCCGCTGGCCCGTTTGCAGCCTGCTGCAATGCCGTCAGCACGCGCTGGCGCAACTCCCCGGTGGCCTTGCGGGTAAAGGTGATCACCACCACCTGCTCTGGTCGATCAACACGCGCCAACACCGTCAGATAACGCTGCACCAGCAAGGTGGTTTTGCCGGAACCGGCCGGCGCCTGGACGATCAAAGAACGATCGGGAGCCAGTGCCGCGCGGCGTTGTACCGCATCATGGGGGGCACTGCGATTCATGCTGCTGGTCCCGCAGATGGTGCATTCATCAACGTATCGCTATCGCTATCGCCATCGCTGATCCGGCAAAACGCCGCCGCGTCACAGTAACGGCACGTTGTGCTACCGCGACGCGGATCCACCCGGGACTCACCGGCGGCAAATTCCAGTGCCAGGGATTCAAGATCCTGACGCCACCGCTTGATCAAAGCGTTTAGATCTGTGTATTTTTTCAGGCTTCGGTCAGCGAAAATTTTTATGCCAGGAGCGATTTGCGACCGGGCGGCAACGCCCACAAACCCTACCTCACCCAGCTTGAGGCTCGCAAAGGCCAGGCCGACAAGCGGGGTGGCACTGTCCTGCGGAAAATCAAACAACAGGCTATACAGGGGTAGCTGAGGTTGCTCAGGGCGCGGTGACATCCAACTGCCGACAGTTGCCTTGCCGGTTTTATAGTCGATCAGAAATAACTCGCCGTTTTCAAGCTGGTCTACCCGGTCCAGCCGCATGTCCAGAGTCAAGCCACCGAGAGGCAGGATCTGCTGCTGTTCAGTGCTCATGACCCGAAATGGTTGGCGCTGGCCTTCGAGCGCCAGCCAGTCCTGGCCAAGGCGTATCAGGCGCCTGGCTTCGATCTGTTGCAATTGTCCGGCAAACGCCCGGGGACGTTCCCGGGCCGCCTCACTGACCACCTGTTGTGCCGCCGTTTCCAACACCACAGCGAGTTCTGCTGCGCTCATCGCCTGCAGCCTGCGCGAATCACGCAACTGCCGCCAAAGATGTTGCATCAGGTGGTGTGCCATCAGCCCCCGGACCCGGGCGTCTATCGGGCTGGCGACAGATTCGAGCCCTTTTGCACCCAGACGCCGGTGGGCAACGGCGCGAAACGGACAGGCCGCCTGATCCTGCAGTGCGGCGCTGCCACCGCTTGCCCGACTGCCCTCAGGCAATGCCGGTGGACCCTTGTCAGGAATACTTTCAAGGGCGAATTCAGCCTTCGCCAGGGCAGCGACCGGCCCGCTAAAATCGGCCACAGGCAATTGTTCCTGCGCCAACTCGGGAATGGTTTCGACCAACGGACTGACCCGGCAGATTTGATCGGCCTGCATCTGTACATGACTGAGCAATACCTTCGGCGCTGCCGTGAGCAGACTTTGGGTGAGCCGCTCAGCCCGAGCCAGTTCCGTGGCTGGATCCGCTCCTGGCATGGCTTCACGGCGTTGCAACGCCAACGGCAAAAAGGGGTTCGATTCGCTCGCCGGAGGCCATTGATTGTCCTGCATGCCGCTCAGCCAAAGTTGTTCGAACTGCTGCCCGGCCGCTTCCAGCACCCCCATGATATGCACCGTCGCGGGACTGGCGGCGGGCTGGAAACGTTGCCCGGCCAACAGGCGTTGCAACTGGCCGAGAGCCTGGGTCCCGGTCAGATCCGCGCCGAATCCGTCCAGACTGGCCAGTTCCTGCAATTGTTCGCGAAAGGCGGCAAACAGCTGATAGTGCGCCGAGTCCAGAGTTTCATCGCCTGGCCAGCCTATCAGCTGCAAGCCCTGGGCAAAGTATTCCGCCCACAGCGAGGCGCGCTGGCGGTGCGCACCGCTATGATGATCCTGCAATCGCAAGAGTCCATCCACCAGCACCATCGCGCCGTCTTCAACCTGGGTTGTGTGGCGATTGCGGCACTGAGCAATCAGGCTGCGCAAACGCCAGCGCGGTTCGGCAAGTTCGCGCAAACGGGCATCGATCCTGGCCCGTACGCCACGTTCGCGCACCGCCCCGGCCACATAGTCCGATAAAATAATCTGTCCTGCCTCGACCGCACTGACGGGCCCGACCAGCAAGGCCAGCACCGCCAAACCATCGGCAACCATACGCGGCTCATCCAGCGTCGGGCCCAATGAAATGTTGTAGCCACGCATCTGGGGCGCGGCAGCAGAATCTGCACGCCACCAGTTTGGCTGCAGGACATCTGCAAACGTGTCTTCTACCTCGTGCAGCCGCTGAGCCAAATCCGGAATCACCACCGCAATTGGACCTGGCTGGCCCGCTTCCAGCAACCGGCGGCACCAGGTGGCGATGCAGCCCAGCTCTTGCTCAGCACTGTTAAAGCTGATTCGTTGCGCCTCCTGCTGGGCAGGTGGATTGGACGCATGTTCAATACGCGTCCCAGCCTGCTCAAGGCTGCGCAAAAAACGGGCTTGTTGCGGGTAGTGATGTTGAAACCCGCGTAGACAAAGCACTGCTGGCGCCAGTTGCGGATGCCGGGCCAAGCCTTCCATCAAAACTGACTCAATCGTTCCGGGGCTGATCCAACACGCCTCCGTACAGCGTTGCCCAAAGCGACGGGACCAAGCTTTGAACAACCCCGCTTCCTGGCTGCTTGCCGCATCAATGCGGCTCGACTCAAGACCCCAACGATCAAGCAGAAGTTGGGCCTTGCGAGCCAGGGCGGCGGCGGCACGGGGTTGCAATATGAGCCGCGCCCGCTCAGAACTGGAAGACTCCCTGACGATGGATTCCCAAACTGCCTGCTGCTGTATTTCGGACAGTCGCAGGGGTAACGGTGCAGATTCGAAACTCTGTAATTGTATATAGGTTCGATGTAACCAGGCCTGCCAGGGCGCGATATCCGGCGCCGGCCACGCCGCTCGACCTGTGCGCACCTGTGCGCCGTTGTACTCTTCGAGCAACGCTCGGGACAAACGCTTGGTACTGGTCAGGGTGCAGACCTGTACCTCAGGCAGCAACGGGGTAGCAGCCGGATCAGCCACGGCACGACAGGCGAAAAAAGCAATAAACAGCTAACCTCAAAATAACCTGCCTCAAACGGGCCGGTACCAGTTCGGATCACGTTTTTCCCTGAAACTGGCCAAGCCTTCCATGGATTCTTCACTGCGCCGTTTCAGCGCATGGGCTCTAATCATCGCCTCGAACGCCTCACCGCCAACATCCAGGCCCGCATCACGAAGCGCAATCTGCTTGGTCTGGGTGAGCGCATCAGGGGCGCTTTTCAGTAAATGGTCGATGACCACCGCAGCGCTTTCCTGAAGTTGTCCAGGCTCACACACTTCATGCACCAACCCCATCTGCAGGGCCCGTTGGGCGTCAAAGATTTCGCAACTCAGCGCGTAACGGCGCACCTGACGCGGGCCAATGGTAGCGTTGAGTTGCGGGATGATGATGGAGGCAATGAGTCCCCAACGAGCTTCAGTGATGGCAAAGCGGGCGCTGGACTCGGCCAACACCACATCACACGAAGCGATCAGTCCGATGCCACCACCGAAACAACCGCCCTGCACCAGCGCCAGAGTCGGCTTTGGGTAATTATTCAGCCCATGCATGGCCATGGCCGTCTGCCGGGAAACCCGCAAATTTTCCTCTGCATCTGCCCGCCCCACCTGGTCGAGCCACTGCAAATCGGCCCCAGCCTGAAAATGTCGGCCGTTACCCCGGATCACCACCAAGCGCACGGCGCTGTCAGTTGCATAGCTTTCCATCGCCTGCGCCAACTGTTCGATGAGATCGCCATTGTACGCATTATTAACTTCGGGACGATTCAGGCTGAGCCAGGCCACACCACAGTCGTCCACCTCACTTAACACCGCCGCTGCACTCATGTTCAAGTCTCCTTCAAGGACTCGCTTTTGTTACTGATACGCTCGTGCCGATGCAGTACGGCCCGGGCCCTTAGTGCCACCGGTACATCCACCATCTTACCGTCCACTTCAATTGCGCCACGGCCACTTTCCTGCGCCGCCTCATAGGCCGTGACAATACGGGCCGCAGCAGCGACTTCGGCTACGGTGGGCGAAAAAACCTCGTTGTAAACAGGCACCACACTTGGATGGATACAGGCCGCACCTTCAAATCCGAACCTCCGGGCCCGTCGGGCATTGGCCCTGACCGCGTCCAGATCTGCATATTCCGCAATGCTGCCGAAACTTCCCAGGGGCATCAACCCGGCCGCCCGGGCGTTGTATAAACTGAGCTGCATCGGCACCTCGAGGGTCTCGATCGTCGCCTGCATGCCGGTATCCAGAGCGAAATCTTCGCCACCCAGAGACAAGGCCACAATACGCGGATCGCACTGTGCAATATCACGCATGTGCAAAAGCCCAAGGGCAGTTTCAATCAGCACCAGGTAGCGCACCGGGCCTATCGATGGCCGGCAGGATAACCAGCCACTGATGCGATCGATGTCCAGGGGTGATTCGACTTTCGGGATCACCAGCGCAGCGGGCATGTTCGCCTCACAGGCGCCAAGATCAGCTTCCAATTCACCGCCAATATTGTTGACCCGCACCAACACATCCGCGCCACCGCGCCCCACCTCGGTGATCGACTGGGCAAGCTGTTGGCGGGCTGCCTCGCGTTCGGCCAGTGGCACACTGTCTTCGAGATCCAGAATAATCGCATCGGCACCACGCGTATGGGCTTTGGCAATAAACTGCGGACTGTTCGCAGGGACAAACAGCAGCGAACGCCAAACAGGCAGGGAATCAGTCAAGGTTTTCTCCAATATTCTGATTATTTTTACAGGGTTGCGATCGGCGTCACCGGCGAACCCACGGCACCGGGTAAACACAGGGGCGGAGCCGTCAACATAAAACGAAACCGCTGCTGCTCATGCAATGCTGCGGTCAGTTCACTCAAATACCAAAGTTCGCCCAGATTCACCCCAAGACGAAACAGACAATGGCGGTGTAAGGGCAATCGCGAATGACCATCCTGACTGGGGCCATAGCCGGAAGAATCTTCGACCGCCATATTGTCCGTCGCTATCGCCGCAAGACCGCTGTCAGTGATCCACTGCAACAGCCGCGAGTCAAATCCATCCAGCACGGCACAGGCACTGTGCAATGCTGCCGCATCCGGGTCCCCTTGCATGTGTAAAATCAAGTCATCCCAGCCGCTGTGAAACAGGAACATATCCCCCGCTTCCACCACGACCTTATCGGCCGCCAGCACATTCATGAGCATCTCATAATCGACCACGGTTCGCTGACGACCAAAGTGGCGATACAGATCCACCAGCACACCCCGGCCCTGGACCCCGGTACGCGCCATATTTTCCACCCCCAGGACGCCCGCACCCAGGCCACCACGGTCATCCCCGACATCCACCCCGGCCCGATAACCGTTGTAGTACACAGGCCGCAGCGTGCCATCGCCCCCGGTATCGAACAACGCCCCAACATGAGCCAGAGAATCCCATTGCGTGGAATACTGACTGTAGAGCACGACACACTCATCGCTGCTGATGTCTTTATTGCCGGGATTTGCCCGATCCCACACATAGTTGTAATACAGCTCCCCAGCCTGGTAGACAGGCTTGAAGCGTGGTGGAAAACGCTTTGGATTGACACTGTTGCCGCCCGGCAGATTCAGCGGCAGGCTCAGGCAAAACGATTGTCCCAGCCGAACTTCAGCGGCGCCCTGGCGGACTTTTTCAGCCGTCAGCAGATTCAGACGCCCACATTGGTCATCTTCGCCAAAATCTCCCCAGGTCGAACCCTGTGGACGCTGCTTCCAACGTCTCGACATATCCCTCAATCAACCCCAGCATGCTAAAGATACAACAGTATAGCCCAGCCCCGATAAAGCGGACCGCACCGGGCCAGCATTGCTGTAGGCATCAGCAAAATTAATAGATCTCCACACAGCGGACAAAAAGCCACCCTGAAATGAAGCGCTTCACCAGGGGAGGCGGTCACTACAGTACCAGACCGTGAGCAGCATGGATGCTGCGACCGAGCCCCCATGGAAGGGCTTACGGCGAGTCTGGGACTGTAGTGGGCGCGCCCCC
>CAZAWX010000077.1:0-15268 GCA_964488985.1 uncultured Ectothiorhodospiraceae bacterium
CCTTAATAATATGAGGTTTTACAAGTATGATTGATTTTACTGAAGAGCAGATTGAGCGCTATTCGCGCCACATTATTCTGCCCGAAGTCGGCGCTGATGGTCAGAGTAAGTTGCTGGAGTCGAAGGTGTTTATGATCGGAGCCGGAGGGCTTGGCTCGCCGGTTGCTTTGTATCTGGCTGCAGCAGGTGTGGGAACGATCGGTATTGCAGATGCGGATGTTGTCGATTCATCCAATCTGCAACGTCAGATTATTCATAATGAAGATCGTGTCGGCATGCCCAAGGTTGAAAGTGCGCGCGAAACGATTCAGGCACTGAATCCCGATGTGCAGGTGAAAACTTATAACCACTTCGTCACCGCAGAAAATATTCGCGAGATTATCCGTGACTACGATCTGGTGATCGATGGCTGCGACAACTTCCCGACCCGCTTTCTGGTCAATGATGCATGCTTCTTTGAAAAGAAGCCGTTGGTGTCCGGAGCGATGTTCCGTTTTGAGGGACAGGTGGCGACATTTAAGCCGCATCAGCATAAGGAAGGGCCATGCTATCGCTGTCTGTATCCTGAGCCACCGCCAGCAGGGCTGGTTCCATCATGTTCAGAGGCCGGTATTCTGGGAGCGCTGGCGGGAGCTGTGGGTACGATTCAGGCCGTTGAGGTCGTCAAGGAACTACTGGGTATCGGCGATTCTCTATCCGGTCGGCTAATGACCTTTGATGCGCTGCGTATGGAATGGAAAAAACTTAAATTACACAAGGATCCGGCCTGCCCGCTGTGCGGCCCGAATCCAACGGTGACGGACCTGGTGACTTATGAGCAGGCCTGCGAATTAAAGTTCGGTGAGTAGCATCTTTTAATGCATGGGTGCCTGCGCCGTAGCAGAGAAAATTGAGGTTTCAAATGGCAGAATTTAAATTTACGAAAACATCCGATGTCGATGAATTTGAGGCGGGCTATAAGGCTTTCCGCGCTGGCACGATGCCGGAAGAGCGGTTTACCCCATTTCGTTTGCAGATGGGTGTGTACGGTCAGCGTCAGGAAGGCGTTCAGATGGTGCGCATTAAGCTTCCGGGTGGTCTGTTGACGGCGGATCAGTTGGATGTCATCGCGGATTGTGTTCAGGACTATACGGGGCGTTTGCCCACCGATGGAACCCTAACCAAGGCACCGGCCAAGCTGGCACATGTCACAACGCGTCAGGATATTCAGGCGAACTTTGTGGCGCTGGATGATGTGCCTGCCTTTCTGCGTCGCCTTGATGCCGTTGGCTTGACCACGCGTGAGGCATGCGGGAATACCGTGCGTAATGTGAATGCGTGTTTTCTTGCGGGTGTGTGTCCGGCTGAGCATGCCGATGTAACCGTGCATGCGCGTCAGTTTGCCGAGTTTTATTTGCGTCATCCTTTAACCCAACAGTTTCCCCGAAAGTTCAAGGTGGTGTTTTCCGGCTGTGATACCGATTGCGGTCTTTCCGGCATGCACGATATTGGCTTTATCGCGACCCATAAAGATGGCAAACCGGGCTTTAAGGTGTGGGCCGCAGGTGGCTTATCTTCGCAGCCGATGAGTGCCTTGTTGCTGGAGGAGTTTATTCCGGAGAACGAAATATTTTTGGTCGGCGAAGCGCTCATGCGTATTCATTTCAAGTACTCCGACCGTAAACGTCGGGCACGTGCACGTATGAAATATGTTGCTCAGAAATTGGGCGCTGAAGGGTTTATTGAAGAATACCGTCAACAGAGGGCGGCGATTGAAAAGACCCATGCCGATGATTTGCTGGAGGCGGCTAACTGGCGCATGCCGACAGACAAGTTGCCTGAATCCCCTAGTGGCGTGGTAGAACAACATGATGGTAAAAGAGCAATTTTGCTGAACCTGTTCCGTGGTGACATGACACCTGAACAGTGCCGTGCTGTTGCCAGGGCGGCACGTTTGGCAAAAGGCGCAGGTTTGCGCGTGACATCCGAGCAGGGTGTTGTGATTACCGGCGTGGATGAAGCCGATGTGGATGCAGTGCAGGCAGAGCTGAATGCAGCCGGTCTGCAAACCAAAGATGCGCGCGGTATTGCCGATATTGTTGCTTGTCCAGGAACTGAGACCTGCCGTTTGGGTATTACCTCGAGTCGTGGTTTGGCAGAAGCGATGCAACCTATGATGGCTGATTTGAAACAGGATTCGACGTTGGCCGGTATCACCATTAAGGCTTCAGGCTGTCAACACTCCTGCGCCCGTCACCATATTGCCGACTTAGGGTTTCATGGCCTGGCCAAGAAGATAGACGGACAGGCAGTGCCGCACTATCAGCTGCATATCGGTGGTTCAGGAAAGGGCGGTGAACATTTGGCCTTTGCTACTGATCCGGTGCCTGCCAAGCGTGCGCCGGAAGCGGGCATTGCCATGCTACATGCTTACCGCGATGGTCGTGAGGCAGGGGAAGGTGTGCACCATTGGGCTGAGCGCATTGGTCAGCAAGCTATCAACGAGGTTTTGGCTCCATTTGCCGGACAACCGGGCGAAATTGATGGTTTGATTTACGACTGGAGTGAGAACGAAGCTTTCAACACCAAGGGTAACAAGAAGGGTGAGTGTGCCGGGGCTGTATTGTCGATGTCCGATGCGCTGATATCCGAGGCAGCGTACGAGCTGCTGATCGCCCGGGCTCATGTCGATGCGATGTTCTGGGCAGAGGCTGCAACAGCCCTGCGTCGATCAGCTATTTCCACAGCGCGCGCATTTCTTGTGCCGTTTGGCGAAGCACCGGATGATGATGCCTCTGTTTTCGGCCTGCTGGCTGCCAATGCCACTGCTGATGCCGAGATTATGAGCGGCTTTCAGTCTGTACAGACTGCCCTGATGAGCATTGACCTTGCCGACCCTTCTGCCGGGGTGACCAGGCTTAAGGATGTACAGGGTGAATGGTTGGCTCTGGCTGAGAAACGATTTGCAGCAGTGCCGGAAATGAGTGATGCAAATGCAAGTGATACACATACAACTGCGCCTGCAAAAGCTGATGAACAGTCGGATGAAGTTGTCCTGCTGGATCTATCCGGCGTGGCCTGCCCAATGAACTTTGTGAAGACCAAGATCAAGTTGTCGGGCATGCCGATCGGATCGCAGCTGGATGTCATCCTGGATGATGGCGCGCCGATTGAAAATGTACCGTTATCGCTTGAGGAGCAGGGTCAGAAAGTGGTGTCCAGGGAACATATTTCCGATGCACAGTGGAAGATCAGGGTGGAGAAGGTCTCCAGCATCTGAATATGGATGCTGCCTTGAATCCCTTCGCCAATCCGGGCCGTACCAAGTTGGCGCTGGTCAGTCACGGGGTGTCTCTGCCGGATGGTTTGGGGGATGCTTCCCGCTGGATTGCGCAAGCCAATGCCAGTGAAGCAGTGATCGATGTGCGTTTGCCGAGCGGTCATTTTGCGACGGTCCCGGTGGCCCAGCCTTATACGGAAAACAGCCCCATCAGCCTGACGCAGGAAGATGCCGAAGGCTGTGCCGAACTATGCTGGGGGGAGGAGCATCTGGACGTGCAGGTTCTGCCTGCACCTGAATTTTACCGGAAGAAAACCCGTTCGGGTGCCCGTATGGGTAGTTTTGCCTCATTGCATGAAAACCTCCTGATGCTGCATCCGTTGATGGGGTGCGGTTTCTTTGCCAAACAAGGAGAGGCTTGCCAGTACTGTCAATACGACTCAATGCTGAATGATGCCGAACCGCCGATGCGTGACCCGCTTGAACTGGTCGAGGTGGTGCGTGCTGCCCTGGCGGAGCGGGAAGTGGATACGGTGTATCTGTATAACGGCTATTCGCCCGGAGATGACGCCGGACTGAACCGGATGGTTCCTGTGATTGCCTTATTGCGCAGGCATTTGGGGCATCGTCAGATTGCTCTGGAAACCGTAGCGCCCAGAGAGACTGCGGTTATTGATGGCCTGTATGCTGCTGGTCTGGATATCTTCGTATGCAACCTCGAATTGCATGATGCAGATCGCTTTGCCGAGGTTTGTCCCGGCAAACAGGGGCACGGAGGCCAGCAGGCTATTTGGAAGGCATTGGATCACGCACAAAAAGTATTTCGCTCAGGCGCGGTGGTCAGTCATCTGATTGTCGGTCTTGAGGATATGGCATCAACGAAAAATGGCATCGACTCCCTGCTCGAGCATGGTGTTGTGCCACTGTTGCAACCATTTCGTCCATTGCCCGGCACGCCGCTTGAAGGTGTCGAGGTGCCACCGCTGGAGAACATTGAGGCAGCATTTCTTCACCTTTACGCGGGCCTGAACACTGTTCCCTTTTCCACCCATAAGCTCAGGCATATGGGGCGGGTTCTGACGCCAATGGAAAGCCGCGTTCTTGACGGGGGTGAGGCGTCCTTGTCGGAGCGCTGGGTGTCGTCATCGGTCGGCAAACGTCTGGATAGCTGGATGGATGGACTCAGGCGGCAGCTAAGAGCATCCAACGGCAACGGAGATGGGGTCAGCACTGATCGCAGGCCAATCCATGTATTGCTTGCTGGTGAAGCTCTGCCATTCGTATCATTAGCTGTCATTTTTGCTGTGGCATTTCTGGCCTCTGGAGCGACACCGCCCCATGGTTTGGACGAAGCGGGATGGTCGTCACTGGTGATCTTTCTGCTATGCCTTGTTTTGTGGGTCAGTCAGCTGTTACCTCTGGCGGTGACGTCCATGCTTGGCCTGGCATTGTTACCGTTGTTCGGCGTGATGTCGGCCGGCGAGGTGTTTTCGTTCTTCGGCAATCCGGCGGTATTTTTTATTCTGGGTGCTTTCATGCTCGCTGCCGGTGTTATGCAGAGTGGTCTGTCGGAGAGGACTGCACTGCTGGTGCTGGATCGTTTTGCGACCAGCCCGCGCGCCCTGCTCCTCACCATGCTGCTGTTGCCGGCTGCTATGGCTTGCCTGATGCCCGAACATGCCGTGGCGGCATTGTTTCTGCCCATCGTATGGGAAGTGGTGCGCAGCCTTGGTTTGCGCTCGGGTAATCGTTATGCCCAGTCGTTATTCTTTGCCATGGCCTGGGGAGCTATTATCGGTGGCGTTGTCACCCTGCTCGGCGGGGCGCGTGGTCCATTGGCATTGGCCTTGAGCGAAGAACTAACGGGGGCGACCTTTTCCTTTCTTGACTGGACACTGGCGGCGGCGCCGGTTGCGCTCAGCGTGCTTGCTGTCTCAGCCCTGGTGCTGCTGCGTGTAACGCCTACGGCAAGCCTGGATGTGACAGGAGCGCGAGAGCGTATTGCTCTGCGACGCATGGAGCTGGGCGATCTGGATATCAAGGGTTACCTGATGGCAGCTCTCCTTATTGTGACGGTACTGGCCTGGTTGTTTGCCGGGCATGCCAGCAGCCTGGCAGGAATCGCCCTGATCAGCGTGGTGGCGATGTTTGTTTTACGATTGGTCGACTGGAAGTCCATGGAAAGCCATGTGAACTGGGGCGTTATTCTGATGTACGGTGGTGCGATCGCTATTGGCAAGGCACTGACTGTGACAGGGGCTGCAGTATGGCTGGCGCATACCATCATGCCCGACAGCCTTGCCGGACTTGGCTTGTTGGCCGCACTCGCTTTGTTGACACTGTTTTTTACCGAAGGCGTGAGCAATGCCGCTGCCGTGGCTGTGGTGTTGCCGATTGCGATACCGCTTGCCGCATCAGCCGGTATGGATCCGGTCATGGTAGCTCTGGCGATTGGTATTGTTTCCGGTTTTGCCTTTATGCTGCCGATGGGAACGCCGCCGAATGCCATGGTCTTCGGCACCGGTTTCGTACGTCCGTCAAATATGCTGCGCTACGGTGTCGTTCTGTCGTTTGCGGCTTTCAGTATGTTTCTGCTGTTTGCCAGTTTCTGGTGGCCGATTCTCGGGTGGAAGATTTAACATGGATATGACAATGAATCACAAGATTGAAGCTGCACTGCAGATATTAAAGAAGGCTGTGGATACACATGGCAATGGCCTCGTTTATCCATGCAGCTTTGGCGCCGAGGGTTCGGTGATGATCGACCTGATTTGCCGTCATGATCTGGGTATCCCGGTACTGACGTTGGATACCGGACGCTTGCCGCAAGCGACATATGATGTGATCGATGCGGTTGAGAAGCGTTATGGTATTCGCGTTCAGGTTGTGGTTCCGGATAACTCCGAGGTTGAGTCGATGGTTCAGGAACATGGCGTGAACCTTTTTCGCCAATCCGTCGAGCTGCGCAAACGCTGCTGCGAAGTCCGTAAAGTGCATCCGCTTATGCGTTCGTTAAAGGGTAAACAGGCCTGGCTGACCGGTCGCAGGCGTGAGCAGTCCAAGGGTCGAGCTGGTCTGTCGTCGGTGGAGTCCGATCCGGTTTACAATCTGACCAAGTATAATCCATTGCTGGATTGGACATGGGATGATTTGTGGGCCTATATCAAGGCATACGATGTGCCGTACAATAAGCTGCATGATGCCCATTATCTGTCCATTGGCTGTGAATGCTGTACTCGTGCCATTACCGTGGGCGAGGATGAGAGGGCCGGCCGCTGGTGGTGGGAAAACGATGAAATTGCTGCAGAATGCGGCCTGCACGTGATGAGCCTCAAGGAAGTCAGCGGTGAAATTGAGGGCGGCGAAGGAATTTAGGAGAATAAACGATGTCCAAACATCAAATATCGGAACATAAATTAACTCAGCTACAGGCGTTGGAAGCCGAGTCCATTCATATCATTCGTGAGGTGGTGGCCGAGTTTCGCAATCCGGTTATGCTGTATTCGGTAGGCAAGGACTCCAGCGTCATGTTGCATCTGGCACGCAAGGCATTCCATCCGGCACCGTTGCCGTTTTCATTGTTGCATGTCGATACCGGTTTCAAGTTCAAGGAGATGTATGAATTTCGCGACTCCTTTACCAAGGAGATCGGCGCCGACCTGATTGTACGGCGCAACGAGGATGCGATTGCGCGAGGTATGAATCCCAAAGACTACGGCGTGGCTCGTTGCTGCGGGGCATTGAAAACCCAGGGGTTGCTTGATGCACTGGAAGAGGGTGGCTACGACGCGGCCTTTGGCGGAGCGCGTCGGGATGAAGAGCGAAGTCGGGCGAAAGAACGCGTGTTTTCGATGCGCGACGAGTTCGGCCAATGGGATCCAAAGAATCAGCGTCCCGAGTTGTGGAGTATTTACAATGGTCGCATTCACGATGGTGAGTCGGTGCGTGTATTCCCGATTTCCAACTGGACCGAAATGGATGTCTGGTTATATATCCTGAAAGAAGATATTCCGATTGTGCCGCTGTATTTCGCCAAGGAACGGCCGATGGTGGAGCGTGGCTCCATGCTCATTCCTTATTATGAGGATAGGAAAGATCAGTTGCTTGAGGGGGAGGAGCCGACGATGGTGATGTCCCGCTTTCGCACCCTGGGTTGCAGCCCATGCACCGGTGCGGTTCGCTCCGAGGCGACATCGATGGAAGAAATCGTCATTGAGGCGGCGGCGGCCAAACGTTCTGAGCGCGAGACCCGCATTATCGATCACGGTTCCAATTCCATGGAAGACAAGAAGAAAGAAGGGTATTTTTGATACTGAATCAGCATTGCTGATGTGCCACCCAGGACGGGCGGAGAATACGCGGAAGATGTTATCCCTGGTAACGGGCGTGCAGGTTGAGAGATGAAAGGATGTTGTCTTGCATACTCGAGGTGAAAAAGGATTGTTATGACTGAATTGAATTTTAAGATGACCGAAGAAATTGAACTGCTGCGGCTGGTGACGGTAGGCAGCGTTGACGATGGCAAATCGACATTGATCGGACGCCTGCTGGTGGACACCAAGGGTGCATTTGAGGACCAATTGCTGGCCGTGCGCAAGAAAAAGGGTCAGAAGCATGTCGCTTCTGCAGGTGAGATCGATCTGGCCATGTTGACCGATGGTTTGTCTGCCGAACGCGAGCAGGGTATTACCATTGATGTGGCCTATCGTTATTTCGCCACTCCCAAGCGCAAGTTCATCATGGCTGATTGCCCTGGGCATGAGCAATACACCCGCAATATGGTGACCGGCGCATCAACAGCAAATGCGGCGATAATTCTGATTGATGCACGCAATGGCGTGATGCCGCAGACCAAACGGCATACCCATATCCTCGGGCTTCTTGGTATTCCGCATCTGGTCGTGGCCGTGAACAAGATGGATATGGTTGAATATGATCAGGCGACCTTCGAAAAAATTCGTCAGGACATGCAGGACTATTGTGCCAAACAGGGCGTGAAGGATCTGATTTGTATTCCGATGTCGGCTCTGACCGGTGACATGGTGGCGGTGCGTGGCGATCACATGGATTGGTATCAGGGCAACACCCTTCTGGATACGCTGGAAAGCCTTTCGGTGATGGATGATATTGACGAGCAGCCGTTCCGCCTGCCCGTGCAGTTGGTAAACCGGCCGCAGACGGCCGATCTTCCTGATTATCGCGGTTTCATGGGGACGATTGCCTCAGGTACGATTCGTGTCGGCGATGCCGTGGTTGCTGTTCCCAGCGGTAATACATCGACCGTGAAAGAGATCGTTACATTTGACGGTAATCTGCAAGAGGCATTTGCTCCGCAAAGTATTACCCTGACATTGAACGATGAGATTGATGTCTCGCGTGGTGATATGCTGACCAAGGTCGGCGAACAGGCGGAGGATAAGAAAGATGTAACCGCCCATGTTTGCTGGATCGGTGATGAGCCTTTGACGCCACGTAAAAAATATCTAATCAAGCATACGACGCATACCGTCAAGGCTATGGTAGCCAGTATCGACTATCGTACCGATATTCATACGCTTGAGCATGAGCAGGCGGATGAATTGACGATGAATGATATCGGCCGCATCACCTTTAAATTACAACAGCCGCTGCATTATGATGCCTATGCGGATAATCGCATGACCGGCAGCTTTATTGTCATTGATGCATTTACCAATAATACCGTGGGCGCGGGGATGATTACTTCCGAGGCATGAGTATGGGCGTATGAAGTGCTGCCGCGTGAGCGCTGTCACTTCTTTACACTCGGTTTTTGTATAAAGTCATCAGATCAGCTACCGATACTATATCTATACACGGCCAACCGTTATGGCCCGGCTTGATATGCGCATCCCTCCTTCCCCTTCCTGTCGCATGTCAGTCGGGCCTAAGGGTTTATCCTAGGCCTTTTAGGCTTGCTCAAAAAAAACCATTACCTGACAATGTGTATCTATCGGCGATAGATCTTCTCGGCCAGGCGTCCATTTGTTGGCACATGAATTGCTCAGTATAGATCATTATCTTCCGATAGATAAGGTAATGGCAACATGAATTGATGATTCAGCTTATGTTGCAAACAACCGGCCCGGCGGAATATGTGATCTTCCCCCCCCCTTCCCCCTGACGCATATTCCCCGGGCCGAATTGTTTTTTCGCTATCGGGTCGGCTCCATATCAACCTATCTGCTTAAGCATCGCCAGTCTGCATGTTACATTCCGCAATATGGCCGCACCCGCTAAACATTCGACCCACACGCCCGTGATGCAGCAATATCTGCGCATTAAGTCAGAGCATGCCGATTGCCTGCTCTTCTATCGCATGGGCGATTTTTATGAGATGTTTTATGAAGATGCCGTTGAGGCATCACATATTCTTGATATCGCGCTGACCAAGCGTGGTAAATCCGGCGGTGATGATATTCCGATGGCTGGCGTGCCCTGGCATCAAGCTGAGACTTATCTGGCTAAGCTTGTTGCTGCGGGCAAACGGGTGGCGATTTGCGAGCAAATGGAGGCACCCGACGGAACCAAGGGGCCGGTGCGGCGCGAGGTCGTGCGCGTGGTAACGCCGGGCACCATTACCGAATCGGAACTACTGGATCAATCCGTATCCAGGCCTCTGGTGGCATTGTTTCGACAGCAATCTGACTCTGAACGTTGGGGTTTGGCTGCCATTGACCTGTCCTGTGGGCACTGGCGTTTGCTGGCCGGGGAAGGCCGGGCTTTGCTTGAAGAGCAACTCCATGTGCTGGGGCCTGCAGAACTTTTGATGCATTCCAGCGAGGATGTGATTGCTGACGAGTTGGATTGCCAGTGTACCCGGCCCGGCGACTGGAGTTTCTCCAGCGATGTGGCGCGTGAACATCTGCAGCAGCAATTCGGTGTCGGTGATTGGCAGTCCCTGAACTTGCATGCCAATGCCGAGGTGGCTTCGGCTGTCGGAGCTGTTCTGGTTTATCTGCAGCAAACGCAGAAGTGTGCTTTGCAGCATCTGGAATTGCCGGTATTCATGCAATCCTCTGTCGGTATGCGTATTGACGCTCGTTCACGACGGAATCTGGAGCTTTACTGCGCCCTCAATGGTGATGCAAAGGGAGGGATGATTCATGTTCTGGACGAGACGCAGACAGCGATGGGTGCGCGCAAATTGCGCCAGTGGCTTGATTGTCCTCTGACGGACCTGACGGCTTTGCAGGCCAGACAGAATGCTGTGCAAAGCCTGATCGATGACGGGGATGCTTTGCAGGGTTTGCGGCAATACCTGGCCAACGTGCGTGATATCGAGCGTATGCTGACGCGCATTGTGCTCAACCGGGCCTCGCCCCGTGATTATCGCGGACTTGCGGATGGGCTTTCAGCTTTGCCGGAGCTAAGGGAAAAGATCGGCCAGCGAAGCGGCTTGTTTGCTGATATGCTGACTGCTTTTAACGGACTGGATGATCTGGCTAGCGAGCTTGAGCGGGCCATTGAAGCATCGCCTCCGGCTGTGTTTCGTGACGGCGGCGTGATTGCTGAAGGATTTGATGCTGAACTTGACCGTTTGCGCGGGCTGGCCCGGGATGCCGGGGATTGGTTGCGGGATTATGAAGCCCGGGAACGGCAGCGCACCGGGCTTGCCAACCTGCGAGTGAAATATAATAAAGTATTCGGTTATTTTATCGAGATATCGAGAGCCCAGGCCCGGGAAGCGCCGCCGGACTATGTGCGCAAGCAGACCCTGGTTAATGCCGAGCGGTTCATCACCGATGAATTGCATCGCTTTGAATCGGAGATTCTGGGCGCTCAGGATGCTGCCCGGCAGCGCGAGGAGCAGTTGCTGGAGGAGGTGCAGCGCAAAGTGTGCGGCAAAGCTGCGCCGATTCAGGCCGCGGCTCGGGCAATGGCTCGACTCGATGTGCTGTGCTGTTTTGCCTTTCTGGCTGTCACCCATCATTATGTGCGTCCCGAGGTGCATGCAGGGCGGGGCCTGAAACTGGTCGGCGGCAGGCACCCGGTTGTTGAACGGCATCTTACCGATACGCCTTTTGTGGCCAACGACACACACATGCATCTGAAGAAACGGCGATTCATGTTGTTGACAGGCCCTAATATGGGCGGCAAATCCACCTATATGCGGCAGGTGGCATGGATGGTGTGGCTGGCACACACGGGTTGTTATGTGCCCGCCGATGAGGCGCGCATCCCCCTGACCCAAAGGATATTTACGCGTGTGGGTGCCGGAGACGAACTGGCCAGCGGGCGTTCGACATTTATGGTCGAAATGATGGAAACCGCTGCAATTCTCAATCAACTGGAGCCACGTTCGCTGGTGATTGTTGATGAAATCGGCCGCGGCACCAGTACCTGGGATGGTCTGGCGATCGCCTGGGCTGTGGCTGAACGTCTGATTGGGGCGGATGATGTACTCACATTATTTGCCACGCACTATCATGAATTAACGGAGCTTCCCGACCAGTTTGAGGAGGCTTTTAATGCTTCGGTGACGGTTCGGGAATGGAATGGTTCGGTGATCTTCATGCATCAGGTTGTTGAGGATGCGGCTGATCAGTCGTACGGCATTGCCGTAGCTCAGCTTGCAGGCCTGCCGCGTCAGGTGGTCAGGCGGGCACGGGAACATCTGTTCCGTCTGGAACATGGATCGGAACTGGCCGCTGAAAGCGGCAAATCACAATTGGGATTGTTTGCCACGGCGGAAAAGAAACAGCAGGAAAAGGAATGGATCAAGTTGCGAGCTCTGGCGGATCATATTGAGTCTCTGGATGTGGATAATATGCGACCCGTGGAGGCGCTGAGCATGCTGGCCGAGTTGAAATCAGGATCAAAATCGTGAATGAGTATCGCGAGAAGTTAAAACAGCTGTATGCCGAGCTGGACCGGGCTTTTGAACAGGGTGAGGACGGCGAGGCCCTGAGCCACCGGATGAGTGCGGGTGTTGATGCTATTCTCATTGATCTGTGGCTATTGAAAGCGCCGGATGCAGCAGAATGTATTGATCTGGTCGCAGTCGGCGGCTATGGACGGGGAGAGTTGGCTCCGTATTCGGATTGGGATCTGTGGTTTCTGACCCCCGATACATGTGCACAAGAGGTTGAGCAGCAGATACAGGATTACCTGTATGCGCTTTGGGATCTGGGAGCGAAAATTGGCCATGCCGTGCGCTCGGTGAACGAGACCTTGAAGCATGTGCGGGAGGACTGGAATTCAGCGACAGCTGCGATGGAGTCGAGATTATTGCATGGCCATGGCATCTTGTTTGCCGAACAACAGGAAGCTCTGACAGGTTTCTTTCGCAAGCGGCGTAAAGCCTTCGTTGAAGCGAAATTGATCGAACAGGAAACCCGGCATGCTCGCACCGGCGGCACAGCCTTCCTGATGGAGCCCGATATCAAGGAAGGGCAAGGCGGTTTGCGCGATGTGCAATCGCTGTTCTGGATGGCTAAGGGTTGGTATGGGCCGGATGATGTGGATGGGTTGGTTGAGGACGGAGCAGTGTCGGCTGTTGAACGTGATCAATTACTGAAAGCGCAAAGTTTTTTATGGCGCTGTCGAGCCGGGTTACATCTGGAAATGAAGCGAGGCTCGGACCGCCTGGGATTTGAGCAGCAAGCGATTCTGGCCGAGCGCATGCACTATCAAGCGAAACAACACCAACCGGCGGTAGAAGCGTTTATGAAGGACTATTTCCGCCATGTCGGACGGATTTCACGCATCAGCGGTATGTTTGAACTGCATTTTCGAGAGGTTCTTAATCCGCAATATTTCTCCATTCGCCATGATATCGGCGATGGTTTTACGCTGGAGGGGAACAGGGTCGGCCTGATGCATGAGCGTGTGTTTCAGGAAGATCCGCTGCGTCTGTTACGCGTGTTCCATGTTGCTCAGCAGGGTGAGCGGCATCTGTCGAGTCAGGCTTTGCGCCAGATCAGAGCCGATGTGCTACTCATCGACGATGCATATCGCGCCAATCATCAGGCACACAAAATATTCATGCAGATTCTACGTGCCAGGCGAAATGTTCGTTGGGCGCTAAAGCAGATGAATGACACGGGCGTCCTCGGTCGTTTTATCCCGGATTTCCGCGATGTTGTAGGGCTTGGTCAGTTCAATCGCTATCATGCATTTACTGTCGATGAGCATACGATTCGAGCGGTAGGTGAGGCGCGTAATATCTGGCACCGGGATCGACAAGAGCGCTTACCTCTGGCACATGAGGTGCGCTATAAGATCAATCGCCCGGAACTTCTCTATCTGGCTTTGATTTTTCATGATATCGCCAAAGGAAAGCCCGGCGATCATTCCGAGAACGGGGCGCATCTGGCTCGTCGTTTCTGTGAGCGCATCGGTCTGAACCGTGATGCGGTGGAATTGGTTGAATGGCTGGTGCGCGAACATTTATTGATGGCAGTGAAGAGTCAGCGTTTCGATCTTTCCGATCCGGAGGTGATACAGGCCTTTGCCGACCGGGTCGGTGACATGGAGCGATTGAATTACCTGTTGTTGTTGTCTATCTCCGATATTGCCGCTGTCGGACCGAATGTCTGGAATGACTGGAAGGGTTCTTTGCTACAGGAGTTGTATCAGTCTACGGCCATGTGCTTCCTCGGCGGCCAGAACTTTGGTAAGGCGGCCAGACAGCGCTATGAGGTACGCCTGCAAACAGTCCTTGAGACAACGGAAGGGGACCCTGATGCAATCCGGCAGGCTATGGATCAATTAACGCAGCAGTGCGTGATGCATTTCGCGCCGCGCAAGCTTAGATGCATCGTTACGATGTTGATGCAGACGAAATCCATGGGTGTTCGGACATGGATTGATGAGCAGCAGGGTGAAACGCTGGTGTTTGTGATCGCACCCGGATCGCGTGGCCTGTTTGCCTCGATGGCGGCTGTCATGACCAGCGGGCATGCAAACATTGCTGCGGCGCAGGCCTATACTCTGGCGGACGGGCGAGCACTGGATGTATTTTACCTGCAAGGGGATGATGGGGTCCTGTTCGATGAGCCGAGTGATCTTGAACGCATTGAAGGGAAGATACGTGCCGTTCTGGAAGGAGAAAAAACTATCAATCCGGAAGCGATGCCGCAATGCAAGGTCAACGTATTGATGCGTCAGGTTCCAGTGCGTGTGCGCGAATTGCCCAAGGCATCATTTCATGAGACTGTCATCGAAGTGTCAGCCGCCGATCATCCGGGCTTGTTAGCGCGGTTGTCCGATATGATCAGTCGATCCGGTTACGATTTGCACGGCGCATCCATTTCCACCTTCGGCGAGCGTATCGTCGATGTTTTCTTTATCACCGGTCATGATTCCCGACAACTGACGACAGAGCAAATAGCGACGTTAAGTGATAAACTGTTCGCAGCTGCAAGTCTGCCGGAGGAAACATGAAGTTGTTCGACCATCTGTTTGGCTCCAAATCGAAAACTCCCGGGGAAGGCAAGGGTTTTATCCTTGCGCTTGGGGGCGGCGGAGGGCGCGGACTGGCACATTTGGGGGTCCTGGATGTGCTGGAGGAACACAATCTCAGGCCCAACGCTATTGTAGGCACCAGTATCGGTTCCCTGTTCGGGGCCATGTACGCCCTTGAACCGGATGCGAAGCAAGTGATCAAACGAGCCTATGAGATTCTTGCATCACAGTCCTATTCCCGGGTTGCGATGTCTTTGCCTGTCACAGATGAGGTCGAAACGCAGGATCTGACCTGGCTATCAAGGCTGGCGGCCGCGGCCAGACAATCGGTGATGTTTACGCGGGCCGCAACGGATCGGGCCGTTGCCGATACCGATGCATTGATCGAGGTGGCAGAAGAATTTTGCGGCGGCGAGTCATTTCACGATGCCAGGATTCCATTATTCATTACCGCTGTGAGGTTCCCGAGTGGCGAGTGCCATATGTTTTCCAAGGATACCGATGTGAAACTGGCCTGTGCAATCGCAGCCAGTATGGCGATTCCAGGGGTCTTTGATCCGGTTTCAGTTGGCGGAGAAAAAT
>CAZAWX010000078.1:0-1548 GCA_964488985.1 uncultured Ectothiorhodospiraceae bacterium
TGGCTACAGTGATCTGGATTTATGCGCACCTATTTAGTGTGAACAGGATTTTCGCGCAGCTATTTGTGCCCGGATCGGCATGCTTGTGGGTAATGGGAAAGCGCCAAGGCCGGAAAGTCCCCGGGAGCTTTGCTCTGTTTCAAGTGGCACATTAAGATGTCTGTTCATAGATAAACGTATTCAGGCCTCGCACCATGACTACCCTGATCAAAAACGCTACCCTTATCACCCTCGATCCGAAACGTAGTATTCTGCGTAACGCATCGCTGGTCATTGATGCTGATCGTATTGCCGATATCGGTACCGATGATCAGATCGCCGTTCGCCATACTCAACCGGGCACGATCATCGATGCCACTGGCAGGGTTGTGTTGCCGGGGTTTGTCAGCGCCCATAATCATGTCGGCTATGCTGTTTTTCGTGGCCGGGCCGAGGACCTTGGTCATGCGCCGACCCACCGTTTGTATCTTCCCATGAGTGCGATTATCAGCCACGACGAACGACGGTTGATTGGATCCCTGGCCGTGGCGGAACTGTTGCGTGGCGGGGTAACGACTATTTTGGAGATGGAAGAGGATGCGGAACTGTTCGCTCCCTTCATCGAACAAAGCGGTATGCGTGCCGGGATCGGGGTGATGGTCAATGATCTCGATCTGAATCAGATCGGCAGTGGCACAACCGTATTCGATGAGGGGGTGCGAGAGCAGCAACTTGAGCAGGCCATCGGCCTGGCCGAGCGTTGGCATGGCCGTGCCGGGGGGCGTATCCAGGCGTTTATGGCCGCCACCGGATTGTCGACCTCCTCGCCACAGCTGCTACGAGGTCTGCGCGATGCGGCGGATCGCATGAATCTGCGTCTGTCGATTCACCTGGGCTTTGGTGAAAGCGAACTGGTACGCAACATTCATGGCTGTGAACAATTTGATTATGCCCGGGAGATGGGCATGCTGGCCCCGGATGTAGTGGCGGTACATTGCTACGAGGTGACGGAGCAGGAAATCGGGATCCTCGCTGCCTCCGGAGCACACCTCGCCCACTGCCCGCAGATGAATCAGTTCCGCGGTGAGATCGCGCCCATGCAACAGTTGCGGGCCCTGGGCATGAATGTGGGTCTGGGGATCGATAATTATTTTTCCGATTATTTCGAAGTCCTGCGTGCCTGTGTGGCGGTGGCGCGAATTCGTGCGCACGATCCGGAAATTTTATCTGCGGCTGAAGTGTTGGAACTGGGCACCTTGGGTGCCGCCCGGGCGTTGGGGCTTGAGGCCGAAATCGGGTCACTGGAGATTGGTAAAAAAGCCGATTTGCAGATGATCAATATGCGCCGGTTCGGATTAACCCCAGGTAACGACCCCGTCGGAACGCTGGTTTACCACGGCCATGGCAAAGACGTAGAGATGGTCATGGTTGATGGTCAAATTCGGGTCCGCGATGGCCACGTCGAAGGCATCAATGAAGCTGATCTACTCGACCAGGCCAGTACCGCCGCCGATGCCGCCTGGTCACGTTTCACCGTACGCCACGGCGGCTATACCGCCCCAGGGCCTT
>CAZAWX010000078.1:1648-15208 GCA_964488985.1 uncultured Ectothiorhodospiraceae bacterium
AATCTGTGACCACCCCGGTCCCATAGCGAAAATCAGCTTGTATGACGGATGTCCTTGCCCAGTACCAGATAGATCACGTTTTCACATATATTTTTGGAATGGTCCCCGATACGTTCAAGTGCCCTTGCACACCAGGTGACGCGCAGCGAATCTTTGATGTTGCGGGGATCTTCCATCATGTTGGTGATTAACTGTCGGGAGATGGCCTCAAATTCCTGGTTGATGACTATATCGCGATCAATAATTTCAAGTGCCTGTTCAGTTTCCATGCGGGCGAAAGCATTTAGCGCATCGCGCAGCATACTTTTTACATGCTCGCCAAGGTGGCGCAGCTTGGTGTACTCGTTGGGCTGCACCCCTTTTTCAGTCAGCTTGACGGCGATACGGCCGAGTTTTTCCGCTTCATCGCCAATGCGTTCCAGATCGGTAATGGTTTTGATGATGGTGACTACCAGCCGTAAATCACCGGCCGCCGGTTGACGCCGGGCCAGGATCCCGACACAGTCTTCGTCGATTTGTACTTCCTGGGCATTGACCTTGAAATCCGAGGAAGACACTTTTACACCTAGTTCGCTATCGGAATTCAACAGCGCGTTGAGTCCGTCTGCAACCTGTTTTTCTACTGTACCGCCCATTTTCAGGACCTTGTTGCGGACCTCTTCAAGTTCCTGATCAAACTGCTGGGAGATATGAGTGGGAATGTTCTGTTCGTTTTGGGGCATTGTCATTCTCTGTTCAGCCGATTCGGCCAGTGATGTAATTCTCGGTCAGTGGATGTTGCGGGGTAGTGAAAATCTGTTTGGTATCGCCTACTTCAATCAGCTTGCCGAGATGAAAATATGCGGTACGCTGCGCCACCCGCGCTGCCTGCTGCATGGAGTGGGTAACAATGGCGATAGTGAAATTTTCTCGCAGTTCATGGATCAGTTCTTCGATGACGGCGGTTGCGATCGGATCGAGTGCACTGGCCGGTTCGTCCATCAAGATAACTTCGGGGCTGACGGCGATGGTTCGAGCGATGCACAAGCGCTGTTGCTGGCCGCCGGAAAGACCGGTGCCCGGTGCATCGAGTCGATCTTTAACTTCATCGAATAAACCGGCTCTTTGCAGGCTGCCGATAACGATGTCATCCAGTTCGGCGCGATTCGTCGCCAGGCCATGCAGGCGTGGGCCATAGGCGACATTGTCGTACACGGACTTGGGAAATGGGTTGGCTTTTTGGAATACCATGCCGACCCGGGCACGCAGCAGTACCGGATCCATTTCCCGGGCGTAAATATCTTCATTATCGAGGTGCAATTCGCCTGTTACGCGGCACGTTTCGATGGTGTCGTTCATGCGATTCAGGCAGCGCAAAAAAGTCGACTTGCCACAACCTGAAGGACCGATCAGAGCAATAACTTCATTGGCGGCAATATCCAGGCTGACATCGAAAATGGCTTGCTTTTCAGCGTAATGTACATCGACATGGCGGGCGCTGATTTTTGCATCGTCTAACAGCGCCTGCCCCACAGTACCTGCGTCGGGCTGAAGATGTTCCTCTGAAACTATCGGTGCAGGCATGCTCATGGCGTATCGTTATCTCGGTTGGTGCTGATGCTACCAGCGGCGTTCCAGTTTTTTGCGTAGCCAGATTGCCAGCGCATTCATTGTGATCAAAAAAGCCAGCAACACAAGGATAGCTGCAGAGGTGCGGGCAAGAAAGGCACGTTCGGGGCTGTCCGCCCAGAGGAAAATCTGTACCGGCAGGGCGGTCGCAGAATCGACAAATGACTGCGGGATATCGACGATAAATGCCACCATACCGATCATGAGCAGTGGTGCAGTTTCACCCAACGCCTGCGCCATGCCGATTATGGTCCCGGTGAGGATCCCGGGCATGGATAGCGGCAGGACATGATGAAACACCACCTGATTTCTGGAGGCGCCCAGGCCGAGTGCAGCTTCGCGAATCGATGGCGGAATGGATCTCATCGCAGCCCGACTGGCGATGATGATGGTCGGCAAGGTCATCAGGCTGAGGACAATACCGCCGACCAGAGGCGCTGAACGCGGCAGGCCGAAGAAGTTAATAAACACGGCCAAACCCAACAGGCCAAAAACAATGGATGGCACAGCTGCGAGGTTATTAATATTAATTTCAATCAAATCGGTCCAGCGATTCTTTGGTGCGAATTCTTCCAGGTAGACCGCTGCTGCAACGGAAATTGGAAAAGACAGTAGTAAAGTCACTACCAGGGTGTAAAAAGAGCCCATCAGGGCACCGGCGATGCCAGCCTGTTCCGGCTCCCGGGAATCACCATTGCGAAAAAATGATCCATTGAAACGCCGCTCGATGCGCCCCGAGGCGTTTAGTTTGTCGACCCAGGCGCGTTGTACTGGTTCCAGTCTGGAGCCTTGCTTCGTGGTTGACTTCAGATACAAATCCACCTCGTCATCGGCCATGACCCAAATTGTTCGGGTCTGATTCATAAATTCCGGATGGCTCATCAGTTCTTCGCGTAGCCGGTATTCAGCGTTGCTGCTTAGAAGTTTATGAAGTTTGCGTTTATCACGGCGTTTTTTGACGTTTGGAAAAAGACGATAAAGCGAGCCGTTGAGGATGGCCCTGTAGTTTCCCTGAGCGAGATCATCTTTGGTGTTCACGTTCAGGCGTTGCGTATCGAAGGATATTTGTAATTTAATCCAGTGTTGAGTAAACGCCGGGGCGGCCTTGATGGACATATCAGTGATGAGGAAAATTAAAAACACAAAGCCCACCAGTACGGCGCCCAGGCCGTAGAGGCGAAAACGTTTTTCCTTACGATGGCGTCGGTGCAGGCTGGTCCGAACCAGTTCGGTTTTATTCATACTGTTCACGATAGCGACGCACCACCTGCAGGGCGATGACATTCAGTGCCAGAGTGGTAAAAAACAGCATCAAGCCCAAAGCGAATGCGGCCAGCGTTTTAGAGCTGTCGAACTCCTGATCCCCTGTCAGCAGAGTGACGATTTGTACCGTCACGGTGGTGACTGATTCCAAAGGATTGGCGGTGAGTTTGGCGGCAAGTCCGGCTGCCATCACGACGATCATGGTTTCACCGATGGCCCGCGATGCGGCCAGTAACACACCGCCGACAATGCCCGGCAAAGCGGCTGGAACGATCACTCTCAGGATAGTTTCCGAGTGAGTGGCTCCGAGCCCAAAAGAGCCATCACGCATGGCCCGGGGTACAGCCCGAATGACATCATCAGATAACGAGGAGACGAAGGGGATCAGCATGATTCCCATGACAAGTCCTGCTGCCAGAGCGCTCTGCGAGGAAATTTCGATCCCCAGACCATCGCCTAATCCACGTAGTGCCGGGGCCACGGTCAGCGCAGCAAAAAAACCATACACAACTGTTGGGATCCCGGCGAGAATTTCCAGCGCCGGTTTGGCAAAGGCACGCAGTGGCCGACTGGCGTATTCGGAAAGATAGATGGCGGCCATCAGTCCAATCGGTACGGCAATCAACAACGCCACGGTCGAAATCAGCATGGTGCCGACGAACAGGGGTACAGCACCAAAACTGCCAGAACTGCCCACCTGATCCGCACGAATCGCGGTTTGCGGACTCCAGTGCAGGCCGAACATGAAATCGAGAATGGGAATCTTGTCAAAGAACCGTAATGACTCGGCGGTTACCGACAGGACGATCCCCAGCGTAGTCAGAATGGCAATCAGCGAGCAGGCAATGAGCATCATACGCACGGTCTTTTCGACCTTGATACGGGCCTTGAGTTTGGGTTTGGCGGCGTTTAGTCCAAACGCCAGCGCAGTAACAGAAAGAATCAACACCATCGCCGTGCGCAAGGTCTGACTGCGTTGATCCAGGTCAGACCAGTGTTTCGCCAGGACTTTTTGTTGCGGTGTTAAAGAAGCGGTATCGCCACTTTGCAGGGCGGTTTTAATTGGATTGAGCAACAGAGATTTTTGTCCGTCGCTCAGTTGCTGATGTTGTGTGCTGAGTTGTTTGAAGATGATCTGATCGAGCCACATGGGTTCGGCCACATTCCATGCCAGCAACAGTAATAACGAAGGTAGAGCGCACCACAGACCAATCAGGCTGGCGTAGTGGATGGGCAAAGAAGAAGACAGGCGGGGCCTGCCCGCCGTACGCCCGAATCTCGTTGCGCGTCGATACCCAAGGCCAAAGCCAAGCAACGTAATCAATGCAACAACGAAAATAAGGGCGCCGGATTGGGGCATTTACCAGACCTGTTATGATGCCTACAAATGCAGAGTTTTGAGCGTCGAGACGGTATTCACGACTTCTTTGCGTTTGCCATCGGGCAACGGGATCAAGCCTCTTTCTGAAAGATACCCATCAGTGCCGAACGCTGCTTCGCTGGTGAACGTTTTCATATAGTCCTTGATACCTGGCACTGTTCCGATGTGGGCTTTTTTCACATAGAAAAACAACGGCCGCGATACCGGGTAATCTCCCGCTGCGATGGCTTCGAATTCCGGCTGCTTGCCGTCAATGATCGAGCCTTGCAGATAATCTCTGTTTTGATCCAGGAAACTGAAACCAAAGACGCCAAATGCCCGAGGGTTATCTTCGAGTTTTTGTACGATCAGATTGTCGTTTTCGCCGGCCTCGATGTAAGCGCCGTCTTCACGCAAGGTGTGGCAGATCCCTTTGTATTTGGATTTGTTGGACTTTTTGAGCGCTTTGATCCAGGCGAAGGTCTTGCATCCCCCTTCCATGGCCAATTCGGCAAAGGCATCCCGGGTTCCGGAGGTAGGTGGTGGGCCGAGGACTTCAATTTTTACATCAGGCAATGCCGCGTTGACGGATTTCCAGGTTTTGTGAGGATTGGGGATGAGGCTCTGGCTACCATCAGAGTTGGGTATATTTTTCGCCAGGGCGAGAAAGATATCCCTGCGGGAAAGGCTCATGCGTTGGGCCTTTTTGGAATTGGCCAGGACGATACCGTCATAGCCGATGAGTACTTCGATGATATCGGTGACACCGTTTTTACGGCAGCGCTCAAATTCGCTTTGTTTGATTCGCCGTGAGGCGTTGGATACATCCGGTGTATCGATGCCGACGCCCTTGCAAAATAGTTTCATACCGCCACCGGTACCGGTGGATTCGATTTTAGGGGTCTTCATACCGCTGGTTTTGCCGAAGCGTTCGGCAACCACAGTGGCAAAGGGATACACGGTTGAGGAACCGACGATATCGATGTTACTGCGCCCCGAAGCCTGGGCGCTGCCGGAAAGCGCGATGGCACCTATGAACACAAAAGTTGAGATAGATTGTTTCAATTTAAACTCCTGCTATGAGTTAGTGACTATCAGAATTGGGTTGTACCGTATCGTCAGTTGACGACCGACCGCAGCAGTTTCCAGATCTCAGGTCACCAGTTTATGACGCTAATGTGAAGTTTCTGTGACAATGCAGTTCCGCAGGCGCTATTTGCGGATCAATATCATGCACAGCGCGATTTAGTGGGGCTTTACCCTGGCGGCGTTTGCAATCCTGTGGGGTGGGAAAATGACTTCGACTTGTGTGCCTACGGTCGGGGTGCTGTGGATATTGAGCAGGGCTTCGTGGCGTTGCACGATGTGCTTGACGATGGCCAGTCCCAGGCCGGTGCCACCGGAGGCGCGCGAACGTGCTGCATCAATGCGATAAAAACGTTCGGTTAGATGCGGCAAGTGTATGGCTTCGATGCCGTCACCATCATCGCTAACCTGCAGGCGGGCAGCGCCGTCTGCGGTTTTGCCCCAGTGCAGGTCAATGGTTGTGCCGTCCGGAGTATGTCGCAGAGCATTGTAAATCAGATTTCGGCACAGGCTCTCTACTTCACCCGTTGCGCCAAGCAGTTGCAGTCCGGGCTCAATGGTCGTGGTGATTGAGGACGTTTCCAGCATTTCTGTAGCACGAAGTTCGTCCATGATTTTCGCCAGCAATTGTGGCATGGCAACTGTTTCCAGGTTGTTTTGGGCGAAGAGATCCTCAGTCTCGAGGCTCGACAGGGTCAGCAGATCTTCGATCAGCACGCGCATGCGCTGGGCCTGCTGGTAGCTTTGCCGTATGGGTGTGAGCACGGGCTTGGGGAGGTTGGATTTGCTTTCCAGGCTTTCCAGATAACCTAAAATCACCGTCAGTGGTGTGCGTAATTCATGAGATGCATTGGCGATAAAATCTTTACGCATGCGTTGCAAGGCGGCGGACTGGCTGATGTCGTGTGCGGTGATGAGTGATTGGGATTCGCCGTAGGCAATTCGGCGAAGACTCAGCAGCATGTTCTCATTACAAGGTGACGTGATCTCCAACAGCGTATCGGCGTTAATCGGTTCGGCAATGAACTGTTGGAAGTGTGGGGTGCGGATCAGGTTATCGATGCGTTGACCCCGATCGCGCTGCCGGTCGATCCCCAACAGTTGCAAGGCGGCTGGATTCGACCATTCAATTTCATTGTGCCGGCTTAGCGATACCGTGGCGTAGGGTAGTGCTGATACAGTGAGGTTGAAGCGGTTGACAGCTTCCGCCAGGCGGCGTTTGCGCAGCCGTTCTTTACTGCGGTTACGGTAAATATACTGGATGATACTGGCCCAAATACCGCCGCCTCCCGGGGCGGTATGTTTGCGCGCGCCGGTTCGGATCCAGGCCTCCAGACGATATAGCTGGTACAACGACCAGGCGATGTAGATGCCCATGGGAACAGCAAACGCAAGCCACCAGTTGTCACTTAGAGTACCGGTAATGAGGATAGTGGCGAGCAGGCCCGTCAGGCGCCAGCGTTCCGTTGACCAGGCTGGAGAAGACACGCGGGGAGTGTACCGCAGTGTGCGGATTAATGTCCCAAGCCTGCATTCTTCATGAACGCACGAGCGAGGGAGTGAACGACCCCAGGGAAGGGGGAGGTACGACCCCAGGGAAGGGGGAGGTAGAGCGAAGCAGGAAGCCAGAGCCGAGAGCGAAGCAGGAGGCCCGAGCCGAAATGGCTGTAGCTACAAGGCGCGCGAGGAAATTCCTGCGAAGGCGTACTGTCTGTACGTTGAGCAGGAATTTTCTCGTGCAACACCGTAGATGCTTCGCAGATCCGCTTCCGCAGCCGGGTGTTCATGAATAATGCAGGCTAAGACTGTTCGAGGGTTGTCGACAGTCGGTAGCCCGCGCCGCGAACAGTCTGGATGAGTCGATCGGCGCCATAGGACTTGAGGATTTTACGTAGCCGCAATATATGTACATCCACCGTACGTTCTTCGACATAGATGCCGTGGCCCCAGATCCGGTCCAACAACTGATTGCGCGAATAAACGCGCTCCGGGTTGGACATGAAAAAGGCCAGTAGTCGAAATTCTGTTCCGCCGATGGCCACGGCCTGATCAGCAATGAACAGACGGTGGTTCGCAGTATCCAGTGTAAGGCTACCCTGATGCAGTTTTTCGCCTTCGTGAAAGCCCTGGCTGCGCCGCAGCAGGGCCTGAATCCGTGCCAGTAATTCACGAATGGATACCGGTTTGGTCAAATAGTCATCCGCCCCGGCATTGAGGCCGGCAATCAGATCGTCTTCATTGTCACGGGCGGTGAGAAACAGGATCGGAATGTCGCGTAAGCTCTTGTTCCGGGCCAGGTTGCGGGTGAATTCAAGGCCACTTTGCCGCGGTAACATCCAGTCCAACAATAACAGGTCAGGGCGTGCCTCGGCGATCTGTAGACGTGCCTGCTCAGTGTCACCAGCTTCGTCCACCAGATAATTTTCCTGCTCGAGACTGTAACGCAGCATGTCGCGAATAGCAGGCTCGTCTTCAACAATCAAGATTCGTTGTGCCATAACGGTGTTCAGCCAAGGTTAATGAGCATCGACAATATTAAATGTCACTGAGATGACAAACGTATGACAAGATCTAGATCTACGGAAAGATCTACGGGGTCAGGTGTTGAATTGCTAGTTTTAATTTATTGTTCAACTCTTTATCTTCTGCCAACGCTTGCTTCAACTTCCGGGTCTGGTGGGTCACACCACTTATATGATGTATGCCAAACTGCTCTGCAATCTCTCGCAGAGAATTTCGACCCACAACCTGACTTAAATACATCGCCAACCATCTCCCTACTTGTTTGTTGCCGCCACGTTGACCTTGATAAATAGCGCTTTGTTCTTCGCCGAGTAGGTTAGCGACCTCTTCAACAATTTCACTAATCTGCGGCAATTTCGTTTCCCGTTTCTTGATACGCCGCACAAGATCGTGGTTATGTTCTTTGCCATATACACGCATTTTGAATGCGTTACTCCCCAATACCAACGATTGTCGAGGCTTTTGATAAAAGCGCTGGACTTCCTCATCGACACCCGACTCAACAAATGATCGATAACCAGCGTAGCGCTGCCGATTACCTAGCAAAGCGTAAGTTTCCTCGCGATACAACCAGACAGGACCAGACTCTTTATTGATATAGGCTGGATAACTTGACCACTTGTAATTCTCCAGAAGATTCACCATCGGTTTTTTCATATCGATTGGATTGCGGTGAATATAGCGAGTCAGTTGGGTTAGGTAGGCATCACTTTCAACCAAAATCGCTTTATATCTGCCACGAAATAATGGTCCATCGGTGTGCTTCAGCCGATTATGTCTCTGGGTATAAAGTCCATTAACGTGCCGCATACAACGGCTTATGTTTCCACGGGGTGTTTTGATCAGGAGGTGATAATGATTGTCAAGAAGACAATAAGCATGGACCTCCAGGCCAAAACGAGTATGCGCTTCTTTCAAACCCAGCAGGAATGCATGGTAGTAACGATCATCATGGAATATCCGCCGCCGTTGGCGTCCACGATTCATAACATGATAGTAAGCATCTTCGTATTCGAGTCGTTCTGCCCGTGGCATAGATTATTCCGCCTCTGGATATTTAAGTGGAGTTAGATTAGCGAAAAAATTTATAACTAGCAATTCAACACCTGACCCCTTTAGCTTCTTTTTACCTGACCCCTTTACCTTTCTACTCTACCCTTTATGACCCCTTTAGCTCGCTATTTTTCGAGTTCTGTGTAAGTTGACCACGTTCAGGATAACCAGGGTCAACAGCACGATGGCCCCGCCGATCAGGGTGTTGGTTCCGGGGGATTCACCGACCACGGACCACACCAGCAACGGACTGAGGACCGCTTCCAGAAGCATCAGCAGGCCGACTTCCGGCGCGGGTAAATAGCGTGGCCCCATAGTCATAAGGGCCGAGCCGAGAGATAGCACCACCAGCCCCATCAGTCCCAGCCATAGCACATCAAGGCCTTGCACAGCGAAAGGTGTGGCGAGTGGCAGCACCATTGCCGCAGTCATAAGTTCCGCCACGACCATGGCCGGCACCATACTGACTGCACGCGCTTTTCGCGCCAGGATAAATGTCGCGGCCATCGAAAATGCTGCGCCGAGAGCAGACAAATCGCCACGCCATGAATCCTCGCCAAGTGAGTTGTCGCCCGAGGCAATCACGCCAATGCCAAACAGCGCAAAACCAATCGCCACCCAGGTTCGCGAGGCCACAGCCTCGCCGAGGAACACGCGTGAGAAAAGAGCCGCCCAAATCGGTGCCGAACTGGTGATGAACAAAGTGTTCGCCACTGTGGTCAAGCTCAGCGAGACAATGAAGGCAATATTGCCCAGGGCAAAAATTACCGCCAGCAACAAGCCGGTTTTCCCAATCAAGCGAAAATGCAAGGCGACGTTGCGTCGATGCACAAGTAGCAGTCCACAGGCAATCGCCAGCGCCGAGAGTGCCCCACGCCAGAACAAGATGGTCCATTCATCAACACTGACCAACCGCACCAGCAAGCCATCAGGAGTAATGGCCAACACCCCGGCAACGGTGATCAGCAGGCCTTTGGTCTGTTCGGTCATGATGGTCCTATGTGGTGAAAATCGATGCGCTCATTGCCAACGCATCGCGCTAGCCTGCATTATTCATGAACGCACGAGCGAGGGAGTGGAAATGGCTGTAGCTACAAGGCGCGCGAGGAAATTCCTGCGAAGGCGTACTGTCTGTACGTTGAGCAGGAATTTTCTCGTGCAACGCCGTAGATGCTTCGCAGATCCGCTTCCGCAGCCGGGTGTTCATGAATAATGCAGGCTAGATTGGGGCCGATGTCCAGGTATCCAACAAAGCTCCGGGCCTGCAGGCCGGAGCAGGCTACGGTCATGACGATGTGCCGTCAATGGGCGAAGGTGTATATACCTGCGTTACACATTGGAGTTAACGGATTGCACAATGGCCCTGGATAGCCTATACCCAAGCTGGTGTTGGACAGCCCAGATGCCCCTAGTCACAGTTTAAGATCACAATTCCAAGCCAAAGGAGCTGTTGATGACCAAGCCTTGCCTTGGCCCGGATCCGGATCCGCGCCCACCTAAAAAACCACTTCCAGCGAAGTCCTGCGATTGTCATTCACACATCATTGGTCCGCTACAGCGCTATGGATTTGTTCCCCAGCGATCCTATACCCCACCGCCCGCTTTGCTCGACGACTACCAGGCGTTGCACCGGACCCTGGGGATCGAACGGGCAGTCATCGTGCAACCCTCGGTGCATGGCACCGATAACCGGGTGACGCTGGAGGGCATCGCCGGTTACGGGCCGAATGCCCGGGGGATAGCCGTGGTCGAGGACAGCGTGAGGGACCGCGAGTTGCGGCAACTCAACGACGGTGGCATCCGTGGGCTGCGCCTTAACGTGTTGTTTGGCGGTGGGGTGGGCTTGGCGGCCATGGAGCCTCTGGCCGCGCGTATTGCCGATATGGGTTGGCACTTGCAACTGCTGCTTGATGCTACTGATCTCGCCGAACTGGCGCCACGCCTGCGCCGATTGCCGGTGCCCTTCGTGGTTGACCACATGGGCCACATGAATGTCAGCAAAGGTATCGATCATCCAGGGTTCCAGACCCTGCTTAGCCTGGTTCGGGAAGGCAACTGCTGGATCAAGCTCTCGGGTAATTACCGGATCTCCGCTGCCGGACCACCCTATACCGATGTCATCCCGTTTGCCCGGGCGTTGATTGATGCCAGGCCCGATCGCATGGTCTGGGGCAGCGATTGGCCGCACCCGGCACTCACCGAAATCATGCCCAACGATGGCGACCTGCTCGATGCACTGGACGACTATGCCCCAGAGCCGGAGATGAAGCGCGCCATACTGGTTGACAATCCCGCCGAGTTATATGGATTCGATGCCAGGTGATGGATGCGTAGTGGGCAGGTTGAAGGTGAGTGTGTGGACGATGGAATAGCAATGGGTTTGAATACGTTAGTATACTATTATACGTATATATTATTTTTTTCCGTTTTTACGTATAATTAAACTATATGTCTATTTACGTATAAAGAGGATGAGGCAATGCAAAAAGTTATCCGCAGTGCCAAAGAATTCGGTGCCGCAATACGTCTGGCACGCAAAAAACAGGATATGCGGCAGGTTGATGTCGCTCAAAAGGCGTCCATCCGACAGGCCCTTGTCTCGGACCTGGAGAATGGCGCGGCAGCAGCAAAGCTCGACACCGTGCTAAGGGTGATGGCTGCACTGGATATGGATGTGTCAATTTCACCACGCCGGAAAACCGGCTTCGATCCGACGGCATATTAAGTGGGGCGTAAACGCCAGGGTCAGCGGTTGGATGTGTATATAGGTTCCAGTAAAGTCGGCCAGTATTCGCGCGCGCCAAACGGTGCCACCGCGTATCGTTATGACCCAGGCTGGTTGTCCTCAGATCGTGCTTTTCAAATTTCGCTATCCATGCCGTTGTCAGATCGGGTCTGGTCCGGGGAGAGTGCAAACAGCTACTTCGACGGACTATTGCCCGATGATCGTAGCGTCAGGGAAAAAATTGCGACACGTGAGCACGCTGAAAGTGCAAGTGCCTTTGATCTGCTGGCCGCCATAGGTCGAGATTGTGTGGGCGCTTTGCGCTTTGTCTCCGAGGGACATGACCCTGGCGATCACATGACAATGGAATACAGGCCGATCAGCGATGCTGAAATCGCAACTCGGATTGACTCTTTAGCGGCTAACCCACTCGGTATTTATGCGCATGATGACTTTCGAATTTCGATTGCCGGGATGCAGGAAAAGACCGCCTTTCTGAGTATCGACGGCACTTGGCAATTGCCACTTGGGCCGACACCGACCTCGCATATCTTCAAGCCTGCGATGTCGGCAACCCTGGGCGGCGCCGACTTTTCCGACACCCCCTGGAATGAATGGTTGTGCCTGGCGCTGTGCAGCACCCTCGGGCTTGAAACCGCGAATGCTGAAGTGCTGTTGTTTAATGACAAGCCGGTGATTGTCATAGAGCGTTTCGACCGCACTTGGCACGAAGGTGTGTTATACCGGTTGCCGCAGGAAGATCTCTGCCAAGCGCTGGGTGTTGCACCTATGCGGAAATATCAAAGCGATGGCGGCCCAGGCATCATTGATGCCCTGGCATTCCTGAACGGCGCCACAGACCCCTATGAAGACCGTCTGACCTTTATGAAAACGCAGATCATGTTCTGGTTGTTGGCAGCTATCGATGGCCATGCCAAGAACTTCTCCGTCTTTCTTAGCCCTGGTGGTTATCGGCTGACGCCTCTTTATGACGTGATGTCAGCCGCGCCCTACCCTGAGTTCCCGGCGCAGAAAATAAAGCTGGCAATGGCCATTGGGGACAAGCGGTACTATCGCCTTAGCCAGATCCAAATTCGGCATTTCTATCAAACTGGTCAAAAAGCTGGGCTGAAAGTGCAGGATATGGATAGTATCTTTGCGGATTTAGCGGTACGAGTGGATGAGGCTATTGAAAGGGTAGATGTGCTGGCTGCGAATGTCGGCATGCCGAAAGCGACGTCCGGCCCAATACTCG
Source organism: uncultured Ectothiorhodospiraceae bacterium (assembly GCA_964488985.1). Classification (GTDB taxonomy): domain Bacteria; phylum Pseudomonadota; class Gammaproteobacteria; order HK1; family HK1; genus CAZAWX01. The sequence goes on from CAZAWX010000078.1 coordinate 14,522, forward strand.
AGGGAGTGAGCAGGCGAGGCAGATTAATGCAACGGTAAAGGTGTACAGCCAATGGAATGTCTTGCCAGAGACGGCTACGAGTGCCTTTGCGGCCTCTGGCTCAGGCATTGTAAAATCGAATACAAGTTCCGTGCTTCTTGGCCTCATACATGGCCGTGTCTGCATTTCGAAGCAGGTGTTCCTGATCCTGGGTATCATCTGGATAGATGGCGATGCCGATGCTGGCGCCGATGAAAATATTCTGCGTGTATTCCTTGAGTTGAAAGGGACTGGTGATAGCCTGCATCACTTTGTCCACGACAGCATTGATAATTTCGCGTGAACGAATGTCATGCAGAATGATTGTGAATTCATCGCCGCCGATGCGGGCGATCATGTCACAATCTCGTAATTGGTTACGCATTCTTTTTGCGACGTTGATCAGGATTTGATCCCCCGCATGATGGCCGAGTGTATCGTTGACATCTTTAAATCGATCCAAATCCAGAAATAGCAGCGCCAACCGGGTTGAGTCACACCGCGCACTCTCGAGCATCCGAGTGAGTTCCGCATTGAACAGTAATCGATTAGGCAGGCCTGTTAATGGATCGTGTTGCGCCTGGTGTTGAATTTTTTCGGTTGCCTGTTTCTCTTCGGTAATATCAAGTACCGTGATGTAGATCCCTGTGGTCTGTTCCTGATCCGGTT
>CAZAWX010000079.1:0-15105 GCA_964488985.1 uncultured Ectothiorhodospiraceae bacterium
ATTACCGATGAATTCTATCAGTCCGTCAAGCCTACCCGACGGGGTTAGTGTGAAGATATGAGTTGCAAAGATAGTTCAATCCATCCAGATGAGGATACGGTTTTCGAAATGGCCCGCTCGGACAGTCTCCTGGCGACAGCATTTCGCGCCAATCCCCTGAGCATGATCATCACCACCCTCGATGAAGGTCGATTCATTGAAGTGAACCCAGCCTTTGAACAGGCAACAGGTTATCATCGTGAGGAAGTCATCGGCCGTACGGCCCTTGAGTTGCAGCTTTGGTTCAGCGCTGACGAACGTGAGCACTTCGTCACGCAACTCAATTCCGTCGGCCGTGTTTCGGCCCTGACGGCGAAATTTAAACACAAAGACGGCCATATTCACCCCATATCAATCTCTTCCGAAGTCGTCACCATTGATTCCAAAACCTGTGTGCTCGGCATCTTTCAGGATCTGAGCGGACAACAAAAATTGGAAAAGGCGCGACAACGCGCTGACACCTTGTTCCGCACAATTGTTGAGGAATCAATGGATGCCGTACTGATCCTCAATGCCCAGGGCCACTATCTACTGGCCAATAAAGCCGCTGCGGAAATGACCGGCTATAGCGTTGATGAGTTAGTGAATATGCACATCACGGATCTGTATCCTGATGGTATCCAACCTACGCTGTTCCCCAAGGTTTTAGCAGGGAAACGGGGAACTGCACACATACTCATTCAACGCAAGAATGGCTCTACATTTCATGCCGAGGTATACGGCACTCCCATACAAATCGAGGGAGAGTTACGGGTGCTGGGACTGATTCGTGACATCAGCGAAAAAATCACGACTGAAAATGAACTGCGTGAAAGCAGTCAACGGTTTAAAGATTTTGCCGAAAGCAGCTCCGATTTTCTCTGGGAAATGGATGCGGATTTGCGTTTTTCGTGGTTTTCAAGCCGCTTTTGCGAAATTACCGGAATCGCCGAAACCGTTCTACTCGGCAAAACCAGGCAGGAAACCGGGATCAAAAATATCGACCCGGAAATCTGGCGTGAGCATCTACTCACACTGGCGAAACATCTACCCTTTCGAAGTTTCGTGCACCCAAGAACACTGCCGGACGGGAATGTTGTGTGGCTGTCTATTGATGGACAACCCCGCTTTGCTGAGAGCGGAGAATTTCTAGGCTACCGTGGCATTGGCCGGGACATTACCGAAGAAGTCACTTCGCGAGCGGCGCTAAAAGCGTCCGAACGGTTGTTCTCTGCCGCCTTTCATGTCAGCCCGGCCCTTAGTGCCATCACGGTACGTGATACCGGCGAACACCTGGATGTGAATGATGCCTGGCTGACAACCCTGGGGTTCGAACGTGATGAGGTGATCGGCAATACCTCCGTAAATATGAATATTTGGGCGGGGGGCACACAGGAACGTCAGAAAATCATTGCCAGGCTCGAGAATAATGAACGGGTCGAGGAACAGGTTATTGAACTGCGGACCCGCAAGGGTCAAGTACGCGAGGTCCTCGCCAGTGTTGAGCCGATAATCAGTGAGGGGCAGACCCGCCTGTTCTGGTGCGGCTATGACATCACTGAATTAAATCGCCAAAAACGGCTGCTCGGCGAAGCCGCCGCAGTTTTCGACACTAGCGCCGAGGCGATTATCGTGATGGATGACGATGGCAGGGTCATTAATGTCAATCCTGCTTTTGTGGAAATCACCGGCTTTACGTTGCAACAGGTCCAGGGACGTAAGCCCAATATTCTCAACTCTGCACTGCATGACGCTGAATTTTATGAATCTATCTGGCGTAGCGTCAAAACCAAAGGCCGCTGGCGTGGCGAATTGCTGGACAGGCGCGCTGATGGCAGCACCTATACCTGTTGGGTCAATCTAAGCGAAGTAAGCAACGCGGATAACCACAGCAATAAATTTATCGCCTTATGTGCAGACATCGATCCCATCAAACAGTCTCAACGCCAACTTGAGCATCTGGCCCACCATGACATGCTGACCGGATTACCCAACAGGTTGCTATTTTCTGAACGCCTGCATCTGGCCATTGCCCACGCTTCACGGCACAACCGACAACTGGCTGTGGTGTTTATGGATCTGGATAATTTCAAACTGATCAACGACAGTCTGGGCCATGATGCAGGCGATCAGTTACTGATACACGTTGCCAAGCTGCTTACCGGCGTAGTTCGTCAGGAAGATATTGTGGCCCGCCTGGGGGGAGACGAATTCACCCTGCTATTGGAGGATGTGCAAAGCCCGGAACAGGTTGCAGTCGTGGCCGAAAAGCTGATGCAGGCGTTCAACACCCCGATTCACATTGCAGATCAGGCCATTCGTGCCTCAACCAGCATGGGGATTTCCCTCTATCCCCGCGACGCCGATAACGAAGCGCAGTTACTACGCAACGCTGATGCCGCCATGTACAGAGCCAAATCTTTGGGGCGTAACACCTACGAGTTCTATACCAGCGAGATGACCCGCCGTGCCTTCGAGCGGATCACGATTGAGAACAGTTTACGCCAGGCCCTTGACAACAATGAGTTTGAATTGGTCTATCAGCCCCAATATAAACTGCACGACCGCAGCATTATCGGGGCAGAAGCGTTGTTGCGTTGGAATCATCCTGATTTGGGCTCGATAGCACCGGATCGCTTCATCCCGATTGCCGAAGAAACCGGGCTCATCCTGCCCATCGGCGAATGGGTGCTATTCCAGGCCTGCCTGCAAGCCCGCAGTTGGCTCGATGCCGGCTATGCACCCATCCGGGTTGCAGTTAATCTGTCCGGACGACAACTCGAACCCGGCACATTAGTCCCGACCGTCTGTAAGGCACTGAGTTTGAGCAATTTACCAGCGCATTTACTGGAACTTGAAGTCACTGAAACCTCCATCATGAGCAAGGCCATTCGTGCCGGTCAGCAATTGGAACAATTACGGCAAATGGGGATCAGGATCGCCATTGATGATTTCGGTACCGGTTATTCGTCTTTGAGTTATCTCAAGCAATTACCCGTTGCACATTTGAAAATCGATAAGTCATTCATCCAGGATCTGCCCGATGATCCAGAAGACGCTGCCATTTGCGAAGCCATTATCGCTCTTGCCAAAAGCCTGGGCCTCAAGGTGATTGCAGAGGGTGTTGAAACGGCCCGGCAGGCAAACTTCCTGTCCGCCGCATGCTGTGAAAAAGCACAGGGTTATTATTTCGCCAGGCCACTGAACACGACCGCGATGATGGCTTTACTCGCCGAGGCAAAGCAATTTTCAGAACCTCACAACTAAAACAGTGGCAGTGCAAGGTCAATTCCATCAAACTATGCACGTGCCGCGGCGCAGATACGAAGGCATGTGCCCCACGTGGGCAAGCGTATAAGGCCCGCCGCGACAACCATTTAAAGTCGCAGCCCGCACAGCCCGGATGTGGGCCATTAACAACGGAGAGGTCCTGAAAGATGTCGAAGCTACCTGCCAGCGCCAATATTGTCATCATCGGTCAGGGAGGTATTGTCGGCGCATCCCTTGCCCACCACCTCATCGAACACGGCTGGGATGGTATCGTCGGTATCGATAAATCGGCCATCCCCACGGACATTGGTTCCACCGCCCATGCCTCCGATTTCTGTTACATGACCGACCACAACAAGTTTTCGGTCTATACCACGCAATACAGCCGTGAGTTCTTTGAGGCCCGCGGTGCGTACGCTCGAGTCGGTGGCCTTGAAATTGCCAGGGTCGGTGATGATGAGCGCCTGCGCGAACTTCAACGCAAGGTGGGATCAGGGAAATGCTTCGGCACCCGGGCTAAAATGGTCACGGCCGCTCAAGCCAAGGAACTGTTCCCCTTGGTCGATGAATCCAAGGTAGCGGCAGCGATGTGGGACCCCGATGCCGGCCTGGTGGTGCCGCGATCACAGAAATTCGCCGGCGACTTGGTCGATGCCGCGGTCGCGACCGGTAAGCTGCAGGTCTTCACCAATACCCCGGCGACAAAAATTGAAGTTAGCGATGGCCGGGTCTGTGGCGTTCACACCAGCCAAGGCTACATCGAATCCCCTGTGGTGATTTTATCCACCGGGATCTGGGGACCCATTCTCGCTGAAACTGCAGGCGTCAGTGTGCCGTTGATGCCCACTGAGCATCCATTGATGTTTTTTGGTCCATTCGACGATTTCGCCGGCACCGGCAAGGACATTGGATTTCCGCTGCTGCGCGATCAAGGCAATTCGGGTTATGTGCGCGATACCGGCGATCCGACCACCCCCGAGGGTGGCAAACTCGAATGGGGCTATTACGAACAAGTCGAACCGCGCCTGGTATGGCCGAAGAAAATTCTCGAAGCAAGCGAGGCAAGGCTGTCACCCTCGATGCGCGATCTCGAACTCGATCAGGTGATGGAAGGCTACGAACGTGTCGTTGAACTGGTACCGAAACTGGGGGAACTCGGCTATGAGGATCGTGCTTCTTTCAACGGATTGCTGTCGGTAACCGCTGACGGCGGTTCTATCGTCGGTGAGGCACCCGGGGTACGGGGTCTGTGGATCGGCGAGGCGGTATGGGTCAAAGACGGCCCTGGGATAGCCAAGGTGATGGCAGATTGGATCACTAACGGCGCTGCGGAAGTGGATCCCTACAGTATCGACATCGCCAGAAACTACGATGTTCAGGGCCGGCCACAGTACATCTATGATCGGTGTTACGAAACCGCACAAAAAATCTACAACCCGCCGGTACACACGCGCGAGCCTTATTTAAGCGGTAGAAATCTTCGCCGCAGTCCATTCTGGACCCGCGAGGTGGAACTGGGTGGCTACTTTATGGAATCCGCCGGCTGGGAACGTGCCCACGGCTACAAGGCCAACGAAGAACGGCTTGCCGAATATATGGCGCGTGTTCCAGATCGTGAAAATGAATGGGATGCACGCCACTTCTGGAAGGTCTCCAATGCCGAACAGTTAGCCATGAGCGACCACGTTGGCATGATCAACCTCTCGCATTTTGCCATTTACGATATTTCCGGCCCCGGTGCCGAAGCACTGATGGAATATCTGTGCGTCGCCAAAGTCGGCGGCACGACACCCGTTGGCAAAGGCATCTACACCCATTTTCTCGAACGCAATGGCGGCATCCGCGCCGATCTCACCGTAATTCGACTTGCAGCAAACGAGTACCGTGTGGTCTGTGGCGGTCCTACGGGCCATCGCGACCTGGTGTGGATGCAGCACATGGCGCAGGATCTCGGCGTCGATGTGCGCATCGATGATCGCTCGGAATCCCTGGCGTGCCTCGGTGTGTGGGGACCCCACGCCCGGGAAACACTTTCCCAGTTCCTCGAAAATGCCGATGATCTCGCGGAGGAAAATCTGCCCTTTGGTATGACTCGCACCATCTGGATGCAGGGCATGCCGGTCTGGGCATTTCGGATTTCCTATGTTGGTGAACAGGGTTTTGAGCTGTATTTTCCGTTCTGCTACGGATTACAAATCTGGGATCTGTGCTTTGCAGCCGGCATCATTCCGGTCGGTATCGAAACCTATGCCAACTCGCGGCGCCTGGAAAAGAGTCTGCGCTTACAGAACGGCGATTTGGAAACCAATTACAACCTCTACGAGGCAGGATTGGCACGACCCAAGGTCAAGGCAGCCGACTTTTTCGGTAAGGAACGCTACCTCGAACAGCGTGCCCGTGAACATCAACCCGCAATACTGTGCACATTGACGATGGAAAATAATATCGATTCCAAGGGAGTGGCACGCTACCCGGTCGGACACTGGCCAATACTCGACGCGGAAACAAAAGAAGTATTGGTCGATAGCGAAGGCCGTTATTCCTATGCCACCAGCGTCGAGTATGGACCCTCACTGGGGAAAAATCTGATCCTCGCCTACATCCCACATGATCGTGCCATTGAGGGAGCGGCCTTCCTCATGGAATACTTCTGTGAGCAATACCCTGTAACACTCCAGGTGGCGGGTTATCGCGCAATTTACGATCCGGAAAATAAACGCATCAAGTCCTGAATTCACTGCCTGGCATGGGAGTGGCCATTGCCGCAGTTGCTAGTAAGATACCCCGTACTTGCTGCGGGGTAATTGCAACCCGTAGCATAATATCTATATGGCTTTTAATGGGTCGTTAGTAATTTTTTCAAAGATTGGATCAGGGAACATATTATGAAACGAATGAAATGGCTCTCGCTGGTATTGAGTATGGCGGCACTGGTCACGGCAGGAACAACGAATGCCGAGACCCGTGTGACCTATAAATCAGCAAAAACGACGTCGTCGTACTACCAGATGGCGGTACAAATTGCACAAGCCATGAAAAAAGGCTCGGCTGGCAAGATCATCGTCACCGTCGAGGAAAGCCAGGGTTCGGTTCAAAACGTAAAGGAAGCTGCCAGACGCAGCGGCAATTACGTTTTCACCACCCCACCCGTACTGGTCAAACTGGCGATGCTGGGCAAAGCGATGTTTAAAGGCTCACCTGACCCAAAGTACAAAACGATCCGTGCCTTGTTCCCAATCCCGTCACTCACCATGCATTTTGTGATGCGCAAGGACAGTGGCGTAAAAGGATTTGCCGATCTTGCTGGCAAATCCATGCTTATCGGTAAAGGTTCTTTCGGTGCGAAAGAAGGTGCAAAATATCTCAAACTGTTTGGCCTTGAAGGTAAGGTCAAATTAGCCAATGTTGAGTTGAGCGCCGCAGTACCAGCGCTGAAAAACCGGCAAATCGATGGTTTTGTCACAGCAGGTTCTTACCCTGCACCGAACGTCATCGAAGCCGCCGCGGGCACCGGAGTCACCTTGCTGTCGTTGTCAGATGCACAAATTGCTAAAACCAAACGAACCCGACTGGTGATTCCCGCTGGCACCTACCCGGGGATCAACTCGGATACAGTGACGACCTCACTGCCAGTCGTTGCCCATACGACGACTGCTATGGATGATCAAACTGCCTATGAGTTAACTAAAACCTATTGGCAACAAAAGTCCGGCATGGGCCACTCGAACGCCTGGTGGAATGGCGTCTCAGCAACAATGCTCGGCAACATCTACGGCAAACTGCACCCGGGTGCGCTGCGCTATTACGATGAAGCAGGGATCAAGGTTCCGCAACGCTTGAGATAGCTGCTGAGTACCACCCCAAGGCTTGATCAGTGAAGGCGCCGGGCCGGATCATCTGGATCCTGTTCGGCGCCGTGTCGATCGCCTTCCACTTAGGTCTCATCTTCAGCGGCCTGATCTCCTCTCTGATTAGCCGCCCGTTACATTTGGCACTGGCCCTACCCTGGGTGTTGCTGCTGAATGCCAAAACGGTTGCTCAGAAAACCTCCGGGTTAATCCTTACCGTGGCCGGAACTGCGGCCATTGTTTATGTAGTGGCAAACGAGTCAATGCTGGTGGATCAATATGGCGCTCTGGAGGGACCGCTACAACTGGCCGTGGCCTGGGTATTGATTCTGGTGGTGCTTGAAATGTCACGCAGGGCCATTGGCTGGCCTTTACCGGCGGTCGCAACCCTGGCGCTTGCCTATGGAATCTGGGGACAGTATCTGCCGGGTGAATTTGGTCATCCAGGTCTGCCGCTGGAAAGTTTTCTTGGCACCATGACCATTGCTGAAGGTGGGCTTTGGGGACAATTGAGCGGCGTATCAGTCAATATCGTTGCTATCTTCGTCATCATGGGCGCGGTTCTTAATGCTGGCGAGGCCGGACAGGGATTTATGAATCTTGCTGTTGCCGCAGCCGGGCGCCTGCGGGGTGGTGCGGCAAAGGTATCCGTACTGTCGTCTGCATTGTTCGGATCGATTTCAGGTTCAGCATCAGCCAATGTGGCGTCAACTGGCGCAATTACACTGCCGGCAATGATACGTCTTGGCTATCCGCGCTCTCTGGCAGCAGCGACTGAAGCGGTGGCTTCATCAGGTGGGCAAATCATGCCACCGTTGATGGGTGCCGGGGCCTTTGTCATGGTGGAACTGACTGGCGTTCCCTATACCGAAATTATGGCCGCTGCCGTATTACCGGCACTACTGTATTTTTCAACGGTCTGGACCGGAATCAACGCTTTTGCCTCGCGTTATGATCTTCGCGCTGTCGAAGAGCAAGACCGTCCTCCCTGGAAGGTTGTCATCATCACCTCATTGTTTTTTGCCGTGCCCTTTGCCGCGTTGCTGGAACGCTTATTTATCGGCGGCTACACCCCCCAGTATGCCGCCTGTGTCGCCATTCTGGTGGCCTTTATTCTATTGTTTTTTGACTCGGAACTAACCTGGTCCTGGACCCGCACGTGTTCAAGATTAGCGACTGTTTGTGTTACAGCGGGTCGCCAGATTGCGACCATTGCGGCCATTATTTTTTGTGCCAGCCTGGTCATTGGTGTTCTGGGTCAGACTGGACTGGGCGTCAAGATCACCTCGCTCATTTTATCAGGATCAGGTGGTCTGTTATGGCCGGCATTGCTTCTGACCGGGATTGCCTGCCTGATTCTGGGCATGGAAGTCCCAACAACTGCGGCTTATGTCATCAGTGTTTCGGTGGCTGGCCCCGCACTGCAACGGTTGGGCATTGAGCCCTTGCTGGCACATTTGTTTGTGTTCTGGTTTGCACTGCTGTCAACCATCACTCCGCCTGTTTGTGGTGCGGTGTTTATCGCCGCCGGGATGGTGGAGGAAAATTGGCTGAAGGTGGCCGGCACCGCGATGGCCCTGGGTATCGGTTTATATCTTGTGCCCCTGGGGATGGTTGCAAACCCTGCTCTGATTAGCCTGTCTGCCACACCACTGGCAGCATTGTTTGCATTTATACAAGTCGGCATCGGCCTTGCAGCCGTTTCCTATGGGGTGATTTCGGTACGCCCGGTACAGGTCCGCATCGGTCTTGTCATTGCTGGATTGCTTGGTATCTTTGTTACAGCGATATGATCGCATTATCAAAGACGACTCCCCGACAAGCACGGCCCAGGGAAGACGTTACGAGTCCGGGACCCACTAATGAGGGCTTTTCACTGCTCGCTGGTGGCGGTTCAGATTTGCGTTGCGCCGTATCAGGTACCCGGCACAACTGCCCGTCCAGGTGGAATAACCAGGTCGACCAACGTGGAAATATCGCTGTCATCGTTATCCATCGACATGACCGTTTCTTCAATCGCGGCCGCACGTTCAAGGCCCAGAACCGGGTCAGCAAAGTGATGGAATTTGTCGGATAACTCTTGCGCCGAGAAGGGATCATCGGGCCCGCCGCGGGCATTTACGATCCCGGAACTCAACCGTTTGCCGCTGTTCAGTACCAGTGTGACCTCCCCATAACGGCCCTCAGGAAACCGCTCGTTACAGAGTGCATCCTCACGAATGGTAGTTTGCCCGATCAAGCGACGGATTTGTGGGTCGTGCAAAACATCATCGCGAATTTCATCGACTCCAACCGTCCCACGCAACAAGGCAACGCTAACCGCGAAAGGCAAACTGTATTGCGCTACTGCGGAGGATTCCGGTTGGCCTTGAAACAACCGGGTGGATTCGTGAAACGTAGCAATCTCAATACACTGCACATCTTCCGCCTGCAACTGGTGTTGCTCACGCAGGGCCAGAACTCCATCAATCAGTGCATGGGCCCAGCGACAGATTGGATACGGTTTGATGTATTGATGCTCAATCACCCACCAGGATCCACAATCATCCCAGAAAGATTCCGTCCCCTGTCCTTCCAGGGTAATGGCCGGACCTGCAGCAAAACCAAGCCTGGTCATTTGTACAGCACTTAACCCGCTTAACGCCCCCCAGGCAGATCCGTCATGGAGCATGCTCGGATAATCAATTTCCCGCATCATCTGGGATCGGGGCCCGTGAAATTCAGCATACCCAAGTGCTGCCCGCAATTGCCCCGGTGTAAGCTTTAATAACCGCGCCGCCAGTGCCGTAACCCCGAGGGCATTCCAAGCTCCGGAAGTGTGATAATCGGTCACTGTCGCATGCAATGCCAGGCCCGCACGACCGGCAATCTCGTAGCCCATCAATACGGCCATTAACGCCTCTTTGCCACTTAACTTGCGACCCAGAGTTTCAGCCGTAGCCAACATGGCAGGGATCACCACGACGCCGATATGGCCTTTGACCGGGTTGAACCCATCGTGGGCATCGAGGTTATCGATTTGCGCCGCCAGAGCGAAGGCCGCCCCCACTGAACTTGCCGGGCGGCCATCAAACAACAGGTGCGCTGCTGTCGCTGCAGGGGCAGCGCATAAAAAGTTTGCCGCAAATTCCCGGGCAATCTGACCCGCTGGCAATACCGACGCTGCAGCAGCCACACCCAGTGTATCCAAGGTCACCCGCTTGGCCCAAAGGCGCGCTTGCTCGGGAACCTCAGCGAATTTCGAATTGAGAATAAAGTCTGCAATTCGCTCAAACTGCCCTGGAATAATCTGATACACCATAAAATCCAAGTGTTGCCAGCAATTTGGCTACGATTCAATTCTGTGTCGAATGTCATTGAAGAAACATCACGAATCAGACCCTGTCATTTTATGCAACGACTTACAAGCCAGGGAATTGCGCAGCGGGGGAAATAATTGCCTACAGCACGAGCGAAGCTATTGATTAGTCAATTACAGAGTAAAAAAAACCGCCTTTGGCGGTTTTTTGTTTTCTGGCGGAGAGGGTGGGATTCGAACCCACGTGGGACGAGCTGCCCCCAACCGATTTCGAGTCGGTGCCGTTATGACCGCTTCGGTACCTCTCCAGATGTGTTTTAAAACTGTTGATTGCGCGCATTATAGCCTGCATTCGAACCCTCGCGTACAGCGGGATTCATTGTACCTACAATTGTTGCACTGTAGAGGCAAACATATAGCCCATACCGCGCACTGTTCTGATGATTTTCGGATGTTTTGGATCCGACTCCAGCTTGTGCCGAAGTTTTGTCACCAACACATCAATGCTTCGATCCGTCGGTGACCAATCGCGACCGAAGACCAAATCAAGTAATTCCCGTCGGGTCAAAGCACGCATGGGACGCGTCATGAGCGAAGCCAGCAATTGAAATTCATTACCCGTTATATCGATACGTTCGCCACTTGTGGAGGAGACTTCGCGTGATTCCATATCGATAATCCAATCAGCAAATTTTGCCCGCCGCGTGCCACCCGCGCCGACATCACCGCTACTTAATGTCGCCTTACTGCGGCGCAGAACTGTACGCACCCGCGCCAGCAATTCACGCTCATCGAAGGGCTTGGTTATATAGTCATCAGCGCCAACTTCCAGTCCGACGATTTTATCAACGGTGTTGCCTTTCCCCGTGACCATGATAATGGCAACATCTGAAGACGCCCTTAGCTCCCGAGTTAAGCTCAAGCCATCTTCCCCGGGCAGCATGAGATCGAGCAATATCAGATCTGCCGGCCTTACCCCCAGCGCACGACGCATCTCCATTGCATTGCCCGCTTCACGAACTTTATAGCCCTCGCGGAATAAAAACCGTGAGACAATTCGCCGCAGACGTTGGTCATCATCAACAATCAAAATACTGTAGGCGTTTCGCATCGAAGTAGTATACCGTCTGAAACTATCCCATGTTTAATTATCAAGCGAGACTGGAAGAATAATCCATGACATATCACTTTAACGACACTTTAACCAGTATTCCTGTGAAGACATTGATTGCACATATGGGACACGATCTTAACAATCTGTTCAGTGTCATCATTGGTGGACTAGCGCTGATGAAGGCAGACATTCCAGCACAGGAATGGAATCAGGAATTACAAATCACCTACGAGGATATTCTCTGCGCAACCCAGGAAGCCGCGACTCGGATGAAACAACTCAACACCTGGGCTGGCCGTCAGCCCATGTCTCCGACTGACAGCAATTTAAACGAGATTCTTTCTGATACCGCCGCAGCACTGCATCACCTCAAAGCTGGCCCAGTACAATTGCAACTGGATTTATACCCCCAAGCCGTGCATGCCGTTGTTGATCCGCAAGCCTTGAATCAAACCCTGCAACTGCTGCTAGCCAACGGCCTGGAGTCCATGCCAAATGGTGGAAAACTGATGATCAGAACATTACCCGGACCTTGTATCGAAATACAAGATGAGGGTGAAGGAATGAGTTCTGAAACATTACGTTTGTGTACCCGACCGTTCTACTCAACCCGCAAAACTGCAGGTCATCATGGCCTGGGTCTGGCCATTGCGTCAGGCTTTGCGAGAGCCAGCAAGGGTTATCTGAGCATCGATTCAGAACCTTCGACGGGTACCCGGATCAGGCTGTTTCTGCCAAAATATGGGCAATAGCAAAGGCTCTGGGGCAATGATATTTTTAAAAGCACAGCGGCGCTCTTTGTGTATCGCGCTGAGCATAAAATGACACTCTGGTACCAGCGACCTATACTTGTCGGTCAAAGCCTTTACGGCTAACGCACAACCATTATCTGAAGACCCTGATTCGGGTTCGCCCGGACCATGGCGGCGGAGAAACTGTTTTGCTGGACAATCTGCCTCTCCATAGCCCAATGCGCAAACTGCTCCGCTGTGTGCTGCGTATACGTGAACGCTTGAAGAAATTTCCCGATACCGAACCGGAACAGGCAGGAATTCGAGTCATCATCGGCGTGCTGGTGCTATTGTATCTCTACATAAGTGGTGTATTTGAGCACGGTTCACCAGATCCCATGGTATCGACGCATCGCTGGGTCGGGTTTATTTTTTTCCTCTGCTCGTTGCTGCTCCTGGGCGATATCGTGTTACGGCCCCGAAAATCTGTGACCCGCAGATTACTGGGCATGGCCACCGACATCGGATTTACGACCTATGCAATGGCCTACACAGGAGAATCTGCGGCCCCATTATTTGTCGTCTGCCTCTGGGTAACGTTTGGCAATGGTTTTCGCTATGGCGCGCCATATTTATACGCTGCAATGGCCGCCAGCGTGGTCGGCTTAAGCTTTACTATTTACCTCAACGACTTCTGGTTCAATAATATTCCTATGGCCCTGGGTGTCATGCTCAGTTTTATTGTCCTACCCTTGTATGCGGCAACGCTGATACGCAGACTCAATGTAGCATTACAACGCGCCAAGCAGGCGAACCAGGCAAAGTCGATCTTTCTTGCCAATATGAGCCATGAGATCCGCACGCCACTGAACGGCATTATCGGCATGAGCGATTTACTTGCGGGGACACCGCTGGCCCGGGAACAAACAGATTTCGTCAGCACCATAAGAGCCTCTGCGGATACCCTGCTGGGATTGCTCAATGACATCCTGGATATTTCCAAGATTGAAGCCGGAAAATTGACGTTGGAAGAGGTGCCCTGCGATTTGCACCTGCTGGTGGGGACGACGTGTAAAATGTTTACACCCCAGGCCAAGCAAAAGGGACTCAAACTAAACCTCTATATTGACCCTGCCGTTCCCTTTCAACTCATCGGTGATCCACACCGGTTACGTCAGGTTTTAATCAATTTGATTGGTAACGCGCTCAAGTTCACCGAAACCGGCAGTGTCGAAGTCCGGGTTACGCTCATCGAACAACAACAGCATACCGTACAAATCAGATTTGAAGTTATCGATACCGGAATTGGTATATCTGAGCAGGCCCAGGCATTGATATTCGACAGTTTCTCCCAGGCAGATCAATCTGTAACACGTCGCTACGGAGGCACCGGACTTGGTACTGCCATCGCCAGAGAATTGGTAGAACTCATGTCAGGTCAAATCGGCCTGCAAAGTTCATACGGCCAAGGCAGTCGTTTCTGGGTTATTTTACCTTTTCAACTTCAAAGCACCTCGATCAAACCGTTCACCAACACCACCCCGGTAGCCATCCATCAACGACGTGTTGCACTATTGACTAAAAATGAACTGGAGGGTGCCCGGTGGCGAAAACTCATGGCCACATGGGTAAAGCAGGTCGTCCAGGTAAGCACTGAATCTGAGGCATTGCGCCAACTCATTCAAAGCAACGAGGCCGGGTTCCCGATTGATATTGTCGTGGCCGATGAGCAGGCATTGAGTATTGGACCTATCGAGTTTGCCGACAGCGTCCAAGCGAACCCGGCGCTGCGCGACATAGCCGTCGTGTTGATTACAAAAGCCTCCTCTGCCCATGATGTAGACCGTTTGATGCATGCTGGATATACATCAATCGTGCAGCGCCCAATCGCTGAGATACACCTGTTTAATTCGATCCATGCTGCCTGCGCCGGTTCCCGCGCGGTTGTGCAAAACACGCGTGCACCGGTCACCTCCCTGCTCGAACACGTTAACGCTGAAACCAAGTTGCAACGAATCCTTAAGGTATTGGTAGCAGAAGACAACACGGTTAACAGGAAAGTTATAACAAAAATACTCGAACGCTCAGGACATCAGGTTGAAGTAGCCTGCAACGGCCGCGAGGCTTTGCAACTTCTTGACACGCATACATTCGACATATGTATTTTAGACAGGCAGATGCCGGAATTGGGTGGTGTAGACACGCTAAAGTTATTTCGCCTGGCGAACCCTGATCAAGATGACTTACCCTTTATCATGTTGACAGCAAATGCCTCTGCAGAGGCCTTACAGGAGTCACGACAATCAGGATTCGCGGCCTATCTAACAAAACCAATTGATCCCGCACGTCTGTCAGAGACTCTGATTCAGTGTGCCGGTGATACTGACTGCTCTCGCTTACGGCACAAAAAACAAGCCGGAAAGAAGCCCAGTAAAATTCTCGACCTGAATAAACTTGCGACATTGACACATATGGCGGACAAGCCAAATTTTGTGAAAGCACTTCTGGATGACTTTATTTTTGAAGCTGAGCGTTTACTCGCGCAAATGGAGGCATCGATTCTAAATGCCTGCTGGCAGGACTTCTGCGAGCAGGCACATGAACTTAAAGGTGCGGCACGCACCGTTGGTGCGCATGAAATGGCTGAGCAACTGGAATGTTTTGACGGTTACCATCCACTCAGTTCGAAAATACAATTAGGCACCAGCATGCATAACCTGCGGGCCTGCTACGCACGCACACGCGACGAATTCGGGCGCTATTTACGCAAAGCCTAAATAGGTGCGCATAAATCCAGATCACTGTAGCCAGTAAGAGGGGAGAAGT
>CAZAWX010000080.1:0-14939 GCA_964488985.1 uncultured Ectothiorhodospiraceae bacterium
CTAACCTGTGAAACACGACTAGTTGTCAGATCACATGTGGTCGGCTTAAATATTCCTGCGACTGCATTTCTTCAAGCCTGCTGCGGGTACGCCGAAACGCCTTGCCATGGCGTTCACCACAATACAGCAATGCGGGTTCACAGGCGGCCGACACCACAAGATTCACGTTGTGATCATACAGATTGTCAACCAGATGAATAAATCGCAGTGCCGCATCATTCATCAAGGCATCCATTTGTGGGACATCTGAGACCATCACGGTATGGTACAGACGCGCCAGTTCAAGATAATCGGCTGCCGACCTCGAAGTTTCACACAGATTTTTAAAATCGAACCAGACACTGCCATGAGCCAGGCCACGGATTGTGATTCGACGCCCGGCGATGACGATATTGCGATCATCCAACGTGCTGTCAGCGGATAGTTCGTCGAAACACAACCCCATCCGGATCTGGTTCTCAGCAGTGAGTGGATGCAGATAGACACTCTCACGTTGCAGTGTGCGTAAACGATAATCACGCTCGCTGTTGAGATGAATGACCTGGGTATGTTTGCGGATCAGATGTATTGCCGGCACGAACCGCTGGCGCTGCAGGCCATTGACATATAGTTCTTCCGGAGCGTTATTTGAGGTAGCAACCAACACCACGCCTTTTTCAAACAACGACCTGAACAGGCGCCCCAGGATCATCGCATCGGCAATATCAGCCACATGGAACTCATCAAAACACAGCACTCGGGCCCGACCGGCCAAATCCGCCGCAACCTGCGCCAAAGGATCCTTGCGCCGACCCAACTGCTTCAGACTGGCGTGAACCTGCTGCATGAAATCATGAAAATGGATACGTAATTTATTCTCAAATGTCAGGGTGTCATAAAAGCTGTCCACCAACAGCGTTTTCCCACGTCCAACACCTCCCCAGACATAGATGCCGGTGACAGGCTGTGGCCCCTGGGCAATCCCGAGTTGCCGTGCCAGTCGTTCGAGCCAACCCAGCGTGTGGCCCTGGTGCCCGTCACATAATACTGCGTGGAGTTGGTTTAACACAGCCACAAACCGAGCCTGGCCCGGATCGGCGATCAGATCCCCCTTATCGAGGGCCTTGTCATAGCGCTGCTGCGGCGTCATCCGATTGCAACCTGCGGGCCAATACCCGTAAGCTGGATGTGTGAAACAACATACTGGACAGCACATCGAACTGCCCCCGACTTATTTAAATGACTCAACTTCATCAAATTCAACTTGCCTACGTCCCTGTTGAAGACCGGGCGCTGTTGCGCATCAGCACCACCGATCAGAGCGAGTTCCGCTTCTGGATTACCCGCCGTTATGCAAAATTACTGTGGCCGGCACTCACCCGCAGCTTACTGCAAAGTACCCATGTCGCCACCCAGACTGAGCCCGATGCAAAATCCGCCGTGCTGGCCTTCCAGCACGAGGCTGCAATGGCGGATAGTGATTTTAAAACACAATTTCAAGCAGAAAAACTGCAAACGCCCCTGGGCGTTGAACCCACGGTGCTGGCGCGAATACAATGTCTTAGACAAGATGACAATCAAACTTTACTGGCCATGCACCCGTTACAGGGCCAGGGAATCGAGCTGCAGCTCAATGATCTACTGCTGCACTCGCTGGTAAAATTACTCAAAGATGCGGTCCAGGCCGGGCAATGGGAACTGGATTTGGAATTTACACCACAGCCCGCAAATGATCTGCAACGCACCCAGTCGCGAAGCCGCCATTGAGATTTTCGCTACTTCGGCGCAGCCGCCCCATGCCCTGCCAAGCGATTAAATTTCTCAAAGACGATATCCCCGTTTGTATCCGTGATGACACACCAGTACCAACGCCCGAGTTTGCGCTTCCCGGCTTGAGAGTAACGTAACCGGTAGCGGATCTGCATGCCGTAGCCACGGTTCGACCCCACTGCGATGGCGACAAAATCATCTTTGCCATCCTTGTTGCCATCGATATAGCGGGTGTGTTCAGGAAACAACCGCCAAGCGGGACGGCTTTCATGGCGCGACAGTTGCTCGCTGATATCCCTCGGCAAAATATAAATAAAATCCCCGCGAAATAAAAATACGTCGGCCGTTGCCAGCGATGGCAGACACAGTAGCGGAACAATCCATTTTATGGCCGGAAAATTATGCATAGGGGTCTAAGTCTAACAGTCCATCATAGGTTCGTTCTTAAGCGCAACAATGTGAAATCGATGGGTGTTGGTGGAGGAAGTGTATGTGGCTTCGGATGCCACATCCAAGCCCCCAGGGACGGATTCACGGCGTCTTCCGGGACCAATAGCCATCGATTCCACTTCGGTTGCGCTTAAGAACGAACCTATGAACAGTCCATAATCCGTGCATAAAAAAGCCGCCCGGGATACGGGCGGCCAATCCAAAGGGGAAGGAGATTAAAAACAAGCTTCTGGTCGTAACTGTGGGAACTACCGCCTAGCATAGCGCCAGCCCCCTCAATGAACGATTTCAGTATCCTTAAATTCCTGATTCCAGTCTGCCTAACACGTCACATTCCCTGGCAAACTGTGTGATGCATTTCACAACTAGGACAATTTTTCGGCAAACCTGGCCAACCAATCACTAATCAATTGATTCAGATCACGACGTTGCTGTGGATTTAGCCCACCGGGGTGGAAGCGAAGGCGCTGATATAACGGCAGAATCTGTTGATAAACCATATCCAGATCCGGCTGAGGTTGCTGCACCAACAACGCCCGCAGCCATAACCCTTCCGGCAATCCAGGGGGGCGCCGCCCGCGACGCCGCGCCACGGCCTGCTCAATCTGACTGAAACCGGTATCCGTTTCGCTGACTTCATCGTCACTGATCTGCACCGGCGCGGCGTCTTTATCACGGCGGATCCGCCGACTTTTGGACACCCGCCAGATCAAGATGACGACCAATACCGGTAATAGCCACACCAGCGGACTGTTGCCTTTGCCGTCGTCCCCAGTCAGACGCCACAAGGACCAGGCGTGCGCCCACATCGACACCAGGTCATAACTTGATTGCCACCAGGGGGCCTTTTGCTGTTCCGCCTCGAACCACACCGACGGTGTCGTGTCGAAATCATGCCAGCGGCCCTGCAACCAAACTTGCGCCCAACTATGTGCCTGACGACGCCGGACCAGATAGCGCTCTTCCAATGAACTGTATTCATTCACCATAAAGCCGCTGGCATAACGCGCGGGAATACCCGCAGTACGCAGTAACAACACCGTCGCCGTGGCAAAATACTCACAGTGGCCGCTGCGGGAGTGCTGCAGAAAGTCAAGAACCGGATTGCTTAGCAAACGGCGGCCTCGAAGTTTCAGGCTATAGCGGAATTTATGATTAAACACGCCACGCAGTTTAACTAAAAATTCTGCTTTTGATTTGCCCGGCAACTGCTGTTCGAAAAGCCAGTTTCGCAAGCCTTTGCGCAGACGTTCAGGCACCAGCAAATCGTCCGATCCCGGCGCTGCATCCGTGCTGTAACGTTCGTTATAGCGCACTTGATAGCGAATAAGATCCGGGCCGTTGACCACCTTGACGGCGCCGGTTTTGTTTTGTTTCAACTCTTCCACCGGCAAATCATCAATCCGAAAACTGCCATTGGGCAGTGCCAGCATGCCGCGGTTGCGATACAGACTGCGCGAGATGGTAATGACCTTGAACGGTTGCCGCGATCCAGCCAGGTCCCAGCGGGTTCCCACCGCTTTGGACTCGAGGTTAGTAAAGGTGCGATCTCTGGCAAACCACACGCTGTTGTTGTATTGCGTATAACTTGCTTCACGCAACAACTGTGGAGGCGAGGTGCCAGGCGGGACTTCCACTCTCAAGACGATGCGGTTGGACACCTTCAATTCACCAATATCGCCAATCGCTGTTTGCTGACGGAATGGGTCGCGCCAGTAACGCAACCTGTCGCGGACCATTTCCATAACGAACGGCTCGATTGCCCGCCGGGCCAAAGTCACACCGTGCTGCGCCAGCAACGCTACGACCACGCAGGCGCCGAGACTGAGCACAACGGCAGTTTTCGAACGGACCAGTGGGCGGTTCGCCAGCAATAGCCACACCAGCGTAAGCGCAGCCAGAGGCACCACCACAACATTGCGCTGCGGGCCTGTACTCGCCGACAACAGACAGGCCACCAGGTAAGGAACCCGCATGTCCAACTGTCCCGGATCCTTTATGCGGCCGCGAATCAAGGCAAAACGCACGGACAGAAACAAAGCACTGAGTTTCACTGCGCCACGCGTACTGTAACACTGCCCCAGCACTAACCCGAGCAGGACCACCGGAAACCAGCGCAGGACGCCATATATACCGCTTAAACCGTGATCTGAAAATTCCACGACCACCAACAACAACAGACCGATCGTGCTGAGATCGGCAAGACGGTGAAAATCCCGATCGCTGAAGTCCCAGGCAAAGCGTGCATAGCGGGCAAATTCAATCACCGCCGCCATAACCACGGCATAGGTCAGCGCCATCTGCTGGCTGCCCCATAATAAGGTAGCCAACCCCAGCAGCAACGGCGGGATCCGCAAAACGACTGCCTGGCTGTGCGCCTCAACCATGACCTGAGGCGATTCCAAGGCGTTGCACAGTCGGCAGTTGTGCCAGCACCTGGGCCGCCTGCCCGGGGACAATAGCCACAACCTGTTGCGGCATAATCTTCAGCTCTCCACTCTGATCCATCAGGGCCTGATCAATACGGGCCTGGGCCTGAGCATGAACCACCAGCACCAACACACTGATGTTCTGGACCTGCAGATCCCGCAACAGTGCCTGACGGGATTCGTCGAAATCGCACAGAACACAGATACATTGTTCGACCCCGGCCAACTCCCTGCGCGCCAAATGCACAAGTCGTTCCGGGCTTTGCCCGGGAGCAGGCTGCACGCAGGCCAGGGCTTCGAGCATGGCGTCCACGCCAAACCCCAGATTCGAGCCCTGCGGCCCGCTGCCCAGATGTACGGTCTGCTCGCCGAGTAACAGCAATTCCAGGCGCCCATTACACCAATGAGTATCGCCACAAAATGATGCCGCTACGCTGACGGCCTCCTCAAAGTGGCTTGCCTCAACAGTGGCATCCGTTATGGCACAGGGAAAGGTGTCCAGAATCAATGCGCTGCGGCCCGGGGTTTGTTGGTGAAATTCCATCACCACCGGGGTCCCCAGGTGGGCCCAGGCACGCCAGTGAATGTGACGAATGGGATCGCCCTGGCGGTACTCGCGCAGGCGGGCGAAATCAACACTGCCACCGGTAGCACTGGACTGGGCCCGGCCACTGCCCTGGCGGCGGTTACGCCCGGAGTCGTCCCGCCACAGCAAGGGGTAACGCCGTGGCAACACTAATACCTGATCGCTACCAGGAATCTCGTACCAGGCCCGGAATACACCTAATGGATCAATTCGCTCCAGGCACAGGCGCGATAACTGCAGATAGCCACGTCGCAAGGGTGCAATACGCAGGCTCAAGCGCCGGGCATCACCTTCCCCAAGCCCGTCACATTCACTGCGTTCAGCGCGAAATCCATCTCGCAGGCGTATTAACCTGACAAACTGCGGATAGCCGCTGGCGAACTTAAAAATGGCCACGCCACCAGGTCCGGCAGTACTTTGAAGCAAATCACGAAACCGCAGCCGGGGGGCTTTTTCCAGTACCTGCACGCTCGGCAGATCCCATTTTGAGCGGTTCTCAAGTGTGATTGAGTACAGCAACGGATGACCGACCGTAGCGTAAGCAGGCAGTTGACGCCGGATACGCAGGGCCGGACGAAACCACGGTGCCTGTATCACGGCAACGAGGATCACGGTTAACAAGACAATCGCCAGTAACCAGGCCTGGGTCAGTCGCGGATTGAGTGAGAATAGCCCAACCGCCACCAGCGAACCCAACAGCGCCCGGCCCATCGGCGTAAAACGGTCTTTAATCCAGCGGTCAAGCCTGTGAACTTTGACAAACAGGCGAACACGAATTTTGCTGCGCAGCGTGATGTGCATTCACAGCCCCTCAGGCCGGCGCCGGTACCTGCTCAAGCAGATCGGTGATGATACCCTCTGCGCTAAGGCCTGAAAAATGTGCCTCCCGGTCCAGCAACAAACGATGGGCCAGCACTGGAACCGCCAGTTCATGGACATGATCGGGTAAGACAAAATCCAGGCCATCGATCAAGGCCAACGCCTGGGCGCATTTCATTAATGCCAATGAAGCCCGTGGACTCGCACCAAGACGCACCCCATCAGCATTGCGTGTCGCCTCCACGATAGTGACGATATATTTTTTCAGTGTTTCACTGATGGCCTGCCCACACACGGCACTTTGCAACGCGGCGAGTTCTTCCGGTGCGGCCACACTGTCCAGATTGGCAATCGGATCGGATTGCTGATGCGCCGAAAGAATAGCAATTTCCTGCTCTTTACCGACGTAGCCAAGGGTGAAGCGCATTGCGAATCTATCCATCTGGGCTTCCGGCAATGGGTAGGTGCCTTCAAATTCAATCGGGTTTTGTGTCGCGATGACAAAAAACAATCCGGCCAGGGGGCGGGTTTCGCGGTCAATACTGACTTGCTGCTCGGCCATGGCTTCCAGCAACGCCGACTGCGTTCGTGGCGTGGCACGGTTGATCTCATCGGCCAGCAGGACATTGCAAAATACCGGGCCTGGATGAAATTCAAACTCCTGGCGTTTCTGATTGAAAATGGACACGCCAAGAATATCCGCTGGCAGCAGATCCGGAGTACACTGAATTCGCTGAAACTCCACGGCCACTGAACGGGCCAGAGCCTTGGCCAAGGTTGTTTTACCAGTTCCAGGAACATCCTCGATAAGCACATGGCCACCGGCAGCAAGCGCTGCCAGCAACAAACGTACCGCTTCTGCCTGTCCCTTCACAACGCCGGAAATATTTTCCGCCAGTCGCGTCAAGAGACGGTTATGATCCAGGTTAGCGGGCTGCTGTGTTGTATCCATTGTCTGCTCGTCGTCACTGTAGCGGGGCAAACGTTAACATCTGCCCCGCCCGGGGACCATGTACCATGCACGGTTTCAAGTGGAATTTATAACCCTGTAAGAATATCCCGACATGAATTTATCCGCCAATGACAATTTGCAACACCTGCGCCGGAGCCTCAAACCCCTGCAGGCAAAAGCGGGACTCAGTGCCAGTCATGAGCCCCGCCATAGCGATTATGATTTGCTCGGCAAGGCGCAAACACCACAGTCGTTACAGGCGGCGGCGGTGCTGGTGCCACTGGTGGCACACGCTGACGGCATCAACGTTCTGTTCACGCAACGCACCGATCATCTCAAACATCATCCCGGGCAGGTCAGTTTTCCCGGTGGCCGCAGTGAGCCACAGGACCAAGGCCCTATTGCCACGGCACTGCGCGAGACCGAGGAAGAAATCGGCCTTGGTGCCGGCTATATCGATCCCCTTGGACTGCTCGATGATTATGAAACTGTCACTGGTTTTCTGGTCACCCCGGTCGTCAGCCTCGTCACGCCGGGGTTTACCCTGGCCCTGGACGATTTTGAAGTCGCTGCGTCCTTCGAGGTTCCGCTCACTTACCTGCTCGACCCGCAAAACCAGCACATCGGCCAACGCAACTACAACGGCAAGGAACGGCGCTATTATTATATCGAGTATCGCCAGCGGCGTATCTGGGGGGCCACCGCCGGTATCATCATGAATCTGTACCGGCGCCTGCATGGCCTCAGCGGCCCGATGCGTCCGGCCTGAGCCAAAAAAAACGATTCAAATCCATCCACATGGCACAGTGTTTGTCCCGAGCACTAAGCATTCACGACCGCTTACATTCTTAACCTATGAACCTGCATTATTCATGAATGCAGGTTAACAGCCAATCATCATGCCGTCGGCACGGGGTTCACTGCCACCGACGTAAACACCGGAATCAAGCCTGCAAATCACCTGTCCGCGGCCGAAACCAATAGAATCCGCCATCACATTTATGTCATGGCCGCGATCTTGCAGCGCCTTGACCAGGGCCGGGTCGGTACCGGGTTCCAATTCCACTGTCAGCCCTTCACGCCATTGCCAACGGGGCATATCCAGGGCTGCCTGGGGATTAAACTCATAGTCATTCAAGGCGGCGGCAACCTGCAGGTGGCCTTGGGGTTGCATCTCGCCGCCCATCACACCAAAGGGTCCAAGTGGTTTACCGGACTTGAACAAAAAGCTGGGAATAATCGTATGCCGGGGTCTTTTGCCCGGGGCGGCCACATTCGGATGGGCCGGATCGAGAACAAATCCTGAACCACGGTTCTGCAGGGAAAGCCCCAGTTCAGGCAACACCAGACCGCTACCAAAGCCGTTGTAGTTGGACTGGATGAAACTCACCATCATGCCGTCCCGATCAACTGCACACAGATACACCGTGCCCCCCTTGGGCGGAGTTCCAGGTTCAGGCTGGCGGGCCCGCTCAGAAATCAATGCACGGCGAGTGGCAATATAGTCAGGATCAAGCATGCCCTGACTCGGAACCGCAACCCGGGATGGGTCCGCAACGTGTTGGTAAGCGTCGGCAAAAGCCAATTTCATCGCCTCAATTTGCCGGTGCACGGCCCGTTCATGCAACGCCGGCAATGCCTCCTGGCCAGTTCCGTTGAGCATGGCCAGGGCCTGCAATGCGGTAATCCCCTGACCATTGGGTGGGATTTCAAAGATCTCCAGTTCGCCATACTGCGTTGAGATGGGGGTGACCCACTCACTGTGGTGCGCAGCTAAATCTTCGCCGCTGAGCATGCCTCCGGTGCGCGCAGCAAATGCCGCCAGTTCAGCGGCAATCTCACCGTCATAAAAATCCCTTAACCCACGCGCGGCCAGACCGTGCAAACACGCGGCATGACCAGGACTTCGCCATAACTGGCCGGCAACCGGAGCCTTGTCATCGTGGGTAAAATACGTCCGCCAGTTGGTAAATTGCGGATCCAGCGACGGGTCAAATACATCCGCAGCACGCCGCCAGAGTTCGGCGATAACCGGTGAAACGGGAAAGCCCTGTTCGGCATAACGGATGGCCGGCGCCAATAATTGCGCGACGTCTAATCGTCCATATCGGCGGCTTAAATCGTCCCACATGGCAATCGCCCCGGGCACCGTCACACTGGGCCAGCCACGCTGCGGGAACTCATTGCCGTGTTTAGCCCGTAAAGCCTCCACGTCCCAGTTCTGCGGCCACCGCCCTGAGGCATTGATACCCTGGAGTTGCTGCCCATCCCAGATCAGGGCAAAGGCGTCGGAGCCAAGACCATTGGAGGTGGGCTCCAGGACAGTTAAGGCCGCAGCCGTTGCAATTGCCGCATCCACAGCCGTGCCGCCCTGTTGCAGCATTTCAATTCCGGCCTGAGCCGCCAGCGGCTGACTTGTGCCGACCATCCCATTGGTCGAGAATACCGGGGAACGTCGCGAGGCGAAGGGTTGTGTGTTCAAATTCAACGAACTACTCCTTGGTAAAATGCAAATGCCGGGTATTACTATAATGTATGCTAGTGTTTGTGGGCAGAAATTGGGGCTCGAACATTAACGAATTAAGCAAATAATAAAATGGCCGGATACCAGTTCATTAAATATGTTTATGCCACTGTGCTGCGCTCGCAAGCCACAGTAATTATCGTCTGTGCAGTATTTTTACTGCTCGGTTCAAACCCCTCAGCCCAGGCTCAGCCACCACAGGATATCGTGTTGATGCTCGATAACTCGGGCAGCATGCGGAAAAATGATCCGGACTTTTTAACTCGGGTTGCGGTGACGACCTTCATCAATGGACTCAAAGGTGATGTACAGGTCGCCATCATCATGTTTGATCAGAATGTGCGACAACTGATGCCGTTGACGCAACTTAACGATGCCACGCGCCAGGATTTCCTCACGGCTTTGGATGCACTCGATTACCGCGGACTGTTGACCAACAGTCCAGCGGCGTTGGAAAAATCAACTTACGAATTGCGCACCAAGGGCAGACCCAACTCACAAAAATCCATTATTTTCATGACCGATGGCATCGTTGATGTTGGCAAGGATGGTTTTGATGAGGGCGATGTGGAAAAAGCCCGCTGGATGAAAACCACACTGGTTGATGAAGCGGCCAAATATCAGATACGAATCTATGGTATTGCCTATACCGACAACGCTGATTTCGAGCTCATTCAGACCCTCTCCAGTAGAACCGGAGGTGAATATTATCGCGCCGCTGATGCTGCGGAAATCGAGAGTGTCTTCACTTCAATTCTCGGCACCCTGTCACCGCAAACTACCACCGTTGCAGCACCCAGCGTTCCCCAATCGCCAACGCCCGTCCAAACCGAAGCCGTACAGGTTGACACACAGGAACCAACCACAACCAGCCCAGAACCGGTAACGACAGATAACAGCTTGCCTGAAGCGGATTCTGCTCTACCTGAAACGTCCACGGATGCCGGTGCGCTGCCCGAAACGACACTGCCCGAAACGACACTACCTGAAGCAACGCTTCCCGCCCTTCCAGAATCCACATTGCCGGAGAGTGCCTTACCAGAAATTACGGATAATTCGACAACGTTGCCCGAATCAACGCCTGCGCCTGAGCAGACTCAAAGCGCCGACGAGGCAACACCGGAAAGCACCGGTGTCACCCCTGAACCGACGGCTGCTGGCACCGCGACACCAGCGCCAGTTGACGGCAGCGCAGCCAGTGAGTCTGCGGTGACACCACAACCTGCCACTGCGGCTGAAACAACGCAGAATTTTCCTGTCGCCATGCTCGCGGGCGCTGCCGGTTTGTTGCTGGCATTAATTGCCATCGTACTGTTCCTGATCAAACGCAAATCGGCCCCGGCAAAGACTGCTGCCGACGCGCTGATGCCGAAGGCGTTCCTAAACGATGTGGCCAATGTCACCGGCAAAAACAGTTATGAACTAGGTGAAAAACCCACCATCATCGGCCGCCTGCAGGGTACGGATCCCCAGGCAGCGAATTACATTGTTATCGACGAATCCACCATCGGCCGCCGTCACGCCTTAATCGAATATCGGGAATATTCCTTTTGGGTAGCGGATCAAAACAGTCTTAATGGGAGCTTCGTCAACAACAAGCGAATTGAAACTTCGACGCGCCTGAAACACGGTGATCGCCTGCGTTTTCACAAACACGAATTTGAATTTGTCATTCTGGACATGATGGAAACTGATCGGACCATGATGTCGCAAACCGAGTTTGCGGAACGCACCGGCGATTTGGTGGATGAAGAAGATGATGATGAAGATGTCACACAGATTCGCGAGGATAGCGATACAGCCGACCATGAACCCAGTGGTGAAGATGAAACTATTCGCAGACCAGACGCCTGAGTACTGAAAAATGGCCCTGACCCTACATGAAGGACCAACCGCAGTGCTGGATTCAGCAACACTCGAGGCATGGTCACACATTCCAACCGCCATCATCAGCGATGAACTCAATCGCAACGGGGCCATGGCGGCTGCCATCAGTCCACTTCGGGCCAACAGCGGCTTTGCCGCCCAGGCACTGACCGTTGCGTGCATGGTCGGGGACAATGCCGCCATTCATTATGCCTTGACCGTGGCCTGGCCCGGTTGCGCCCTGGTGATCGATGGTAAGGGATTTACCGATACCGCACTTTGGGGCGGGATTCTAACCCTGGCGGCAAAAGCGCGCGGTGTGCGCGCCGTCGTGATTGATGGCGCGGTACGTGACAGCGCCGAACTCGTCGCCTCAGAGATCAGTGTTTATTGTCGGGCCGTGGTTCCCAATGGCCCCCACAAAGGCTTTGGCGGTGAAGTGAATGGCCCCATCCTGTGCGCTGGCAAGCGTGTTGATTGCGGTGATTTAATCGTCGCTGATGACGATGGCGTCGCTGTCATTAGCGACGACCAGCGGCCAGGACTCATCGAACGCTGCCGTCAACGAATGGCCAAGGAAGTCTCTGTCATCAGCCGTCTCGAGGCAGGCGAGAGCACCGTCGACATTTTCAATTTCCCGGTCCCGGGAGATTTTCCAAGCTAAGGGTCCGCCGCAAAATAACTGCGCAATCTGGCAAGCCGCCTTCGGGCCATCATCCACCGTTACTATTGAACAGTATCAAACCTCCCGCTACCAAAGATGATGCTGCCAAACGGTAGGTCCCGAACGGCTCCTTCAGCAACCATACCCCGATTAATACCGCAAACACCACGCTGCTTTCACGTAAAGCTGAAACCTGAGCCATTGGCCCCTGCCCCATTGCCCAGATAACGATACCGTAGGCCCCGGCCTGCATCCCACCGCCGAACAGGCTTTTCAGCCAATTCCTGCGCAGGCTGCGGACAAATTTACGACGTCGCGACAACAGTGCAAAACAGACAATCGGAATCCCATCCAAGGCATACAACCAGACGATATACGCCAGTGCAGAATCAGACACTCGCACGCCACTACCATCGATCAGGGTATAAGCCGCGATGAATCCAGCTGTCCCCATGGCATAGATCACAGGCCGCGAATCTGCGCGCCAGGGCAGCCCCGATTCGAATGCCAGACTCATGGTGCCTGTACAGGCAAGCGCCAGTCCCAGTGAGGCCACAGTGGAATAGGTTTCACCTGCACTGAGAACTGCGCCGAAGGCAATCAATAACGGCGACAGCCCCCGGGCAAGCGGGTAAACATGGCTTAAGTCGCCCACACGGTATTGCTGGATCAAAAAGAAATAGTAACCACTGTGTAATATTACAGATATCATAATAAATGGCCAGGCAGCTTCTGCAGGGAATGGCACAAACGGCAACAACAACAATGCCCCGGCGCCGCCGACACCATTGATGAGCGCCAACACCACCAGTCGGTCACTGCCCAGCTTGACCCCTGCATTCCAACCTGCATGCAGTAATGCGGCAAGCAATACCAGCGCCGTCACCCCCACAGACAGGTTCGCGCTCACCCTGGGACCTGATGATCTTTCAGTGAACCTACTCCACAGCTTCAGCGATTGCCTTGCCCAGGATCTTTGTATCCGCCGTACCACCCATGTCCGGCGTCAAGGCTTTGCCCTCCTGGATGACGTGCTCAATCGCCTTTTCGATAGACCTCGCTGCCTGGGGATGGCCAAGGTGGTCGAGGAGCATCGCGCCAGACCAGATTTGGCCAATGGGATTGGCGATACCACGCCCGGCAATATCCGGGGCGGAACCATGCACGGGTTCAAACATGGATGGAAATTCGCGCTCCGGATTGATGTTCGCGGACGGCGCAATACCGATCGTGCCGGCCACGGCAGGGCCCAAGTCCGAGAGAATGTCGCCGAACAGATTACTGCCAACCACAACATCGAACCAGTCCGGATGGAGGACAAAATTAGCCGTCAAAATATCGATGTGGTAACGGTCGGTACGAATATCGGGGTATTGTCCGGCGATCACTTCAAAGCGCTCATCCCAAAACGGCATGGTGTGGATGATGCCATTCGATTTGGTCGCCGAGGTAACATGCTTTTTCGGTCTTTTCCTGGCCAGTTTAAAAGCATAATCAATAATCCGATCCACACCTTTACGGGTGAAAATATTTTCCTGAATTGCCAGTTCCTGCTCGGTTCCAGCGTACAGACGGCCGCCGATTTCCGAATATTCACCTTCGTTGTTTTCCCGAACCACGTAAAAATCGATATCCCCAACATCACGTCCACGTAAGGGTGAGGAAATTCCAGGAAACAGGCGGATGGGGCGTAAACCCACATATTGCTGGAAACTGCGTCGAATGGGAATCAACAGCCCCCACAAAGAAACATGATCCGGAACCCCCGGGAAGCCAACGGCGCCAAGATAGATTGCGTCTGTATTGCGAATCTGTTCGAGTCCATCTTCCGGCATCATGGCGCCTGTCTTTTGGTAATACGCACAACTCCAGGGCAACTCAAACCAGTCAAATTTTAATGCGTAGCGTTTGGCGACGGCTTCGAGCACCCGTTGTCCTTCCGGCACAACCTCTTCCCCAATCCCATCCCCCGGGATCACTGCGATACGATATTCAGACATCATCAATTTCCTTATTTCTGTGCAACACCCTGGCTGAACGGATGATTCCAGTCCAGCTATTGGCGTCACCCGTTGTTAACACTCAGGGTAACAGCGACTTAAACGGGCAGGTGCAAAATACTGATACTAACCAAGACGTATTATGTTCGGGACAGCGCAACCATTACTCAACTCGCCGAGTTGGGAATTGTTTTTGCCCAGGGGCTTTTGCCCAGGAGAATTTGCCCAGGGGAATTTACCCAGGGTTTCGGCATCGAAAAACCTCGACCGCTTGATTCACTCACCGATTGAAGCGGCAATAAAGTCCAACGTTCTTTGCTTGGCCAGTTGCGCACTTTGTGCGTGGTAGCTGCCACGTTGTTCACAGTTAAATCCGTGTCCGGCCGGATAGGTGTGAAGGGGCAGTTCCGGTTGGCATGCACGAAGCTTTTCAACCGATCGCAAGGGGATCGAGGCATCGCTTTCACCAAAATGCAGTAACACCGGGCAGTGTGGTTGTTCTTCAAGAAAATCGGTGATCTGTCCGCCGTAGTAACATACTGCAGCAGCAACTCCAAGGCGGGTGGCACACAACCAGGATAGTGATCCGCCCCAACAATAGCCGATACTGACGACTGGTTGCGACAAGGCGGCTATCCCGGCGGCAAGATCCAGCAGAGCACTGTCCCATCCTAATTGCCCGCGAATTTCCCTGCCCCGGGCCACGTCTTCAAGTGTATACCCGAGTTCAATTCCCGGTTCGACTCGATCAAACAAAGCCGGCGCCAACACCTCATAGCCCAGGCTCGCATAGTCATCACAAACACCTTTTATGTGGCTGTTAACACCGAATATTTCCTGCACCAGAAGAATTGAACCCTTGGCTGGAGCGGCTTCAGGCTCACTTCGATAGGCTTGGAA
>CAZAWX010000081.1:0-14881 GCA_964488985.1 uncultured Ectothiorhodospiraceae bacterium
ATATCGTTGGCAACAGCATAGATTAACTGTTCTTCCGTGGACGCCAATGCCGACCATGCCAGCAGTCGATACTCGCCGTTTTTGTGCCGATAGCGGTTCTCGAAGTAAAAAGTGGTGATTCCTTTACCGAGCTTTTTCATTTCACCCAGAGTTGAAGCCTGGTCATCGGGGTGTACCAGATCAAGGAATACACAACCCTCAAGCTCATTTTTTGAATAGCCAAGTGTATTCTCCCAACACCGGTTAGTTCTCAGGATCAAGCCATCCAGTTGAGCGATTAAATGAAGGTTGATTGGCTGCTCAAAAAACTTTTCAAGTGTTTTTTCCACCTGCCTGCGCTCGGTAATGTCAGTGGCAATTTCCATGCGCACCGTGCGGCCATCAACCCATTGGACAGCTTGATCCCGGCACTCAAACCATCGATTGGTAATTGTATTCTGGAACTCCCACACATATACGCCTGTGGGCTTGCCATCGGCGTCAATCAACCTATCGTTTGTGCAAAAATAACATGGACCTGATCGTCCATTTTGGATCCCCTTCCAACATGTTGTTCCGGTCAGGTCACCGAAGATATCGCTCCCACATTTATTGATGAACAGCACTTCATAGGTTTCCATATCAGCGATATAGACTATTGAATCCATGCTATTAAGCATGGTGGTGAGGATTTCTTGGGATTGAGATATGGCTTCCTCTGCCTGCTTGCGCTCGCTGATGTCGCGGATGACGCCCATAAAACCCATGACGGTGCCGTTATCGGTCTTGATCGAGGTGCCGCGTGTCTCACCGGGGAATATTGCTCCATCTTTTTTGCGGTAACTGACCTCGTATGGCTGTTCTTTATCGGCTGCGGACAGGTGGTATCGAATCCTCCCCTGACGCTCGTACTCCTCGATGCTTTCATAGAAGAACGATGTCGTTTGTCCCGTTAGATCATCCATATCGTAGCCAAATATTGAGGTGAACGCGTGATTGATGCCTATGACGTTGCGATCGAGATCGGTATAGACAATGGCGTCAGGAATGCTGCTGAAGATCGACTCGAACATGGCCTTGCTCTGTGACAGGGCTTCTTCCGCCTGTTTACGCGCGGTGATGTTCGTGAGTGTTTGTACCATTCCGCTGACTTTATCCGACACATTGATCGGTGCCAGTGAAACAAGAAACCACTGTCCGTATTGCGGAAATAACACCATCTCATCATCTATTGACCTACCCTGCTTTATGGCCTGGCATAACTCACAGTTCTCTTCAGTCACAGTGGTGGGATGGAAATACGAATGGACTGGTTGATGAACGAGTTCTTGTGCCAATTTTCCACTACCTTTCTCCGCTGCTCGGTTGACCTGTGAAATCACACCTTGGTTGTCCACAACAATAGCCGGGTTGGGGATCGCATCATAACTGCTTGATGTCCTGGCCATAACGGAAAAGGGTTCATTTAATGTCGTCTGCACGACGGCCTGATAGATCATCCAGAATGAGAGGAACTTAAACAGATGCCCAATGACAAACGGTACGCCGTGAAAACTCGTATAGAGGGTGAAAGAGAGTTCAGCAAAGATGGTTAATGCCAGGGAGGCAAGCAAAAAATAGAGTACTTTATGCGTCATTAGTGCTCTTTGACGGATATAGACTACGATCGCAATACCGAGCATGGCCATGATTAAATATTCTGCACCTATTTTGAATACACTCAGCCCCTCTGGATTCAGCATCACCGGCTCTTCCAGTACAAATGATGCCCAAGTTACCAGTAAGGCAAGGCCTGCACCTGTGGAAAACATCAGTTGTGCATTCAGTCTTTTTTTCAGGAACAGTGATGCGGATAACAGCAACAACGCTTCTATGAAACGGGTATAGATCCAGAAATGGGTTGTTATTTCCATATCGGTAATGTTAAAAAACGGCATTCCCTCGACAGTAAAGGTGTGCAAGGCATCCAGTACTGCAATCCAGAAATAGCCAATACCAAGGTAGAGAAGAAAATCATTGTGGGTAAAACGACGGGTATGCCAGATGATAACAAGCGTAAGAATGCCCACTACCACGGAAAATAGTTCTGCTAGTGTGTGAAACAGCAATACCCCATACTGCCAACGAATGAAGGATAGAGAGAGCAGGATCAACAGGGGTGCAATGGCGGCCTTTGAGTCGATGGGTTTAGGATCAGTCATCCGTTTCGATCCTGCTAAACAGTTCGCTACCCGGCATGGGTTTGCTGAAAAAATAGCCTTGCGCGATATCACAGCCCAGTACCTTGAGCAGTTTCAAGTGCTCCTCGGTCTCCATGATACCCGCAGTGCGCGCCTTGCCGTAGTATGCGCGCTTCTGGGGAATGCTGATAATGTCGACACTTCCCTCGTCCCACTGCCGCGACTGGAGTGCCTTGATCAATAGCTTGCTGAGTTGGTAGGAACCTTCGAAATTGTCCGAGGCGATGTAGCTGACGTATTCGCCTCCTTCGGTACCGATATCGGAGATCACCACTGGAATCTACGATCTCTTTGCCAGCCGGAGGATGGTGGCAGCCGCCGAGGAGTTGGCTGGTGAAATGATGATGCCATCAACCTTGTCCTTGATCGCCTTGGCGACGAACTTGATCTCCCGCTTGGCATCGTTGTTGGCGCTATAGACATCGAGTTGGTAACCCAGAGCGACAGCACGATGCTCGATCCCGCGCTTCATGATGTCCCAGAAGGGAATCCGGATATCAGAAACAATGTAGGCCATGTGTTTTTCCTCGGCCTGTGTGGTGGTCGCCACGCCCAGGCAGGGAATGCATGCCGCCAGAAACGACAAGAGCGACCGAGAGACTTTTGGAATGAAGCGGGTTACGGAATACGTACCATTAAACATTCTTTATCTCCTGTTATTGGAATCGACCATCTGATATGACCTGACTCGTCGAGTCAGTTATCATCCAGAATTCCGCAATTCGTTGAATACGGTTTCCCCGGTCTGTACATTCCACTCCCAAGTGTCGACATTGGTTCCTTCAAGGATGTCACTCAGCCGATGAAGACAAAGCTCTGGCATAAGCCTTTTGTTCCAGCATACCAATCAACCTCACTATTTGCTTGGAGAGTGGTTCAATCCTCTGATACAGGCTTTCTGCCTCCTGCAGATTACCATTTTCTTTATGCCGAATAATTTCCTTGATCAGCGAGTGTAGTTCGGCATACGGGCCATCGGCCCGCTTCTGCATGCGATCCATCATCCTATCCACCTCCATCAAAGCAATCCGGATATCCTCAGCCGGATCGGATTGCATTCTCCACGACCAGCGAAGAATGCACGTCATTGGACTCCATGAGTTCGCTTATTTTCTCTTCCAGAGACTCCCGTTCTGGGGTATCAGGGGCAAGGTTCAATTCCATAGGTTTTAACTCCTTGTGTAGATCCACGGGTTAAGAAAGCTGCCTGCTGCGGCTCTGGGAACGCTATTACATAGCGTGTGCTGCGGCCCTGGCCATGAGAGACCATAGCGCCAAAATCGCGCAGCTCGACCAAGTCGCGGGTAGCGGTAGCCGGTGAACACTTGGCGATAGAGACGTAGTTCTTCGCCGAAAGACCACCTTTGAACACGGTCCGGCCTTCCTTGAAAATTCGAGCTATGACTTTGCCTTGGCGCTCGTTCAACTTATCGCCATAGCTGTCATAAAAGCGGGTTTTATCCAGAACAAAAGCGACCTCGGCCTTGGCGATCTCCTGGGCCCTGTTCACCGCTTGGGTGAAGTAGTCCAGGAAGCTGCTTAGATTGATCTCGCCTTTACCAACCTTCTTAAGTTCGCTGTAGTAACTATTTCTATCATCGTTGATAGCGGTCGCCAGGCAAGCAAGAGTCGGACGGCCAAGGGACTGAGAAAGCGCATGATCGGAAATAGCGCGCCCTACTCTGCCATTGCCATCATCGAACGGATGGATGTTCTCAAACCACACGTGGGCTACGGCAGCACGAA
Organism: uncultured Ectothiorhodospiraceae bacterium; assembly: GCA_964488985.1. Taxonomy (GTDB): domain Bacteria; phylum Pseudomonadota; class Gammaproteobacteria; order HK1; family HK1; genus CAZAWX01. The sequence goes on from CAZAWX010000081.1 coordinate 3,966, forward strand.
CGGGGCCAGGAAGATCCTCATTGTCGCCGGTCACTGGGCTGGTGCTGTTGTACCAATCAAGAAAGCGTTCCATTTCAGCAGGCACTTTGCTTGTGGGCGGCGCTTCATAATGAACGGTATGCGGCTGGCCAATATAACGACCGCTGATAATCTGCATCGGTTCAGGGCTGTTCCGGTAAGCGCCGCGCATGACGTTGCTGGTGAATTGCTCGACAACAACCATAGATTGCCACCGGCCAAGCATTTCATGGCTTAAGGGCTGATCCCAGTTTCGACGGACATCGACAATCTGAGCGGCAGCGCCAGCGGCTTTGTCATCACTGCCAGCACTGACGATCTCGCGGCCTACCAGGTTAAGCAGAGAAGAACGGACCGAATCACGGTCCAGGTTCTCGCCCTCGATAGCGCTTGTGGTGATCGCTTCGGAAAGCATGAGATCCACCACGGCATTCTCCTGGTTGCTCGAAGACAAGGCTTCGACTTGGCCAGCAATGCGTTCAGCGGAGCGATAAAAGGCATCGACGCGCTCTGAGAAATCAGAGGCATCATAGGAATAATTAGGCCAATTTGGGTGATTCCATATCCACATGAGGCGATAATAGCAGTTAATCACCTCACGAAGTATCGGATTTTGATTTGATTAAAGTCGGAAATCGCCTCAGATTTTCACATGTGAAACTTTTCAGAATCCGGATCGTGCTTTTTTAACCACTCTGCCGCCGCCAGCGCCACCCTTAATACCAGGCGGCGTGGATCCATTGGTACGCTCATAATGTTCTATTCAGGGGTGAATCTGATCTTTCAGTTTGGCGAGTACGGCATGAAGCTGCTGGATCTCCTCTTCACCCATGTTCGTTAAGCCATAATTATAGGCCGCTAAAATAGCCACTTCCTCTTCTGCGGTGAGCTCAATCCTCCGCTCGGCACGGTCAGCAAAATCAATTCGCAGATAACCGCCCCTCCCCTCTTCGTGCAGCACTACGTTTTTACATCAACTGCCTGTCGATATTTTGAAAATCGACCGATCTTTCGTTACACGTCTTGACAGGGATCGGCACAGCGTTGGTTTCATCCGTGATTTGGCACGCTCCCAGGGACTCCAGATAATTGCCGAAGGCGCCGAACGAGCATGGCAATACCAAGCCCTGGAGGAGTTTGGAATCCAATTGATACAAGGATATTTACTTGCCCGGCCCGTAGCCGCAGAGGATTTATCCGGGTTATTGGCGAACCCGGGGCGGATCGACCCAAAGCCACCATCCTCATAAGTTCCAGCAACGGAGATTTATTTTTCCCGCATGGTGGGCTATTATTCCAATTAACATGTAACCGCCACAACTAACGGCATCACCACAGGCCATAAACGAATAAATTTCCGTCCAGACTCATTCCCCCGCGTGTGTCGCGAGGGCGGTTTCTGGACGGACAAGTGTCCTGATTCAATCTAAAGAGAACATCATGAACAAACGCATATCAGTCGGCGACCTGCGCATCGCTCCGGAACTTTATCAATTTGTGAGTGAGGAGGCCGCAGTTGGAACAGGCCTCGACGGACATGGTTTCTGGAGCTCATTTGACGCGATCGTCAGAGATCTTGCATCGAAAAATCGTGAATTACTGGATAAAAGAAACGAACTCCAGCAACAGCTTGATGCCTATCACAGCCGTAATAAAGGCCAGGATATCGATCCGCAACACTATCAGGACATGCTGCGCGAGATCGGCTATCTGGAGGACAACGACATAGTCGTCGGCGCCACGACAGAAAATGTGGATGCTGAAATCGCCCATATTGCCGGGCCACAACTGGTCGTACCTGTGGATAATGCCCGTTATGCCTTGAACGCCGCCAATGCGCGCTGGGGGAGTCTGTACGATGCCCTCTACGGGACAGATGTCATCGGCGAAGAAGAAGGGGCTGAGAAAGGCCAACACTACAATCCGGTCCGCGGCAGGCTGGTCATGGCCAGAGCCGCTGAATTTCTCGACATGGCTGTGCCTTTGCTGGAAGGCTCTCATCAGGATGTAACCGAACTGCGGTTGGAAAACGCCGACGGCCAACGCCAACTGGTTGCTGAACTGTCTCATGGCCATGTTACGACCCTCAAGGCTCCTGAAAACTTTATCGGCTATCGCCTGCACGGGGAACGCCTGTGCAGCGTCCTGTTGCGACACCATGGTCTGCATATCGACCTCCTCATCGATCCAGAGAATCAAGTCGGTAAAGATCATCGCGCAGGGATCTGCGATGTGGTTCTTGAATCAGCGATTACCACGATTCAGGATTGCGAGGATTCGGTTGCCGCTGTGGATACCGAGGACAAAATTAAGGTTTACCGCAACTGGTTGGGATTGATGCGTGGTGATTTATCCGCCGACATGGTCAAAGGCGGCCAACAGATACAGCGGCGCCTGAATCCTGATCGCAGCTACACAGCACTGGACGGCAACGAATTGATCTTACATGGACGTAGCTTGTTGCTGGTGCGCAACGTGGGTCTGCACATGTATACCGATGCGGTTCTGGACGCTAATGGCAACCCTGTACCGGAAGGCTTTCTTGATGCCATGGTCACGTGCCTGGCAGCCAAACACGATCTCGATGGCCAGGGTCAATACCGCAACAGCTATACCGGCAGTATTTACATTGTCAAACCAAAACTGCACGGGCCACAGGAGGTGCGTGCCACGGTGGAACTGTTCGGCCGGGTGGAACAGGCGCTGGGGCTTGCGCCGAATACCATCAAAATCGGTATTATGGACGAAGAAAGGCGCACCACAGTCAACCTCAAAGCCTGCATCGGTGCGGCCAGTGAGCGCGTCATTTTCATCAACACCGGTTTTCTTGACCGCACCGGTGATGAAATTCACAGCATCATGGAAGCCGGCCCGGTGGTGCGTAAAACGGCCATGAAAGCCGAACCCTGGATCATCGCCTACGAAGACTGGAACGTCGATGTCGGACTGGCCTGCGGTCTCCAGGGCAAGGCGCAGATCGGCAAAGGCATGTGGGCAGCGCCAGATGAAATGGCGCACATGATGAGCACCAAATTCGCTCACCCAATGGCCGGCGCCAACACGGCCTGGGTGCCCTCCCCCACCGCAGCAACATTACATGCCATGCACTACCACGAGGTCGATGTTGCCGAACGCCAACGTGAGATTTCCGAACGCGAACCCGCCTGCCTCGCCGATATTCTCACCCTGCCCGTGTTAGCGGGTCAAAACCTCAGTGAAGGTGAAATTCAAAACGAGTTGGAAAACAACGCCCAGGGCATTCTTGGCTATGTGGTGCGCTGGATCAATTCCGGCGTTGGATGCTCCAAAGTGCCTGATATTCATGATGTTGGCTTGATGGAAGACCGCGCTACATTACGTATCTCCAGTCAACACATCGCCAACTGGTTGCACCATGGCCTGCTCACGACACAACAGGTCGAGGATGCCTTTCGCAAGATGGCAGTTGTCGTCGACCGGCAAAATCAATCCGATGCGGATTACCGCAAACTGGCCGCTGACTTTGACAACAACATCGCCTTTCAGGCTGCATTGGATCTTGTGTTCAAAGGCCGCCAACAACCGAATGGCTATACCGAATGGATTTTGCACGCCAGAAGGCGGGAGTTAAAAGCCGCTGTTGCATGAGGCAAATACAGGCAAGAACAATAATTCGTCCGATTTTCCCGCGGACCCTAACCCGGCAGACAGAGCTTGTTCTTTATCAGTGCCCGAATATAGTCCCGGGCCTGCTTCAATGTGCGTAACCGTGCATAACGATCAAAGTTTACGCCATCTCTGAAAATTCCAAAATCAAAAGCCGCCAGCGTTTTGATTTTGCAATTTTTTGGCGCCGCCAGGCGTTTGCAAATCCCGCTCGAGCGCAGCACATTGCGCAAAGACAAAGCGTCCTCATAGGTCAGATACCCTTTGCCTTTATAGGCCTTGTCATCAACCATGACCTGATAGACTGACATCCTCTGATCGACACGAATATCACAGATCCCAACGCTCGCCGCCTGTACATCAGTACCCAGCCAGGCCAATATCAGAAAACCGGCGCACAGACACCGTATATTGCATTTCAGCACTCGAAATAACACCTGTATTATTATATCGTTTTCGAATCCTTGACCGCATCACGACGCAAGGCGCGTTGATGAAAAATATAACCGACAGAATTCAACAATAACTGCGCAGCGAGAATCGAGGTAATTCCAGCCGGATCGTAGGGCGGGGCCACTTCCACCAAATCCATGCCCACCACCTCGCCCTTGCAGGCCACTCCTTCGATGATTTCAAGTACCTCGTAGTAGCTGAAACCACCGTGGCTCGGTGTTCCGGTCCCCGGCGCGATAGAAGGATCAAAACCATCAATATCAATGGTGATGTAATAATCTACACCTGCGGGAATCCGCTCCAGCACGCCCTGTGTTCCCAAGCGGCGCACATCACGTACTGAGAGAATATCTGAACCCGCCTGCCGGGCCGCGTCGTAATCCAAATGATTGGACGAAGATACGTTGCGGATCCCCAGTTGCGTCATGCCGCAGATGTGATCCAGTTCCGATGCCCGCCGCAACGGGTTGCCATGCCCGTAGCGTACCCCGTGACGTTCATCAACAAAATCCAGATGGGCATCGAAATGCACGATGTGAATGGGACCCCTGCCCTCAAAGGCCGCTATCACCGGGGCATGGATGGAGTGATCGCCCCCCAATGTCACTGGCATTGCACCACACTTGAGAATTTGGCCGACTGCGGCCTGGGTATTGGCATGGCTGCGTTGCATATCCGTATGCACAATATCCACATCCCCGACATCAACCATCCGCACTTCTTCTGGTGTTAAATACAGTGTATCGGATTCATTGTCATAGGCACCGCCATGGCCGAATGAGAACAGCGTCGAGGCTTCACGTATCCCCCGCGGCCCAAAGCGTGCACCAGGCCGCCACTGGGTGCCCATATCATTTGGCGCACCTAATATCGCCACATCCGCATCGATCTGGCTCCAGTCCGTGCACACAGGAGATTTCGCAAATGTACAATGGCCGACAAAAGGTAAATTCAGGCGGCTGTTTTCGTATTCGAATTCTCCCATCTGGCTATCTCCCGGATCAGTCGTTATCGCGGTTAAACAAAGCGTCGAGTGCCTGGCGCGAACGCTGTGCCTCGTCCTCACGCTGCTTCAGCAGCGCTTGTGCATCCGGACGTGATGACTTGGGCGTCGCTTCATTTTGCAAACCAAACAAAGCGGCCAGATCCTCGCGCGCCTGCTGCGCACCCGCCTGCGGATCCCGGGAAAAAGCCTCGGTATCGGCGACAAATAAATCACAAAAATTTGCCCGCTGTTTGTCCATGACTTCCTCTACCGTGGGTTCCCGGCAAGATTTTGCCGAGGTGATATCCATCTGCCGGCACATGCGGCAAACGTGTAAATCCGCTTCACAGGCAGGACATACATCACGTCGTCCGGGAGGCGAGGGGATGGAGGCCAAATCCGCTCCACAGTGCCAGCAACGCAACGCTCCGCTCACCGATGGTACCTTTTACCGCTCACAACCGAGGCCCAATCAGGCTTCGTCCTGAATGGGGTTGCGTAAAATACCGAGGCCCTCAATTTCAACCTCACACACATCACCATCACGCATCCACACCGGGGGATTGCGTGCATGTCCAACTCCGGCGGGGGTTCCCATGACGATTAAATCGCCGGCTTCAAGCGTCATGCATTCGCTCAGCAGTACCACAGCTTTTCGCACATCCACCATCATCTTCGCTGTGTTTGAGTGCTGCATCACCTTGCCATTGAGCCGGGATTCGATGTGCAAGCCGCTGGCACCCTCAGGGAGCTCATCCGCAGTGATGAATTCAGGACCAAAGCCCCCGGTGGCATCGAAGTTTTTGCCGACGGTCCATTGTGAGGTCAACATCTGGTATTGACGCACAGAGGCATCATTGAAGATCGAATAACCGGCAATGGCCGACAAGGCATTGTCCAGACTCATGTGCCGGGCACGGCGTCCAACCACTGCTACCAGTTCAGCCTCGTAGTCCAGTTCGATCGAAACCCGCGGCCGAATAATCGGCTTGCCGTGGGCGACCAGCGAGGTTGCCGAACGCATAAAAAAAGATGGATAGGGGAGCTCCTTGTGCCCCCCTTCCTGGGCATGATCGGCATAATTCAAGCCCAGGCAGATAATCTTGCCAGGTCGCGCAATCGGCGGGCAATACCCAATAAGCTGTGGGTCCAGGACTGGAAGTCCATCGCTGTCCGTCAGCGCGAGCCTGACTCGCTCCAAAGCCGGTTCACCTTCATCCAGCATGGCCTGCACAGAGCCGGGCAAGGCCGGAACAGATGCGGATAAATCGACTGCATGATCACCCACACGGGCCCCAAGTGCCGACTGTCCTGCCTTCTCAAACATTATTAAACGCATCCCCTACCTCCCATTATTGGACACGGCGACCTCTTGTTGAGTTCGCTTTAATCTATTATTTATTATTTGCTGTATTCTATACGGGTCTGTTGTCACTAGCACTGTTTACACGACCGAAATTATCCACCGGCTGGGAAACAGGCTAAGATCGCGCTCCGTCGTACTCCGGATGACCCAGGGGTCGTTAATTTCCGGGGTCGTTAATTTTGATACTCAACACACGACCAGGAGGACTCCCATGAGCCCGGCCAATGATCCCCGCGAAGCGGAAATGCAACTTGATCCAAAGGATATGTACCGTGAAGAAAGTTTTACGGATCGCCGAGTCGGCAGCATCCGTTGCCTGATACCCGTGACCCGAGAAGGCGATGAGGACAGTAGCCGACAACGTTTATTCATCGGCCAGACACAATTATGGAGCCAGATGGGTCCTGTGCCCATTAATTTTGAAATTAATGCGGATAACCTCAGTCAGGCCATTGACGGTTTTGCCGCTGCAGCTCAGGAAGGGGTTCAGCAAACGCTTCGCGAGGCCGAAGAAATGCGCCGACAGCAGGAATCACAGATTGTCGTTCCCAGTGCCGATCAGGCGAGCAAAATTCAGCTTCGTTAAAACTGACCCGGCCGCATTCAGCGGCCGCAAGTCAATTCCCCACAGCGGGGTAGAAACAGGGGTTGGCTCAGCTCGTCAATATGCCGATGGTTGACAGGATGACGAGTCCCAGAACCAGAAAGACCCAGGTATTATTTTTTGCGAAGGTAATGACTTTTTGCGACATGGCGATTATCCCCGTCCTTTTTGAATTCAAGACGCCGCCATTCCAAACGCCGCCACTACCCGGACCACAAGCATTTGCCGTGCCAGCGTCCAGAATCGGCGAGGGTATGATTGCCGAACCGATGTGATTACGAACTTGCCAATGCTCTGTTCACCTTTATAGCTTATTGATAAATCTCAGCTTTATTTGTTTCAGAATCCATTACTCACCCGCTTCCTGGACCAGGATAAGCCACAACAAAGTAGATCCTATCGGCTTAAACCAGGTTTAAATCGGACACTAGATTGAGTAGAAGCGTAACGCTGGTGTTACCTAAGACAAGTCGGCTCCATGGCTCGACAACGCTTAGCAGCCACCTCCGGCGCTGAGTTTAAGTGCGGTACAGACAAACCGGTTCGCCGGCACAGCAATGCCGGACTGCCCGCCAAGACGCACCACGGCTCCGGACAATCCATCCAGTTCAAGACGATTACCCCGTTCCAGATCAACGGCCATGGAAGCCCGCATCTGCACCGGCAGAGTATCGATAAACTTCAGGTAAGCCTGCAGATCCGCCTCGCTAAGGGGGATTTTCTGCGCCTGGGCAACCCGTAGCACCTCGGTCATGATGTCGATCAACAGACCCCGGGTATCGGCATCTTCACGCAGCGGACCGATTGATTTCCGGGTCAGGGCAGTGATGGCGCTAAGCCCGGTCAAAAACATGAACTTCTTCCACACGGCGCGCTGAATATCCGCCTCCATTGAAACCTCGACCCCGGCCTGTTCCAGGGCCGTAACCAACTGTTGCGCGCGCGGCGTGGCATTACCATCAAGTTCACCAACCCGTAATCGTGCAAACGGGCTGAACCGTTGTACCCGCCCGGGACCGGCCAGGGTAGCGGAAATCTCAGCGACCCCGCCCATGACGGCTTCCCGGCCCAGAACCTCGCTCAGTACCTGCTCGGAATCCACCCCGTTTTGAAATGACACCACCGCTGTGTCCGGACCCAGCAAAGGCAGGCAGGCTGCCCCGGCTACCCGGGTGTCCCAAAGTTTCACTGTAAACAATACAAAATTGACCGGACCTACCGCCTCGGGTTGATCGGTCGCCACGCAGGGTGTGATGGCAAACTGCTCCTGAGGTGATTCAATCTGTAATCCGCTGCGGCGCATTGCCTGCAGATGCTCACCCCGGGCAATAAAAGTGGTGGCATATCCTGCCCGGGCCAGGCAGGCGCCAAAGTAGCCGCCAACGCCGCCACTGCCAAAGACGGCAAAACTCGGTTTGTTATCTGTCATCTTTCTTTGACCTTTTCAGTGGAATGGTTAGCGGAGATTTCAAGATGGCTCATCGACGGAGTCCTCACTACCGCAGTACGGATCCCAGCCATAACCACTGTTTCCCGATGTGAAATATAGGTGATGGCAATCACGATGATACCCGCACCAAAAATGACCCAGCCATCCACCGCTTCACCAAACGCAATCACACCCAGCAACGTCGCCCAGACCAATTGCAGATACGAAATCGGTTGGGTCAGGGTGATGGGTGCGGCCTGTAAGGCCCGGGTCAGCGTATAATGCCCCAGGGTCGCGAACACCGCTGTCGCGAACAACCACAACAGTTCAACAAGGCTTGGGTGCTGCCACTGGGCGATGGTACCCGGCACCAGGGCCGCAGTCGTGAACACCGACAGCATCGCCACGATCACCGATGGATCCAATGATTCGGTGAGTTTTTTGGCGATTAGAAACGAGGCGGCGAAAAAGGGCGCTGCCAGTAACTGCGCCAGCGCGCCCAGTTTGATGATCTCAAAACCGGGCCGCAAAATGATCAGCACACCGATAAAGCCGAAGACCACAGCAGCGATACGCCGTGCATGCAGGCGTTCACCGAGAAACACCGCCGCGCCCAAAGTAGTAAAGATAGGCGCGGTATAACCGATGGCAGTCACCTCGGCGATTGGGATCCGGGCCATGGCGTAAAACCACAACATCACCGCTACCCCGTGCACCATGCCACGCAGCACACTCAGCCCCAGAGCCCGCCCCCGGGGCAGCTGACGCCGCACCCGGAACAGCACTGGGGCAATCAACACCACGCCGAAGGCATAGCGGATAAAGGCCGCTTCGATAGCCGGCAGATTTGAGCCAAGATAGCGGACAATGCCCGTCACACAGACAAACATAACACCCGTCAGCAACATCCAGGCGATGCCGACCACAGGCCTTGAGCCCTTTTCCGATGACGTATTGATAATCAAATCCTTGGCTGAGGCGAGCACAATAGTCGCGCGCGACTCAGTTTAACTGCACCCCGCCACTTCGCCACACAGCAGTTATGATTCTGACAGGTAGCCATCTGTACAGGTCCGCCTGCCTCACTCAGTTTCACTTCAGGACTAACCTTGGAAGCTCAACAGGCTCCCAGGTTAAGATGTGACCTGCGCAGGCGTTCTGCAAACCCACGACCAGAGGATTTTAAAATTTAGTGGAAACACCCTCACCACCCCCGGATGCGCCACTGCCACCCGGCGTCCGCAGCCGTTTGGTCAACAATGGCAATGGCCTGGACATGCATATCCTGGAGTCAGGATACAACGATCCCCAGCGCCCCTGTATCCTCCTCCTGCACGGCTTTCCCGAACTTGCCTACAGTTGGCGTGAGGTGCTCCCGGTGCTTGCCGCCGCAGGTTACTACTGCGTTGCCCCGGATCAACGTGGTTACGGTCGTACCCAGAACCTGCATGGCGATGATTCCCGGCAATGGCGTGATTACCGTCTGATCAACCTGATGCTCGATACACTGGGCCTGCTCAATGCCCTCGAACGAACCACAGTAAAGGCCCTGGTGGGCCACGACTTTGGATCCATCCTGGCCGCGATCTGCGCTTTGGTACGCCCGGATGTATTTCGTTCCGTAGTGTTGATGAGCGCTCCCTTCGGGGGCTTTACAGGCAAGGCCAGCGACGGCGATGCATTGCAGGCGCAACTGGCTGCGCTGGATCCGCCACGTAAACACTATCAGTGGTATTTCTCCGGCCCCGACGCTGATACCGACATGCGCGACTGCCCACAGGGTATCCATGCTTTCCTGCGCGCCTATTTCCATTTTAAAAGCGCCGACTGGCCCGGCAATCAACCACACCCCTTAGCCTCTTGGAACGCCACCGAACTGGCGAAGATGCCCGGCTATTACATCATGGATCGGGATAAAAACATGGCTGCAACCGTCGCAGAACACATGCCCGATGCAGCCCACATTGCCGCTTGTTCCTGGTTGCCGGAACGACAACTGCACGTGTACAGCGAAGCCTTCAGCCGCACCGGTTTCCAGGAAGCGCTGAACTGGTATCGGTGCAGAACGCAAGGCGCCTCGAATGCAGAATTGCTGGCCTACGCCGGGCGCAGCATCGAGGTTCCGGCATGTTACATTGCCGGAGCCAATGATTGGGGCAGTTATCAAAGCCCAGGTGCGCTGCAGGCCATGCAGTCGTATGCTTGCTCGGCATGGATGGGCACAAACCTGATCCCCGCCGCCGGTCACTGGGTCCAGCAGGAGCAACCCCGGGCGGTTAACCGCCTGTTGCTCGATTTTTTTCAACGCCTGGACTAAATAGACAGATCACTGCAGCCGGAAAAGTCTGGATAGCTGTTTATAAATCCTGTCCACACTAAATAGGTGCGCATAAATCCAGATCACTGTAGCCAGTAA
>CAZAWX010000082.1:0-14818 GCA_964488985.1 uncultured Ectothiorhodospiraceae bacterium
TGCAAAAAGACGCCGCACAGTTTCGCTACAGGACTAATCTATGCTCATAGGTTAGTTCTTGAGCGCAACCGAAGTGGAATCGATGGGTGTTGGTGGAGGAAGTGTATGTGGCACGGATGCCACATCCAAGCCTCCAGGGACGGATTCACGGCGTCTTCCGGGACCAATATCCATCTATTCCACTTCGGTTGCGCTTAAGAACTAACCTATGAATCTACGCTAGTCGGTATACTCCGCTTCCTGTCTTAGCGAACACATTGCACTACGAGGGCCTTTATGACGCAACAGGTATTGAAGCAACGGGCTGTGCTTCTGGCCAACCTTGGAACACCCGCCAGCACATCTGTAACTGATGTACGCAGCTATCTGAATGAGTTTTTAATGGATCCTGATGTGATCCAAGTGCCCTGGTTACTGCGCAGACTGATTGTCAGTGCGTTTGTCTTGCCCAGGCGCCCGCGTGCCTCGGCACAAGCCTATCAGAGCGTGTGGATGGAGCAGGGGTCACCACTGCTGGTGTTGTCGCAACGCCTGGCCGAGGGATTGCGACAGCACATTGATATGCCTTTGGCGCTGGCAATGCGCTATGGCCAGCCGGATATTGAGAGCCAGATACTGGCTCTGGCGGCCAACCCCGGCATTCACGAAATACTCTTTATTCCCCTCTACCCGCACTACGCGCAAAGTACCGTGGCAACCTCCGTGACCGAAGCCCGGCGTATCCTCCGCAAACATGGCCTGGCAGTGACCCTGAACGTGTTGCCACCGTTTTATGACCAACCCCAGTACATCGATGCACTGTTTGAATCCGCGCGACCCTACATTGAACGCGCGGTACGCGATCACGGTAGCCTGGGCAGCGGCAATACCCATATCCTGTTCAGCTACCATGGTCTGCCGGAATCTCATCTGCTCAAGGCCGATAGCACTGGCAAGCACTGCCTTGCCCAGGCTGATTGCTGTAGGACACCTTCCCCTGCTCACGCCACCTGTTATCGGCATCAGGTCCTGCGCACAACGGCGTGTTTTGCCCAGCGTGCTGGACTCGATCCCGGGCACTACAGTGTGTCCTACCAGTCACGCCTGGGGCGGGCGAAATGGCTGGAACCCGGAACTGAAAACACCTTGCGCCTTCTCGCCAGCCAGGGGGTACGCAAACTTCTGGTCCTGTGTCCGGCTTTTGTCACCGATTGCCTGGAAACCCTGGAGGAAATTCAAATTCGTGGTCGAGACGTCTTTATCGAGGCTGGCGGCAAAGATTTGGAATTGATTCCATGCCTGAATGACCAAGCCATGTGGGTGCAGGTGCTGGCGCAATGGTGTCAGAAATATTCCAGTGACAACAAGTAGATTCGGTGCGGTTGGCGAACCGTACTGCTGTTTTAATCTGGACCCTGATCCCCACCCTATGCTGATCTCATGGGTCTGCTGTTAACCGGTGCCGTACTGCTGATTGCGGTGCTGGGGTTGTTCTACCTCAAGGATGAATTTCGTATCGCCTGGTTGGCACGGCTGGCCTATTCTGAACCCGTGATGCGCATTGCGGTGCTGGCCGTGGTTTTTATGGTTGTGGGTGTACTGCTACTTGCCAGGCGCTGGTTTGATGCCATCTTCTCAACGACATGAATTTGTTCGCTTGTTTCTGTTGATATATAAATATATCTTTATATAATCATCGCATGGAAACCTTATTGGCAGGCCTGCGTGCAGCAGGTGAACAGACACGCTTGCGAATCCTGGCAATTTTAGGCCGTTGTGAGCTGACGGTTACCGAACTGACGCGCATTCTCGGCCAGAGCCAACCCAGGGTCAGCCGACATTTGAAACTTCTGTGTGAAGCGGGACTCATTGATCGCAGTCAGGAAGGAGCCTGGGCTTTTTACCGGCTTGCGGACGCCGGCCACGGTGCAAACATCGTGCGCTCAGTGCTGGAGTTGCTGCCAAAGGCAAACAGCGCCATGCGTACCGATTTGGCGCGTTTAAAACAAATTCAGGCCGAGCATGCCCAGGCGGCAACCCAATACTTCAGTGAAAATGCCCGGCAATGGGATTTTATTCGTGAATTATATAACCAGGACAGTCGCGTCGAAGACGCGATGTTGGCGGTACCCGTCAATGATCCCATCCAACTACTGCTCGACCTCGGTACCGGAACCGGCCAGATTCTGAAATTATTCAGCGCCCGTACCCAGGGTGCACTGGGCATCGATTCCAGTCACGAGATGTTAAGCGTTGCCCGGGCCAACCTTGAAGGTGCCGAATTGCGCAACTGTCAGGTCCGCTATGGTGATATATGCCGACTCTCAGTCGAAACCGGCGCCGTCGATCTGGTCACGATCCATCATGTCCTGCACTATCTTGACGAACCGGCGCTGGCATTGCGTGAAGCGGCCCGAGTACTGCGGCCCGGAGGCACCCTGCTGGTAGTGGACTTCGCCCCACACAAACTGGAAATACTCCATACCCAACACGCTCACAGGCGACTCGGCTTTAAATCCACAGAAATTGGCACTTGGTGTACCGAAGCTGGATTGCGCAACGTGCAAACCCAGGAATTCAAAGCTGCCGGACAGGTTGATGGTGAAGCATTGACTGTATGTCTGTGGACCGCACAACAACCCCATCGCGCCATGGGCCAGGCGGCCTGACCCACACCACCACCGACACGGAAACAAATTCACATGAATGTGTTAGAACGCTTGTTGCAGGACAAAGAGATCCTCATTGCTGACGGTGCCACCGGCACCAATTTATTTGATATGGGCCTGAGCAATGGGGCCAGTGGTGAGCTGTGGTGTGTCGACAAACCAGAGCTGGTGCGCAAACTCCACCAGAGCTTTATCGATGCCGGTGCCGATATCCTCCTGACCAACTCCTTCAGCTCCAATCACTACCGTTTCGCTCTACATCAAATGCCACAACGCGTCACAGAGCTGGCCACAGCTGCAGCCCGCCTGGCAAGAGAAATCGCTGACAGGACCCCTCGACCGGTTCTGGTCGCCGGATCCATGGGCCCTACAGGGGAAATGATTGAACCCCTTGGTGAATGCACCCAACGCGAGGCACAAACGGCATTCGAAGAACAGGCAACGGCCTTAAAATCGGGCGGCGCCGACCTTCTCTGGATAGAGACCATGTTCTCCGAACAGGAACTCGCAGCGGCCATAACCGCAGCTGATGCGATCGCCATACCTTACGTTGCAACCATGACCTTCGATACGTCAGGACGCACGATGATGGGCCTGAGCCCGGAACAGGCCGCCCGCAACATTAAACACCACGGCAGCGCTCCAGCGGCCTACGGCGCTAACTGTGGGATGGGGCCGGCACAGCTCATCGATACAGTACTCGGGCTGGCACGCGGTGCCGAAAGCGGCGATATTCTGGTTGCCAAAGGTAACGCCGGGTTGCCCAGCATGGATGCTGAACTGCATGTTCACTACGATGCATCGCCCCGGGAAATGGCAGAATACGCCTGCCTGGCCAGGGATGCCGGGGCACGTATTATTGGCGGTTGCTGTGGTACGACCGGCGAACATCTTCGCGCCATGGCCGGGGCACTGGCAAGCTGCCCGCGCCAGGGGACTCCGGATCTGGCCAGAGTTGAAAGCCTCCTGGGGCCGGTGAATGTGGTGGCTGAACAACACAAAGGGGATAAACCCCGGCGCCGACGCCGGGCTCAGGCGGCCCTCGTCGAATGATTTCACGATAGCCGTTGCAGGCCTGCATCCCCCGGTGAACCCATTTCCATCTTGATTTCAGCCAGGATTCGCGCCGCCTCACTACCCTGCACCCGGGCAATATCATCCTGATATTTGAGCAGTGCGCCCAGTGTGTCGTTGATCATTTCCGGGCTCAAGGCAATGGCATCCAATTGCGTCAAGGCCTGATTCCAATCGATCGTTTCCGCTACACCGGGTAATTTGAACAAATCCATACCCCGCAGTTTCTGCACGAAGGCAACGACCTGCCGACTCAGGGCATCACTGGCGCCCGGTGCTTTGATGCGTAATATTTCCAGTTCACGTTCCGCATCCGGATAATCAACCCAATAATAAAAACAACGCCGTTTCAGAGCGTCATGAATTTCCCGGGTGCGGTTTGAAGTGATAATCACGATCGGTGGCTGGGAGGCACGCTGCACGCCAATCTCCGGAATACTTACCTGAAAATCTGAAAGTACCTCAAGCAGATATGCCTCAAAAGGCTCATCCGTACGGTCGAGTTCATCAATCAACAAGACGGGTGGACCGACGCCAGGTACTGATTTCAGTGCCTGTAAAATTGGCCGTTCAATGAGAAAATCAGCCGTAAAAACGTCTCGTGCAAGTTTCTCTTTATCCACCTTGCCACCGGCTTCGGCAAGGCGAATTTCCAGCATTTGCCGGGCGTAGTTCCATTCATATACAGCCGAGGATACATCCAGCCCTTCATAACATTGCAGGCGAATCAATTTTCGATCCAAGGTTTTCGCCAGAACCTTGGCAATCTCGGTTTTACCGACACCGGCTTCACCTTCCAGAAATAAAGGCCGATTGAGTTTCAAGGCTAAATAAACTGCCGTGGCAAGACTTCGGTCCGCCACATAGTCACCACCGGCCAATAGCTTACCGGTTCCAGTCACATCTTCTGGAAGAATCATCTCGTAGATCGAACCTTAAAAAAACGGCCGGGTTTCCCCGGCCCTGTAATAGTAGTTGACCTAAGACCTCAGGCGCAGGCTTTCGTCACTGCCCGCTGTGCCATCACCCCGACCAGATGAGCGCGATATTCCGGACTGGCGTGCAGATCTGCATTCAAATCATCGGCCGCAACACTGATTTCAGCGATCGCGGTGGCGGAGAAGTTTTCCCCCAAGGCTTGTTCCATTGCCGGAACCCGGAACACTGAAGCACCAGCGCCGGTCACCGCGACCCGCACACCATCACTGCCGCGGGCCACGAACACCCCGACCATCGCATAACGCGAAGCCGGATTCGGGAACTTCATATAAGCCGCCTGCTGGGGGATGGAAAAACTCACCGAGGTGATGATTTCGCCATCTTCAAGTGCGGTTTCAAACAAGCCGGTGAAAAAATCATCGGCGCCGATGCTGCGTTTATTCGTCGTGATCGTGGCATTCAAAGCGACCACCGCCGCAGGGTAATCTGCCGCCGGATCGGCATTTGCCACCGAACCACCGATAGTGCCGCGATTTCGCACTTGAGGATCGCCAATATCACCGGCAAGATCCGCTAACGCTGCAATAGCCTCGCGCACAACCGTAGAAGCCGCCACCTGGCCATGCCTGGCCAGGGCACCAATCACCAGTTGATCACCATCGCGACTGATCCCATCCAGGCCCGGCACAGCCGTAAGATCGATGAGATCCGAGGGTTGGGCCAGACGTTGCTTCATCGTCGGCAACAAGGTGTGCCCACCTGCCAGCAATACGCCATCGTCGGCATTGGCCAGCGCCTGCACCGCCTCGTCGAGGCTTGCAGGCCGTTGATAATTAAAGTTATACATTGTCTTCTCCTGCTCAGGCCGCGTTCGTAGTGTTGTTTTTGGCATCTCGAATGGTTTGCCAAATCCGCTGCGGGGTGGCAGGCATTTCGATATGCCTGACCTGCAACGGCGATAGTGCATCGACCACTGCGTTGATGATCGCGGGAGGCGAGCCAATCGCGCCCACTTCACCACAACCCTTGACACCCAATTCATTATGCGTACATTCCGTCACCGGGGTATCCACCGCCATGGACCGCGCAACATCAGTCGCACGAGGCATGCAGTAATCCATAAACGAGCCTGTCAGCAGCTGACCGCTTTCCTGGTCATAGACACAACCTTCCAGCAATGCCTGGCCAATTCCCTGGGCCACACCGCCCTGCACCTGGCCTTCAACAATCATGGGGTTAATGATGCGGCCGACATCATCCGAGGCCGTGAAATTCAACACCTCAATAGTCCCGGTCTCCGGATCAATTTCCACCTCGGCAATATGACACCCTGCCGGGTAGGTGAAATTGGCCGGATCATAAAACGCCGTCTCATCGAGGCCCGGTTCCACCTCATCCAAAGGATAGTTGTGAGGCACATAGGCCGCGAAGGCCACCTCGCCGAAGGCCAACTCCTTGTCTGTGCCCTTGACCGTGTATTTGCCATCAGCAAATTCGATATCGGCAACACTCGCCTCGAGCATATGCGCGGCAATCTTCTTGCCTTTGTCCAGCACCTTGTGCATCGCCCGCATCATTGCTGCACCACCGACGGCCAATGACCGTGAGCCGTAGGTTCCCATACCGAAGGACACCTTGTCAGTATCGCCGTGGACGATATCAACGTTCTCAAAGGGCACACCCAGGGTCTCGGAAACAATTTGCGCGAACGTTGTCTCATGTCCCTGACCATGGGAGTGTGAACCGGTGAAGACCGTAACACTGCCGGTGGGGTGAACTCTGACCTGGGCTGATTCGTACAATCCGGCCCGGGCGCCTAGCGAACCAACCACCGCCGAGGGCGCAATACCACAGGCTTCGATATACGTGGACAACCCGATACCGCGGTATTTACCCAGCGCAGCAGATTGCGCACGGCGTGCCTCAAAACCGGCATAGTCCGCCGCTGCCAGGGCCGAATCCAGCGTCGCAGTGTAATTACCGATGTCATATTGCAACGCCACGGGCGTCTGGTAAGGAAACGCGTCCACGGGGATGAAATTCCGGCGTCTTAACTCAGCAGGATCAATCCCCATTTCATCTGCCGCCACATCCACAATACGTTCGATGAGGTAAGTGGTTTCCGGACGTCCGGCACCGCGGTAGGCATCCACCGGCGCGGTATTGGTAAACACGGCTTTGACATTGACATAGATGGCCGGCGTTGTGTAACACCCTGCCATTAGCGTGCCATGCAGATAAGTAGGTACGCAGGGCGCGAAGGTAGATAGGTAGGCCCCCATATTCGCCAACGTATTAGCCTGCAGGCCGAGAAACTTGCCATCGGCATCCAGAGCCAATTTCACATGCGTGACATGATCCCGGCCATGAGCATCGGTCTGGAAGGATTCACTGCGCTCGGCCGTCCATTTAATCGGCTCGCCGAGTTGACCTGCGGCCCAGGTGACAATGGCCTCTTCTGCATAATGGAAAATCTTCGATCCGAAGCCGCCACCAACATCCGGTGCCACCACCCGCAGTTTGTGCTCGGGCAAACTCAAAACAAAGGCCGCCATAAGCAGACGGATCACATGCGGATTCTGACTCGAAGTATAGAGGGTGTATTCATCATTGGCGCGGTCGTAATCGCCAATATAGCACCGCGGCTCCATGGCATTGGGGATCAGCCGATTGTTTATCAAATCCAGCTCTGCCACATGTGCGGCACTGTCCATGGCCGCCTGGGTCGCCTCGGCATCACCGAGTCCCCAGTCGAAACACAGGTTATTCGGGGCTTCATCCCATATCTGCGGTGCACCGTCCCTGAGCGCCTCAGGCGTGGTCACTACAGCAGGTAATTCTGTATAGCCGACCTCGATCAAATCTGCTGCATCCCGCGCCTGGCGATAGCTTTCGGCAATGACGATTGCCACCTGATCACCGACATGGCGCACCTTATCGGAGGCCATGGCAGGATGCGTGGGCTCTTTCATCGGATCTCCATTGGCGCTGTTGACCAACCAGCCGCAAGGAATACCTCCCACTCCAGCAGCGTCCATATCCTGACCGGTAAAGACCGCAATCACCCCATCAGCCGCCACCGCCTGGGCGGTATCGATCGATGAGATTGACGCATGTGCATGAGGTGAGCGAAGAATATAGGCATAACGCTGTCCGGGCCGGTTTATATCATCAGTGTAATGACCGCAGCCGGTCAAAAAGCGGTAATCTTCTTTGCGCCTTACCGAGGCGCCGATTCCTGTATCTGCCATAACCTTAACCTCCTTCACGCATGGCTTTAGCGCCAGCGAGTATGGATTTAACAATGTTGTGATAGCCCGTGCAGCGGCACAGATTCCCCTCCAGCCAGTCGCGAACCTGCTGCTCGCTGGGATCAGGGTTGTTGGCGATCAGATCCAGTGAACTCATGACCATACCGGGAGTACAGAAACCACACTGCAGTCCGTGATTATCGCGAAAGGCCTCCTGTAGGGGATGCAGATCGCCATTGGCGGCGGCCACCCCTTCGATGGTCGTCACCTCAGCGCCGTTGGCCTGAATTGCGAGAGTGGTACAGGATTTGACAGATTTGCCATTCACATGCACCACGCAGGCACCGCACTGGCTTGTATCACACCCCACGTGGGTACCGGTGAGGGAAAAGTGTTCTCGTAATAGATGAACCAGCAAAGTGCGTTCTTCGACTGTTGCCGACAGCACCTTGCCGTTAACCGTCATAGAGACGTCAACGGACATGGCAAGCCTCCTTTAGCTACTTGGATTAAAGTCATCCGGTACCGGCAGGAATCTCACGGATTTGAACACAACGGTCCAATTCAGCCGTCAACCCTGTCCGGTGCCGGTGCTTAATTATCATTATTGCCTGACGGCGTTTTGCACCCCAGACGCCATCATCATAACGCGGTTCGGTAATGAATTCATGAATTATCCGCCTGTGCGGTTACCTGTTCGGCAAACGAGGAAAAGAATTCCCTGGCAATCTTTTTCGCCGCCCCACCGACCAGACGTGAGCCGATCTGGGCTAATTTACCTCCGACCTGTAACTCAGCCGTGTAGGTCAGCAAGGTGCCTTCCTCGACCTCCTCCAGCACCACTGTGGCCGAGCCTTTACCAAATCCAGCGGGCCCTCCCTTACCCTGGCCGCTAATGGTATAGCTACAGGGTGGATGTAAATCCGAAAGCACAATACTGGAGGCAAATTTTGCTTTAACCGGACCAATCTTCGCTAACATTTTTGTTTCAAACTCAGTGTCCGAGATTTTCTCAATGGACTCACAGCCCGGAATACATTCTTTCAGGACCAGGGCATCATTCAGAGCTTCCCAAACCCGTTGGCGGGGGGCGTCCAGTGTGAACTCACCGTTGATATCCATGCGCAAACTCCATTTAAAGACACCGTCATTTAATCAGCACCAGACGAATTGTCTCAAGAACCAGACTAGGAACCAGCCTTACAATCCAATAATCGGCCGCTTAGATCAAATTCGGGCTTCGAACCTGCCGGGCACAGACGTTCTTTGAATCTCTGGGCCTTGTCCAGCGTACAGCTTTTAAGTGACCCGTTTGGATACTGTTCCATGGCCTTGCCATTGGAACAAACCAGACGCACACCCTGATGTGTGTAGACCTGATGATTGCCGTTCAAAACACAGGATTTAATCCCTCCCTGGGGATAGAAATCCACACCGGCTTCACAGTTTATTTGCGCACTGGCAGACCCGCTCACAGCAACCAGTCCAAGGGTCAATATCAATGTCAGATAATTTTTCATGGCAGCCTCCGACAGCATGGCCAAGGTAAGACGATAAACGTAGTATAGAAGCTAAGGCGATCTGTGTACGCCGCAATCTCCCCGTCACCGTCTTTGGAACAACGATGCACCGTAAACGAAACGCCAAAATCATCGCCACATTGGGCCCTGCCAGTTCAACTCCGGACATCATCGAAGAGTTGTTCGCTGCCGGCGTGGATGTATTCCGCATCAATATGAGTCATGGCGACCATGGCGCTCACCGCAACCGAATTGAAATAATTCGCAGACTCGAACAGCATTTTGGGCGGCCCATCGCCATCCTCATGGACTTACAAGGCCCGAAACTCCGGGTCGGGCAATTTGCCTCCGGCCGGGTCGAACTAATCGAAGGCCAGCACTTGCGTCTCGATCTGGACACCGCTAAAGGAACGACAGAACGGGTCTGCCTGCCACATAAAGAAATTTTTGCTGCCATCAACCCCAGCACGGATTTACTTCTGGACGATGGCAAGGTGCGGCTTGAAGTCATCGACTGTGGAGCCGATTTTGCTGAAACCATCGTCCGGGTACCTGGCCCGGTCTCGGACAACAAAGGCGTAAACGTCCCGGGTGTTGTCTTGCCGCTGTCCCCACTGACCGCGAAGGATCGTAAAGATCTCGCCTTTGGCCTGGAGTTGGGAGTGGACTGGGTGGCTGCATCGTTTATCCAGCGCCGTGAAGATTTGGTAGAACTCAGGGAACTGGTCGGCGATCGGGCACTGATACTGTCAAAACTGGAAAAACCAGCAGCACTGGATCGACTTTACGAAATCGTCGAACTGTCCGACGCAGTCATGGTGGCGCGCGGCGACCTGGGTGTTGAATTACCACCCGAGCGCGTACCGCCCGCACAGAAACGTATTATCAGCGCCTGCCGCGAAGCAGGGAAACCTGTCGTGGTCGCCACCCAGATGCTCGAATCCATGATCAACAGTCCGGTGCCGACCCGCGCCGAAGCCTCGGATGTCGCTTTGGCCATCTATGACGGCGCAGATGCCGTAATGCTCTCCGCTGAATCAGCGGCTGGCCATTATCCGACAGAGGCCGTCACCATCATGGATAGAATTATTCGCGAGGTGGAGCGTGATCCCCAATACCGCGAAGGCATAGATGCGAGAACACCGGTGCCGCAAACCACCGCCGCTGACGCCATCTCCGATGCCTTGCGGCGTATCACCCAGACCCTGTCCATTGCTGCCACGGTCACCTACACCAGTTCCGGATTCAGTGGCATGCGCACTGCCCGCGAACGACCCGCTTCACCAATTCTCGCTGTAACCCCGCACCTGCACACGGCCCGCCGTCTGTCACTGGTCTGGGGCATTCATCCAATCGTCAGCGAGGCCGTCACTGATGTCGAGGAAATGGTCAGTAAAGCTTCAGAACTGGTGGTAAAAGAAAAGTTTGCCGGCCCGGGTGAATTGCTGGTCATTGTCGCCGGCATGCCTTTTGGCCAGTCTGGCACCACCAACATGATCCGGATCGCGCGCTTGCGATAACCCAAAAGTCACAGCTTTCCCATTGTGTGCCATTGCAAACAACTCAGTCACTGGGGCTGTGGGGTTGTGGTACTGCGATCAGGGCGATCGCATCACCCGCCTGAACCAGGCCCGGGAAGTGACGCAACGCCAGGATCCCATCGAGTCCGGCCCGATACTCCTGCACAACGCCGCCGGTACGGGATGGATCGTAAATCCTGGCCACAACCTGACCACTGCATACTGGCTCCCCGAGGCCCACACACATCTCCAGCAAACCGTCGTGTTCACTGGTGACAAAACTGTTGTCCGCAGACATATCCAGCCGCACTGAGTTCCTCGCAATGCGTTCGCCGTGTTTGATCCCGGCATGTACCAGCAGGTTATGTACTCCGGTTTCCGCGATCTCCAGGGTGTAAGGCGAGACGCTGCCACCACCGCCAAGTTCCGTGGTAATAAATGTCTTACCGAGGGCTTCCGCAGCGTTGTCGTACATACCGACACTGTCGAGTTCCACCAACATGAGGTGATAAGGTGCGGCAAAGGCTTCCATAGCGGCCACACAACGCGCCTGCTGGGCTTTATCATCGAGCACATGGGCTGCAACGAACGGCAACAGTTGCATACTCTTTCCGCCTGAATGTATATCCAGCACATAATCGCTTAAGGGTAACAGGTGACGATACATGTAATCCGCAATTTTCTGTGTGAAACTGCCTTCGGGACGGCCCGGAAAACTCCGGTTCATGTTGCCACCATCGAGAGGAGAAACACGTTTGCCTGCCCGAAATGCCGGGTAATTCATGAAAGGCAAAATGATCACCCGCCCGGTGATTTCATCGCCACGAAGATTGTTGGCCAGTTTACTCAAGGCCAAAGGCCCTTCATATTCATCCCCGTGATTCGCCCCGGTCAACAATGCGCTCGGTCCTGTACCGTTTTTGATCACGGTGATCGGAATCAACATCGTGCCCCAGGCGGATTCGTCCCTGGAATGGGGCATTTTCAGATAACCGTGCTGAACCCCCTCAGCTTCGAAATCCACAGTACTGGTGATAGGTGATGGCAACATGGCGAAGGACCTGTCAATGATGAACGTTAAACAATTGAACCCACATTGCCCGGGACAGCACAGATGCTGCGACCGGGCCTGCATGGACGTATACACGGCGTGTCATGACCATCGTCCAACCTTCCAGCCAACGGTGAGGTCGCCATACGGCGGTACTGACAGAACCGATTCCCTCATTTACAAAAAGACTCAATCTTTCACAAACAACTGCCGTGGATAATCACAGAAAGTTTCCACACCCGTCTCGGTGATGAGGATACTTTCTGTTGTTTCGATTCCCCAATCCTCCAGCCACAAACCCGTCATAAAATGAAACGTCATGCCCGGTTGCAGTTGCGTCTTGTCGCCAAGGCGAAAACTCATGGTGCGTTCACCCCAATCCGGAGGGTAACTCAAACCAATGGAGTAACCGGTGCGGTTGTCTTTTGTAAAACCGTGGCGCTTGAGTTCATCAAAAAATGCAGCCGCCACCTGTTCACAACGGTTCCCCGGCCGGGCGGCCTCCAACCCGGCCTGCATGCCTTCGCCGATGGCTTTGTCCGCCTGAATAAATTTTTCTGTTGGCTTACCAAGAAAGATCGTTCGAGACAATGGGCAATGATAGCGCCGGTAGCAACCTGCGATTTCAAAAAAGGTCCCTTCACCTCCGCGTATAGGCTGATCGTCCCAGGTCAAATGGCAGGCACTGGCATCAGCGCCAGATGGCAGTAACGGCACAATACTGGCGTAATCACCACCATGCCCATCGACACCACGGATACTGGCACCAAAAATTTCCGCAACCAGATCATTTTTCCGCATCCCGGGTTCAATGCATTCGAAAATGTGTTTATGGGTGTTTTCAACAATGCGCCCGGCGATGCGCATGTACTCGATTTCCCGGGCAGATTTTATCGCCCGTTGCCAGTTTACAAGGCCCGTAGCATCGGACAAGTACGCGTTTGGCAGACCGTTTAACAAGCATTCATGGGCACGGGCGCTGTAATAGAAATTGTCCATTTCCACTCCCGTACGCAGGCCATCCCAGCCTCGCTGCGGCAACACCTGTGTGGCCAGATACGACATCGCATGGGAAGGCGGGTTATGCACCAGATGATCCGGGTAACCGACGATATGGTCGCTGTCCATAAATACAGTACGCAGGGCGCCATTGACATCGATCCCCCGCCCGAACCACAAAGGCTCACCACTCAATGCTAACACCACGCATTGATCGACATAGAAAGACCAGCCGTCATAGCCCGTCAACCAGGAGATGTTAGATGGATCACTAACGATCAAAAGTTCCAGATCCGCCTTCTCCATGGCCACCCGGGTTCTGGCAATACGCGCCTGGTACTCCTCCAGAGTGAAATTCAACGTTGCTTCATTCATGTTGCGGTAAATCCTCCCTGCGCGCACCGGTCGCCAGTAAATCAGCAATCACGCCCTCTTCCATATCGATTTGCATGGCATCATTGAAACGGTTGAAAAATCCGCATAAGGCGATGCGCAACGTCAACTCAACGATTTGTGCTTCATCGAAATGCTGCTTCAGGCGCGTAAAAATTTCGTCACGCATGTATTGCGGTCGAGTCGTCACCTGCACGGCATAATCACGCACCAGACGGTCCACCTCGTCAAGTTGCGGGCAATCATCGTCGAGAATACGCCTGGATACTTCGGCATCCAGTCCCTGATCGACCAACCTGGGCGTGTGGTGAGCTACGCAGTATTCGCATTCATTCAGCTTGGAAACGGCCAGCACCGCAATTTCCAGATAGCGTTTTGGCAGTATCTGTTCCTCAGCAAGTTCCAGCAACAAACCCATAATATGCTTCAGGGCCGCCGGACGGTGAGCGAAGACCTTGGCCTGATTGACAAAGGGGCCGTAATCATTGGCGTAGCGCAGGTAGATATCACGGACATCGCCGCTTACCTCCTCACTTTCAATATCTCGCACTCTGGCCATTCAGATCTCCCTCAGGCAGGTATATTTATGTAATTTGAAATCTCCAGCAGATTTTCATCCGGATCACGAATATAAACAGATTCCAGCGGCCCCAGGGCACCAGTACGCGCAACCGGTCCGATTTGCACAGGCACTCCCAACTTTTGCAGATGTGCCATTACATCAGACAACGGTGTCTGGGTAATAAAACACAGATCCGCACTGCCGGGCAGTGGTTGACCGGCATGGGGGTTGAACTCGTTACCGTATTCATGCAGGTTGATTTTCTGCTGACCAAAACTCAGTGCCGTGCGTTGCACCACAGTGTCCTGATCCATCCCACCGGCATTTGATGCGCCAAACCGGCTCACCTCCATACCCAGTACGCTACTGTAGAACTCACAACTGCGGTCGATATCGGCAACGGTCAGGACGATATGATCAATGGCCTTGATATTGATACTCATGAATAGGCTCCGGACTACATCAATTCAAAAAACGCCGCGATAAACAACGCCACCACCAACAGGCAAAATCCCAACAGTACCTGGGAGACATCCGGTGAGGTTTTACGTAATCGGAAACTGCCCCAGCCCAAAGCCAGACCCAGTATGACGAGAATAATGACAACGCGCATTAGACAGATCCGCTCAGCATTTTGCCCCAAACGGGGTGACCGTAACGCTCATGCGTGCTACTAAAACCAGACTGAATGGATACATCAACATGACCTCAAAGAATCAGCCGACACTCTAAATAGCTGTGTGAAAATTCTGTTCCCACTAGCATTGCGCGGGGTGAGGGCTGATTGACAAGACCGTGAGCAGCATGGATGCTGCGACCGAGCCTACATGGGCCGCTCATTCGCATCCATGCGAACGCGGC
>CAZAWX010000083.1:0-14627 GCA_964488985.1 uncultured Ectothiorhodospiraceae bacterium
CGGGTTTAGCAGCCTGTTTTCCCGGCCAGTTTAAGATATTTGCGGTTAAGCTGGCCGACCTGGCTGCACAAGCTTTCAATATCACCCTGGTTATCTATGATGTCATCTGCGAGTGCAAGGCGTGTCTTACGGTCTATCTGTGCTGCCAGCATGCCGTCCAGAGTCGCTGTATCGCTACCGTCACGCTGTGCCGCACGTTTGATCTGCAGTGTTCGCGGGGTATCTACCACTAAAATCCGGTCCACTGGATAGGCCCGCTCCGATTCCATCAAAAGCGGGATCATTAAAATACTGTAGGGTGCTGATAGCGACCGCAGGGCGTCAAGTATTTTTTGGTGGATTCTCGGGTGTAATATCTTTTCCAGGCGTTTTCGCTCAGCAGGATCGTTGAAAACGAGTTGCCGTAGCTGTTTTCTATCCAATTCACCGGTGGATTTAAAGACTGCGGATCCGAACTGCTCGCGCAGTACCATTAATGCGGGTTCGCCGGGTGCAACCACTTCCCTGGCGATCACATCTGCATCAATGACGGGGACATCAAGCGTTTGAAACATCCGCGCAACAGTGCTTTTCCCACTGGCGAGTCCCCCTGTAAGCCCAACTGTTAATCGCGGCATGCCTTTGTATCCCTGGAAGCTAGAAACCTGGACCAGAGCCGACCGTATACAAACTCGCCAGATGCTCACCCCAAAACAGGCAAATCCACCCTGCGACAGCAAGATAGGGGCCGAATGGAATTGGAATTTTACGGTTATGCCCGCGAATTACGATCATGGTGATGCCGAATATGGCGCCGAGCAGGGACGACAGGAATATAAGGGCAGGTAGCACGGTCCAGCCAAGCCAGGCCCCCAATGCAGCCAGAAGTTTGAAATCACCATATCCCATGCCTTCCTTGCCCGTTACAAGCTTGAATAACCAATAGATGCTCCAAAGCGATAGGTATCCTGCCATGGCACCAATTACAGCCTCATCGAGCGAGACAAAACTGTGATGGATGTTAAATGCAAGCCCCAACCACAACAGTGGTAATGTAATACTGTCCGGGAGGAGTTGGGTGTCGAAATCTATGGCGGCCAGTGCCAGAAGTGAAAAGCTGAATATGAGTGCTCCGAGCGCCTGTAGCGTCATGTCAAAATGCCAGATAACAACAAGACCTATTATCCCGCCAAATAATTCAATAACGGGGTAGCGTAGGGATATTGAAGTTTTGCATTTGCGGCAGCGACCGCCGAGCAGGACATAGCTCAGGATTGGGATATTTTCCAGTGCGCTGATTGGATGCTGGCAGCTGGGGCATCGTGAGCGGGGTACAACCAGGTTAAATTCAGGCGGTATTTCCTCCTCGCTGGGTCTTTCCTGAGCGAGGAGCTCCTGGCACTGAGTTCGCCAGCCGCGCTCCATCATAATGGGTAGTCGGTAAATGACGACATTGAGAAAACTGCCCACACACAGGCCGAACAACAAACCCGTAACCAGCATCAAGACTGGATTGCCGTGCAAAACCTCAATGAGATTCACGTGAGTATAGCCACGGCGATTAAGACTACTATATCGGGTGCAGGTGAGCGGCTAAACCACCGTTCCCATCTTGAAAATGGGCAGGTACATGCCAATGACGAGACCACCAATCAGAACACCGAGCACGGCCATGATGAGCGGTTCCATAAGGCTGCTCATGGCATCGACGGCATCATCGACTTCCTGTTCGTAATAATCGGCAACTTTGCTCAGCATGTCATCGATCGAGCCTGCTTCCTCACCGATGGCGACCATTTGTACCACCATATTCGGGAACAAACCGCTATCACGCATGGATACCTGTAATTGCTGGCCGGTGGATATGTCATCTCGCATGATGAAAATTGCATCGGAATAAACCGCATTGCCAGCCGCTCCAGCGACAGAGTCCATGGCCTCGACCAACGGCACACCGGCAGCAAACATCGTTGCCAGGGTCCTGGCAAAACGCGCGATAGTCGCTTTCACGAGAATATCGCCAATGATCGGCATCTTCAGGGAATATTTATCAATTAGCCGTCGGAAAGCCTTACTGCGTTGATGTAATTGTTTGATGAACTGGTAGAGGCCCGCTAGAGCAATCGCAATATACAACCAGTAAGCAACAAAGAAATTTGAGGCATCGATCAGAAAGACGGTGAGAGCAGGAAGTTCTGCGCCAAAATCCGAAAACAAAGAGGCAAACTGCGGGATAACAAAGATCATCAATACCGCTGTTACAACAAAAGCCATGACGATAATTGCGGTAGGATAAAAAAGTGCCTTTTTAATTTTCGATTTGATCGCTTCCGTTTTTTCCTTGTAGCTCGCAATTTTATCAAGCAGGGTTTCCAAAATACCGGCTTGTTCGCCAGCCCGGACCAGGTTGATATACAAATCGTCGAATAGCAGCGGATGTTTCGCCAGGGCATCGGCGAGATTATTACCTGCTTCAACATCGCCCTTAATCGCCAGGATGAGTTCCTGCATTTTTGGTTTTTCGTGGCCTCTGCCAACAATTTCAAATGACTGTACCAGCGCCACGCCAGAACTCATCATGGTCGACATTTGGCGGCTGAACAGGGCAATGTCCTTGGCTTCGATAGGTTTACCACCACCACCGAATAATGGTTTGGGCTTTTTCTTGACCTTTAGGGGGATTACGCCCTGACGTCGCAGCGTGGCTTTAATCAGCGCATCGCTGGTCCCTGACATTTCACCTTTGACTTTCTGTCCACGCTTGTCGGTACCTTCCCAGACAAACATGTCCGCTTTAGCGGCCTGTGCCATACCTTACTCCTGAGTAACCCGGTTCATTTCCGCAATGCTCATAATGCCTTCTGCCACTTTTTTCCGGGCAGATTCACGGATGTCCGGAATTTTTTCTTTTGCAGCCTGTTCACCAATCTCAATTGAATTGCGTTCTTCCATGATCATACGCCGAATTCCTTCGGAAATTTCCATTACCTGGTAAATGCCCACACGACCCTTGGCGCCTTCGGTACATTGATCACAGCCCTTGGGCTGATAGACGACCATACCCTTTTTAATATCCTCTTCGGTAAATCCTTCCTTTAGTAGTGCTGCTTCAGGAATTTCCTGCTGGACCTTACAGGAATGTAGACGTCGGCCCAGACGTTGGGCAGTGATGATATTAATTGCAGTGGCAATTGCGAAGGGTTTTACGCCCATATCCATCAAACGTGTCAGGGTTTGCGGCGCATCGTTGGTGTGTAGTGTCGACATCACCATATGTCCGGTTTGCGCGGCTTTGATGCCGATATTTGCAGTTCCCAGATCGCGAATTTCCCCGACCAGGATAATATCAGGATCTTGACGTAGGAAGGCTTTGAGCGCTTTATCGAAGCTCATTCCGGTTCGTTCATCAATTTGCACCTGATTCACGCCGGGTAAGTTGATTTCGACCGGGTCCTCAGCCGTCGAAATATTGATATCAGGTGTATTGAGGAGATTGATGCCGCTGTAAAGAGAAACAGTTTTGCCGCTACCGGTCGGACCGGTAACCAAAAACATTCCGTAGGGTTTATGTAGGTTGCGCAAGAATATTTCAAGTTGAAAATCTTCATAACCAAGCGCATCAAGCGGGATACTCATGCTTGAATCAAGTATGCGCATGACGGTCTTTTCACCGTACAGGGTCGGGCAGGTACTGACACGAAAATCCAGGGCTTTAGTCTTCGATAATTTCAGCTTAATGCGTCCGTCCTGTGGTACCCGTCGTTCGGATACATCCAACCGTGACATGACTTTGATGCGGGCGGTAATCTTACTGGCCAGTGCCAATGGCGGTTTGGACATTTCCCGCAGCATACCGTCGATCCGGAACCGAACCCGGCAGAACTTCTCGTAGGGTTCAACGTGGATATCAGAGGCACCTTTTTTCATACAGTCAAGGAGTAGTTTATTGACGAATTTAACCACCGGGGCATCGTCCACCTCCATACCGCCAGCGTCATCGTTGTCGCCTTCATCGGCGACTTCAAGATCCTCCAAGTCTTCGAAATCTTCATCATCACCCATGTCCATGGAGGTGTCGGCAGCTTCCATGGCACGGTCAATGGTGCGTTGCAACTTGTCAGCTTCAACCAGAATCGCTTCGGTCTGGTTACTGGTGGCGAAACGGATCTCATCGAGAATTTGCAGATTGGTGGGGTCTGCCACGGCGATGAACAGGCGCTTGCCGCGCTTGAAAAGCGGCAACGTCTGGTTGTCGCGAATGAGTTTTTCTTTGACGATCTTTGTCACGTCCGGATCGATCTCGATGCAATCGAGATCGATGACGGGGACACCAAATTCTTCACCTGCAATCAGTGCAACGGCGGCTGATTCAACTAATCCTTTACTGACCACATGACTGACGAAAGGCACCTTGTTATCGATACTCTCCTGCCAGACTTCAGCCGCAACAGCCTCTTCCAGAAGCCCGTCTTGGACCAGTTTGCGGGCCAGGCCAGTAAGGTGAAATTGAGCGCTTGGAACTGCCATCGACATACCCCGTTACTTGAAACCGCCGTTACCGACATGCTGATAGTAGTGGATTCCGGCGCTACGAACCAGATGGGGTTCACAATATCAATAATATCAGAGGTTTTCGATACCTGCTTGGAGCATATTCTATGTTCATATGGCGGTTTTATGCCGCCTTAAATGTGTCAACAGCCAAATTTAAGCGCCCCACTTTGTTCACTGACAATTATTTTGTCACCAGGACTGTATTTACCCGCCAGAATGTCCTGAGCCAGAGGGTTCTCCAATTCCTGCTGTATCGCGCGTTTCAGAGGCCTGGCTCCATATACCGGATCAAAACCAGCTTTACTGAGGTGGTCCAGAGCGCAGGCATCCAATTCCAGGTGCAAGTCCCGATTGGCCAGCCGTTGGCTCAGTTCCTGAGTTTGTATTTCAGTAATCGTGCGGATCTGACTCTGGTTCAGTGGATGAAAGACCACCAATTCATCGATTCGGTTGATGAATTCCGGGCGAAAATGCCGACTTACGACCGCCATTACAGCCTGTTTCATCGCGCTGTAATTCTGTTCCCCTGCCAATTCCTGAATGGTGTCCGAACCCAGGTTGGACGTCATTATGAGTACCGTATTACGAAAATCCACGGTCCTCCCGTGGCTGTCCGTAAGACGCCCGTCTTCGAGAACCTGGAGAAGGATATTAAAGACATCCGGATGGGCTTTTTCAACCTCATCGAGGAGCACAACTGAATAGGGTTTGCGCCTGACGGCTTCAGTCAGATAGCCTCCTTCTTCGTAGCCAATGTAGCCCGGAGGTGCGCCCAATAATCTTGATACAGAATGCTTTTCCATGAATTCCGACATGTCGAGTCGAACCATGGCTTCTTCGGTATCAAACAGGAAGTTTGCCAGTGCTTTGCTCAATTCTGTTTTGCCCACGCCCGTTGGCCCTAGAAACAGGAAGGACCCATTTGGCCGGCGTTCGTTCGCCAACCCGGCACGGGAGCGGCGAATGGCATTGGCAATGGCGTTAACCGCCTCGTCCTGTCCGACCACCCGCTCATGTAGAGATTGTTCCATGCGCAATAACTTATCGCGCTCACCTTCGAGCATTTTAGTCACCGGAATGCCGGTCCACTTGGAAACCACCTCGGCAATTTCCTCTTCACTGACACTGACGCGTAATAAAGAGGTTTTTTGCTGATCCTGTTCCGTGGCAGCAGCGATTTGCTGTTGCAGTTCGGGAATGCGCCCATATTGCAATTCAGACATCCTGGCCAGGTCGTTGGCACGACTGGCGGTTTCAAAATCGAGACGCGCTCGCTCGAGTGCTTCTTTGTACTGCTGAGCGCCCTGAACGGCCGCTTTTTCTGACGTCCAGATCGCTTCAAGATCTGAATATTCTTTCCCGAGTCTGGCGATATCAGCTTCAAGGCTCTGCAAACGTGCCAATGAGGCCTCATCGCTTTCCTTGCGTAAAGCTTCGCGTTCTATTTTCAGTTGAATGAGGCGCCTGTCCAGGCGGTCCATGACTTCAGGTTTGGAGTCGATTTCCATACGAATCCGGCTGGCAGCTTCATCAACAAGATCAATGGCTTTGTCAGGTAATTGCCGGTCGGAGATATAGCGGTGAGACAATGTTGCCGCTGCGACAATCGCCGGATCGGTGATATCCACACCATGATGAACCTCATAACGTTCTTTGAGTCCACGCAGTATCGCGACGGTATCGGTAACACTGGGCTCATCGACCTGCAGCTTCTGGAAGCGGCGTTCCAGTGCCGCATCCTTTTCGATGTACAGCCGGTATTCATCGAGGGTGGTTGCACCGACGCAATGCAGTTCACCGCGAGCAAGCGCCGGCTTGAGCATATTGCCCGCATCCATGGCCCCTTCGCCTTTACCGGCGCCGACCATTGTGTGCAACTCATCGATAAACAGGATAATTTGGCCTTCCTGTTTGGCGAGATCGTTGAGTACGGATTTAAGCCGTTCTTCAAATTCGCCGCGGAATTTGGCACCCGCGATTAATGCGCCCAAATCGAGCGATAACAGGCGTTTTGTTTTCAAGCCTTCCGGTACTTCACCGTTGACGATGCGTTGCGCAAGTCCTTCGACGATCGCTGTTTTTCCGACCCCGGGTTCGCCGATCAGTACTGGGTTGTTTTTGGTCCTGCGTTGCAGGATCTGAATGGTACGGCGAATTTCATCATCCCGGCCGATAACAGGATCGAGCCGCCCCTGCTCAGCACGCTCGGTAAGGTCAATCGTATATTTCTCCAATGCCTGGCGTTGCTCTTCGGCATTCGAGTCCTGCACGCGTTCACCGCCACGTAACTTATCGATAGCTTGCTCCAATGCCTGGGCATTGAGGCCAAATTCCTTGAGTGTCTTCGCCATCGCTCCAGAGGATTCGAGCACCGCCAGAAGATAAATTTCACTGGAGATAAATTGATCTTTACGTTTTTGGGCCAGCTTGTCAGTAAGATTCAACTGTCGGCCGAGTTCGTTGGAAAGCTGTACATCACCTCCGGTTCCCTGCACTTGCGGTAACCTGTCCAACATGACGCCCAGATGTGAACGTAATGCATTGGTCTTGGCGCCAGCCTGGGTCAGCAGATGGCGGACGCTGCTGCCGTCCTGATCGAGTAACGCCATCAGCAGATGGACAGGCTCAATAAACTGGTGATCGCGGCCGAGGGCGAGGCTTTGTGCCTCACCGAGCGCCATTTGCAAGCGGGTCGTAAATTTGTCCATGTTCATCTGCCAGGACTCCTGGAACTAATATGAGATGCCTAGTATTTGCGGGTGGTTCGCGGAGAATTCAAGCCCTTAGTCCTGGAACCAGATACAGCTGGCCATACGGCCGCAAGTGCCGTCTCTTCGGTATGAATAGAAGTCCTCTGGGTTCTGGTACGTGCAGGAGTTGCTGGCGTGGATATTCGAGATACCCAGATGCCTTAATCGCGCTGCGGCGAGCGCCTGTAAATCTGCCATCCAGCGCCCGTTTACAGAGACACTAAAGGCTGCCTCGGCACGACTATCGGCCGCTATAAAGTTGTCCCTGACATCATCGCCTACTTCATAGGCAAGAGGTCCAATGGCCGGGCCCAGCCAGGCGAGTAAATTTGCCGCAGGCACTTGCATGGCGAGGACAGTCTGTTCCAGGACGCCGACAGCCAGGCCGCGCCAGCCGGCATGTGCGGCGGCAACCTTGCGACCGTGGTGCTCACAAAACAATACCGGCAGGCAGTCCGCCGTGAGAATGCCGCAGACAATTCCCGGGCGGGTGCTGAAACTGGCATCTGCTTGTGGCGGCTCTGTACCTGGATCTGCGGATTCGCCCGCCGCATTAATGACGGTAGTGCCGTGGATCTGCCGTAACCAGACCGGGTCTCCCGGCAGTGTTGTCACCTGGCGAAGCAGGTGCCGGTTTTTTTGTACATGGGCTGAATTATCACCACAGTTGTCAGCCAGATTGAGCCCTGCCCAGGCCCCCAGACTATAGCCGCCACCCCGGGTCGTGCTGAAAGCATGCACATTGGCCGGCGCCGGCCACTGTGGCTGTATAAGCCGCACAGGCTCAATTTCATGGGCGGGCATTTTTGCCGCCCTCGGAATCTTTCGCCAGTGTGTCCAGGAGTTCACGCAGATCCTTGGGTAGAGGTTGGCAAAATTCAAGCGCGCACTGCGTCATTGGGTGGCTAAAGCTGAGCCGCTTGGCATGCAGTGCCTGATGTGTGAAGTTTTCAACGGCATGACGGCTGGCGGTATTGAGTTTTGATACTGCCTGGCGGCGGCCAGAGTATTCAGGATCGCCGACAATTGGGTACCCGCTGTGGCTCAGGTGGACCCGAATCTGATGGGTACGCCCGGTTTCAAGGCGCAGGGCAATATGGCTGTGTGCCTGAAAATATCGGATGGCCTGGAAATGGGTGCGAGCCGGTTTTCCCCGTGTTTCATCACTGACAGCCATTCGGGTTCGTTGTCGTGGGTGGCGGCCTATCGGTAAATCGATCAGGCCATCAGCAGGAGGAAAGCCGTGCACGACAGCTTCATATTCACGACGAATCTGACGATCGGAAATCATCCGGGTGAGGTGTGTCTGACATTCGAGTGTCAGGGCCACTACCAGTAGCCCCGTTGTATTTTTATCAAGCCGGTGTACGATTCCGGCTCGAGGTAATGCGCTAAGCTGTGGGCAGTGATACAGCAAGGCATTTAGCAGAGTGCCGTTGGGATTTCCTGCTCCCGGATGCACGACCAGGCCGGCAGGTTTATTCACAACCAGTAAGTCTGCATCCTCATAGACAATGTCAAGGTCAAGTGCTTCGGGCTGTGAGTGGATCTCACTCTCCTGGATGGGTTCGACTCGCAGATGCTCGCCGCCATGGAGCCGCTGGCGGATTTGGCAGGTTTCACCATCGACCCAGACTCGACCTTGGCGAACCCAGTTTTGCAAGCGAGTTCTGGAGTAATCGCTAAAAAGTTTCCCGAGAATCTGATCCAGGCGTCGTCCAGCCAATTCCCGGGGCACAATTGCGTTAACTGTGGGTGTTTGATTTTGCTGATGAGACATGGATCCGTTACATTATTCCGATGATAACTTTACAACGCATTCTAGTGGTTTTCGTGCTCAGCGCCATGCTCAGCAGTTGTTCCATTTTCGGCGACAAGCCGGACAAAACAAAAAATTGGCCGGTCCGCCGTCTTTATCAGGAAGCGAAGGGGGCGATGGATGCCGGAGATTTTGAAACGGCAATCGATTATTACCAGAAATTGGAATCACGCTTCCCGTTTGGCCGTTATGCACAACAGTCACAAATCGATATTGTCTATGCCTACTGGAAGTATGACGAAGTGGCCTCGGCGCTGGCTGCCGCAGACCGCTTTATCAAGCTACACCCAAGTCATCCGAATGTAGATTACGCCTACTATCTCAAGGGCCTGATTAACTACCGTATCGGCAGCAATTTTCTTGATCGGATTATTCCCCGGGATCGGTCAAGACGCGACCCGGGCGCCTCTCGCCAGGCCTTCGACGATTTTTCGACCCTGGTCAAACGTTTTCCCAATAGTAAATACAGTGAAGATGGTCGCCAGCGCATGGTGTTTTTGAAAAACATGCTGGCGCGTCATGAAGTGAATGTGGCGGATTACTATATGCGTCGAGGCGCCTATGTTGCCGCGGCGAACAGGGCCCGTAACGTGGTGGAGAACTACCAGGGTAGTCCGGCTGTGCCGAATGCACTTGCTGTTATGGCGAAGGCCTACAAACTGATGGATCTCGACGATCTGTCTGCTGATGCTCTGCGGGTATTAAAGCTGAATTATCCCCAACACCAGGCAATTGCTGGAATTGAGGCAATTACGAAACCTGCGGTCAAAAAACAGTGAACGGCCGTCGTGTGTGTGGCCGCTCACTGTTCTACGGTGCGGTTAAATTCTAGCTGTTCAGAGCCTGTTTCATCGCCTCACCAATTTCTGCGGCTGAACGTACAGTGTGTACCCCTGCCTGATCAAGGGCCTGGAATTTTGCCTCAGCAGTGCCTTTACCACCGGAGATAATAGCCCCCGCATGACCCATGCGCCGCCCAGGTGGGGCAGTGACCCCGGCAATGTAGGCCACAACCGGCTTCGAGACGTTGTTTTTAATAAACTCGGCAGCATCTTCCTCAGCACTGCCGCCAATTTCACCGACCATGACAATGCCTTCGGTACCTGGATCTTTTTCAAACAGTGTCAGGCAGTCGATGAAGTTCAGGCCGTTGATGGGGTCGCCACCGATGCCGATACAGGTGCTCTGGCCGGCGCCTATACCGGTCGTTTGATGGACCGCTTCGTAAGTCAGCGTTCCTGAACGCGAAACAATGCCGATTTTGCCCGGTTGGTGGATATTGCCGGGCATAATGCCCATTTTGCATTCTCCGGGAGTGATGACCCCGGGGCAGTTCGGGCCGATAAGCCGGGAATCTGGATACCGCGCTAAAGCCGTTTTAACCTTCAGCATGTCCAGGACCGGAATACCTTCGGTTATGCAGGCAATGACCGCAATACCGGCGGCGGCAGCTTCTAAAATAGCATCTGCTGCAAAAGCTGCGGGTACATAAATCATGGTGGCATTGGCACCGGCGTCGCGTACCGCATCATGAACGGTGTTAAATACCGGTCGATCCAGATGCAGTTGTCCCCCCTTACCCGGGGTTACGCCTCCCACCAGTTGGGTGCCGTACGCAATCGCCTGTTCAGAATGAAAGGTTCCCTGCCGGCCAGTGAATCCCTGGCAAATGACACGAGTGTCTTTGTTAATCAATACGCTCATCTAAAATTATCCTTAAGCTGCTGCTGCCACCACCTTGGCGGCGGCGTCGGCAAAGGAGTCTGCGGCTATGACCGAGACTTCACTGTTTGCAAGCATAGAGCGACCTTGCTCTACATTGGTGCCTTCCAGGCGTACCACGACCGGCAGGTCAACACCCACTTCCGTCATTGCATTGATGATGCCCTCGGCTATCAGGTCGCAACGCACGATACCGCCGAAAATGTTGACCAGAATTGCCTTGACATTGGCGTCAGAGACAATGAGCTTGAAGGCTTCGGCAACTTTTTCCGCGTTAGTGCCGCCACCGACATCAAGAAAGTTGGCAGGCTCGCCACCATGCAGCTTGATGATATCCATGGTCCCCATCGCCAATCCTGCGCCATTGACCATACAGGCAATATTGCCGTCCAGTGTGATGTAGTTGAGGTCGAATCTGCGCGCAATACATTCTTTTTCGTCTTCCTGGGACTCATCGCGCACTGCTGCAAGTTCCGGGTGCCGATACAACGCACTGTCATCAAGATTAACCTTGGCATCGAGTGCCATCAGGTCGCCACTGCCGGTGGAGACCAAAGGGTTGAGCTCAAGCATGGACAGATCTTTATCCATGAATAAGTCGTAGAGTCCGCTGAGTATTTTTCCCAGCTGCTTGATACCGTTTCCTGATAGTCCGAAAGCAAAGCCAACCCGGCGTACCTGGAAGGGCTGCAGGCCCGCTGCCGGGTCGATAAATTCAGTAATAATCTTGTCAGGTTCAGTGGCTGCGACTTCTTCAATATCCATTCCGCCCGCTGCCGAGGCCATAATCGCCACCTGGCGCCGCCCCCTGTCCACCAGCAGGCTTAAATAATATTCATGGGCGATATCGGTGGTGGTTTCAACCAATACCTGGTTAATCGGCTGGCCGTCGGCTGTCGTTTGTTTAGTTACTAGTCGTGTGCCGAGCAGGCTTGCTGCAATAGTTGCGACTTCATCCAGACTGTGGGCCATTTTTACGCCGCCTGCCTTACCCCGGCCACCTGCATGGACCTGAGCTTTAACCATCCATGCCGTGCCGCCCAGGGCGGAGGCATTTTGTCTGGCCTGATCCGGAGTGCTCGCGGCCTGCCCATCAGGGACAGGGATTGAGTAGCTTGCGAGTAATTCCTTGGCCTGATACTCATGTAGATTCATGGAACTGTCTATCCTTTATTAGTATTGACCTAATTTGGTTGCAAAAGCATAACATAGGACGTACTGAGAATTACTCACGGCATTGGATCAAGACACTTCAAGGAAGCCGTGCATTGGGAAACGACTGACCGGGCGATCGTCCAGCGGTGGACGTTATATGCATTTGGATACAACATCGGCAAAGGTAATGGATTTTGATCGAGGCCTAGCGGTACACATTCAGTCAGGAGATGACAGGCGTTTGCTGTTGTATTTCAGCATCTATCGTTGTGTGCTGGCGATCTTACTGGTCGTTTTGGAGATTTGGGATCTGGTGCCGAGAGTTGGATCGGTTATCAATGAACAGCTCTTTGGGACCCTGGCCTGGATTTACCTTGGCTATAGCCTGTTGGCGCTAGAGGCCGCCAGGCGGCGCTGGGGGCGGCTCAATACGCTGGTGGCTATTCAGGTCTTTATCGATATTCTCCTTATCACCCTCATCATGCACGTTGCCGGTGGACTGGTCAGCGGTTTCGGTTTGTTGCTGGTCGTGATTGTGGCGGGCGGCAGCATTCTTTGTGACAGGCAAATTGCCACGCTGTTTGCGGCCATGGCCACGCTTGCGGTTCTAACCCAGCAGTTCTATAACTATTTTGATCGTGCCTTTGTTACACCTCATTACACCAACGCAGGGCTGTTGGGCGCCGTTTTTTTTGCCACCGCATTGTTCACGTCCAGCTATGCCCGCCGTCTTCGTCAAAGTGAGGCATTGGCCGCACGTCAGAAGCTGGACATTGCCAGTCTGGCTGCCTTGAATGAGCACATTATCCAGCGCATGCAGTCTGGCGCAATGGTCGTTGACGGCCAGGGAAAAATACGCTTGACGAATGAAGCTGCGCGGCGCTTGCTCGGGGTCTCAGTTTTGCCGTCGGGAGCCAGAATGAATGAACTCGTTCCCGAACTCGATACGCTCTATCAGCACTGGCGCGATGGCAGGGATAAAAATTCCTACTTTCTTGGTCCCTCGGGCAAAGCGCTGCGATCTGTGGTGTCCTTTGCCAGGATGGGTGAAACTGACAAGGAAGGGGCCTTGATTTTTTTCGAAGATGCGGCGCTGACCACCCAACGGGCACAACAGCTTAAACTGGCATCCCTGGGTCGCATGGCGGGTAGCATTGCCCACGAAATTCGTAACCCCCTGGGCGCTATCAGCCATGCCGGGCAACTACTTGAGGAAAGTCAGCACCTGGATGCCGACGAGCGCCGCTTAACCCGAATTATTCACGATAACTCTGTGCGCATGAATGCGATGGTGGAAAACATTCTGCAACTGGGGCGCCAGCGGGCTACGAAGCCTCGTAATTTTCAAATCAAGCCCTGGATAACCAGGTTTCTAGAGGAATACGAGAGTCGTCACGCGGGTGTCCTGGCAAGGATAAACCTAACCATTGAGCCCGATGATTTACAAATTAGAATGGACCCGGGTCAGTTGCATCAGGTGTTGTGGAATTTGTGCGATAATGGTTTTCAGCATGCTGCAGACCCTGTGCAGATTAACCTCAAGGCGGGCTTAAGTGATTACACGCAACGGCCGTTTCTGGAGGTGCATGACAACGGCCCGGGGATTGATCCGGAAACCCGGGATCAGCTTTTCGAGCCCTTTTTCACTACCCGCAAACAGGGCACAGGGCTGGGTTTGTATATTGCACGGGAACTGTGTGAAGGCAATTTCGCCAGCTTGAGTCTCGAGCCTTCTGATCAGGGTGCGTGTTTTCGCATCACCTTTCCCGATCCGCGTCGCCAGGGAGTTATCGATCGATGAATCCGTCTTTACCCCGTGCTCTGGTGGTCGATGATGAACCCGATATACGGGAGTTGTTGGCAATGACCCTGAGCCGCATGAATGTTGAAGCAGTACAGGCAGAGAATCTGCTCAATGCATACAGGATTCTAGAAGCGGGGAAATCAGATATATGTCTGACGGATATGCGTTTGCCAGACGGCAGTGGTATCGATCTTGTTCGCCATATCGCCGCCCGATATTCCCATGTTCCTGTGGCGGTTATAACCGCCCACGGTGATGTCAACACCGCAGTGGAAGCGCTCAAGGCCGGCGCGTTTGATTTTGTCTCCAAACCGGTGGAGTTGCCTGTACTGAGAAATCTCATTACCACGGCATTACGCCTGGGCAACGCTCAGCCAAACCGGGACTGGGATCTGATTGGCGATTCAAAAGCGATGCAGCAGGTGCGCGCCACCATCGCCAAGCTGTCCCGTAGCCAGGCTCCGGTATTCATCCATGGGGAGTCCGGGACCGGCAAAGAGCTTGCCGCGCGGATGATCCATGCACAGGGGCCTCGCGCAGAACGGGCATTTGTGCCGGTTAACTGTGGCGCCATCTCTGAAGAGTTGATAGAGAGTGAGTTGTTTGGCCACCGTAAAGGCAGCTTTACCGGGGCGGTGGCTGATAAGCAGGGGTTATTCCAGGCAGCTGAAGGTGGCACATTGTTTCTGGATGAAATTGCGGATCTGCCGGTTTCAATGCAGGTTAAATTACTGCGTGCGATTCAGGAACGCTGTGTACGGCCTGTAGGTGAGGAACATGAAATTGCCGTCGATGTACGCATCTTAAGCGCCAGCCATCAAAATCTTGGCGAACGGGTGAAACA
>CAZAWX010000084.1:0-8388 GCA_964488985.1 uncultured Ectothiorhodospiraceae bacterium
GCTGGCGGGCACCCCACTACGATTTTCTGAAGTGGATTTATGCGCAGCTATTTAGATTGGTGAGCGGTAACATCGAAAATATCATGACGGACGGATAATTTGCCCACTGCGGGCATCTTTAATCTGACTCGGGCGACGTCGTCCACCCACATGGCCCGGAAGGATATAGTCAATACCCTGTCTGATGCCACGTCGTACCGCCAGTTCCGTGAGTGCAGGTCCATGCCCGGAAACATTAGCGCTGGTGGACACCAGTGCGCTGCCGAAATGACGACATAGTTGTGCAGCCTGACGATGAGCGGTGACACGTAAAGCGATCGTGTCGCGGCCTCCCGTCAAGCGCCAGTCCAGCCCTGTAGATGCCGGAAACACCCAGCTTACCGGCCCGGGCCAACTGGCCATAACCGCCTGCAGATGTTCAGCGTCAATCGGTGCAGCATACCCAAGGACCTGTTCCGGATTGGCGCCAAGCAGAATCAAGCCTTTGTCATAGCCACGGGATTTCAGCTTCAGGAGTGCATCCAGGGCCTGCTGGCTGGCGGGGTTACAGGCCAAGCCAAAAACCGCTTCGGTGGCATGGGCGACGATTCCCCCCAGCCGCAACACCCGGGCCGCATGGCGCAAATGCCAGTAATTTAACGGTTGCACGAGCGGTCCGCACCCAGGATTGAATTACTCAGTGTTGAGGCGGTCCTGTAAGGCCAGGTCACACGCCAACACCTTTGCGGCATTTTCCGCCCGCTCCTGGCCTAATCGCTGCGCCAATGTGCGATTATTGATCGCTAACATCTGCGCAGCAAGATAGCCGGCATTTCGAGCCCCGGCCTTACCTATTGCAACGGTCGCAACAGGAATTCCCCCGGGCATCTGCACGGTGGAAAGTAAAGCATCCATCCCTTGCAGCGGGCCTGCATCGATCGGGACGCCAATCACCGGTCTGGTCGTGTGCGCCGCCACAGCGCCCGCCAAATGTGCCGCCATGCCGGCAGCAGCGATGAAAACCCCACATCCCCGGGTGACTGCATCCTCGATGTAGGAGCGCGTCTCATCCGGTGTTCGATGCGCTGAACGGACCCGGACCTCATAGCTGACCCCCAGTTTCTCAAGCACCTCAAGAGTACCCTGCATCACGGGGAAATCTGAATCAGATCCCATCACTATCGCCACAAACATTACAGAATCAGCCATATTAGTGTTCAAGCGCCTGTTCACCTTGAGTTTGAAAATCAATCATGCCTGCGTCAATGCTACTGGGGCCTTTTTTGCCACCTTTTTCCTGGCTGTTTTCTTCTTGACCGGTGTTTTAGTTGCTCCAGCTTTTTTTGCAGCTTTTTTTGCAGCTTTTTTCTTGGTTTTCTTTTTTACCGTCTTCTTTTTCGTCGTTTTTTTTGTAGCAGCCACCTTTGGCTTCTTTGCTTGCGCTTTCTTTTTTGAAGCTTTGTGACGGCCCGGTGATTGCCGTTTCGCTTCGAGAATTTCCAGGGCACGCGCGCAACTCAGCGCAACAGGATCTTCAGACTTCGGAACAGACGCATTGATAGAACCGTCGGTAACAAACGGTCCATAGCGACCATTGCGGATCACGATTTCCACCCCCTCATGCATCCACGCCTGGATGGGCGCATCACGTAGCTTTTTAGCGGCAATGAGTTCAAGTGCACGATCCAGCTTTATCGTGTAGGGATCATCGTCCTTACCCAGCGAAACGTATTTGCTGGCATATTTTACGTAAGGACCAAAGCGCCCGACACTGGTTGAAACCGGCTCACCATCCGGGGTGGCTCCCAGATCCCTTGGCAGCTTGAACAATTCCATGGCTTGTTCAAGCGTAATTTCATCCATACGTTGACCAGGGCGCAACCCAGCAAAACGGGGTTTTTCCTCATCCTCTGCAACCCCCAGTTGGGCAAAGGCACCAAACCGGCCCATCCGCACCGAAACCGGGCGTCCACTTACCGGGTCCTGCCCAAGTTCTATGGCTTTGGAAACATCCTTGCGACTGACAGAAACCTCTTTATCTGCAACCTGCGCGATAAAAGGAGTCCAA
This sequence comes from uncultured Ectothiorhodospiraceae bacterium, assembly GCA_964488985.1. Classification (GTDB taxonomy): domain Bacteria; phylum Pseudomonadota; class Gammaproteobacteria; order HK1; family HK1; genus CAZAWX01. The sequence goes on from CAZAWX010000084.1 coordinate 2,048, forward strand.
AATTGCTCCATTAAAGGAACCCAGGCTTTTTCACCCCTGGAGATGGCGTCAAGATCATCCTCCAGGTGCGCGGTAAAGTCGTAATCAACGTAGCGGGAAAAATGGTCTGTGAGAAACCCATTGACCAGTTTGCCGACGTCGGTGGGACGGAAGCGTCGATTTTCAATCTCTGCATACTTACGGTTTTGCAGGGTTGAAATAATTGATGCGTAGGTCGAGGGGCGGCCAATTCCGTATTCTTCCAGAGTCCGTACCAGAGTTGCCTCAGAAAAACGTGGTGGGGGCTCGGTAAAATGTTGTTCACTACGAATTGAACGCAAATCCACCTTGTCGTTTTCCGCCATGTGCGGTAACCGACTTTCCTGATCAGGGGCTGATTCAAATGTATCGTCGTTGTAAACCTTCAGGAAACCAGGGTTTGCTACCGTTGAACCGGTAGCACGGAATCGGTGCTCGGTGTGCCCGGGACATATTAATTCCGCAGCAACTGTGTTGATTGTGGCATGAACCATCTGGCAAGCCATCGTGCGTTGCCAAATCAGTTTATACAGCCTGAATTGATCATCCTTGAGGTGGGATTTCAGTGACTCCGGCGTGCGCACAACCGACGTTGGCCGGATAGCCTCATGGGCCTCTTGCGCATTTTTAGTTCGATTTTTGAATACCCGCAACTGTTCAGGAACATCGCCGGCACCAAAATGGCTGGCAATGAAGCCCCGAATTTCATCAAGCGCTTCCGCTGCCAACGTCACTGAGTCGGTCCGCATATAGGATATAAGCCCAGTGGTCCCTGACCCGGTATCGATACCTTCATAAAGCTGCTGTGCGGTACGCATGGTTCGCTGTGCACCAAAGCCCAGTTTCCGCGATGCCTCCTGTTGTAACGTTGAGGTCGTAAACGGTGCAGACGGATTGCGTTTGCGTTGTTTTTTCTCGATCGAGATAACCTGTAATTGCCGATCAGACAGCTTTTCCAAGGTTGTCTTCACGGCCTCGGCCTGCTCTGCCGTGGTTATTGTAAACTGCTTGACTTTCTCATTCGCATAGACGCTTAGCCGGCCGATAAAATCTGTTTCGTCCTTGTTTAAATCGGCTTCCAGAGTCCAGTATTCTTGAGGTTTAAATTCAGAAATTTCTGCCTCACGCTCACAAATCATTCTTAACGCAGGACTCTGTACACGCCCAGCGGATAATCCCGGGGTAATTTTTTTCCATAGCAAAGGAGAAAGATTGAACCCCACCAGGTAATCCAGGGCCCGGCGTGCCTGTTGCGCATTTACCAGATCCATTTCCAGTTCCCGGGCATTACCAACGGCCTCACGAATAGCACGTTGGGTAATTTCATGGAAAACCACCCGGCACAGGTGTTTGCCCTCAAGCACGCCACGTTCTTTCAGCAACTCCGCGACATGCCAGGCGATGGCCTCCCCTTCCCGATCCGGGTCAGTTGCAAGATACAACGCATCTGCCTTTTTCATCGCCCTGATCATGGCGGTGACATGCTTTTCATTGCGTTCAATGACGGCGTAGTGCATGACAAAACCGGCGTCAGGCTCAACGGCACCTTCTTTAGGGCGCAAATCGCGCACATGACCATAGGTGGCCAATACTTCAAATCCAGGCCCTAAATATTTTTTAATTGTTTTCGCCTTAGCGGGCGATTCGACGACAACCAGATTCATACATATCTACAAGTAAAAGGAAAATTGGTAAATACCACCAGTGCGGATTCTTTGGAATTTGCAGTTATTGCGGTGGGGCAGGCAATTCGTGAAGACGCAGGCTTTAATGCAGGCGTTCTCCGGCATGATCGATAATCAGTTCTTCCATCCAGGTATAAGCAGATTCCCGGCCGGGTTGATTAAACAGAACCATAAGCACGACCCATTTTAGCTGGTCTAAATCCATTTCGCCGCTATCGAGGGCCATAACCCGGTCAATGACCAGCTCTCTGGAAGGCCCGTCCAGTACTGCAACCTGCTCCAGGAACAGAAGAAAACCTCGGCATTCGGTATCCAGATGCTCCATCTCTTCGACGCTGTAAATGCGTACCGAGTCCAGCCCGCTGATCGCCAGACCTGCGCCCTCCTCATGCTCAACTGTCAATCCTTCAAGCCAGGAGAAAGCCTTGCTTACTTGTGCCTGTGGAAACCCGGCACCTATCAGATCCTCTTTCAAGGAATCCTGATCTGATTCAATTTCGGTATCTGTATCAAGGTAATTTTCGAACAAATACATCAACACATCCAAAACACTTTCTTTCATTTCATTCCTTTTTGATCCGATGAATGGATCCGGGTTTGGCGGTTCGCACATAGCCCGCACCAGGCACCGGGTGTACGACGTTACGCAGTTCTAGATTCAAGAGCATGGATGAAAGCACTTGAGGCGTCAATCCGGTTCGCTCGACCAAACAGTCAACTGAGACAGGATCATAACCCATCGCCTGCAGAACTGTGACGTAGTCCTCATCAAGTTCTTCCAAACGGTCAGCTGACTGATTTGGGAAAGTCTCAGATGGAACCTGCAACGCCTTGTGCCAGGTCAACTCGTTAAGAATATCGCCAATATTATCGACCAGGGTGGCCCCTTCACGAATTAACCTATGGCAACCTTTTGCCATCGGGTTGTGGATTGAACCTGGTATGGCAAATACCTCCCTGCCTTGTTCCAATGCCAGGCGTGCAGTGATTAATGAACCACTGCGGGCTGCGGCCTCGACCACCAGAACACCGTGACTGAGGCCACTGATAAGGCGGTTTCGAAGTGGAAAGTTCATTGCTTTAGGCGGAGTCCCGAGCGGGTATTCTGAGATCAATGCACCGTGCTCAATAATTTCCTGCGCCAGTCGCCGGTTTTGTTGAGGGTAGACAACATCGATACCACAGCCAAGAACCGCAAGTGTCACCCCCCCTACCCCCAGGGCACCACGGTGGGCAGCGGAATCAATCCCCATTGCCATGCCGCTGGTTATTACATAGCCGGCCGCCACCAATGCTGCAGCAAATTCTCCGGCGCTCTGGGCTGCATTCGCTGTAGGGTTACGACTACCGACAACCGCGACCTGCGGAGCATCCAGCAGATCCACACTGCCGTTGACAAATAGTGCAACCGGGGCGTCAGTAAGGTTCTTGAGCATGGCTGGATAATTTGGGCAGGCTGGAGTAATGAGCGTATGCATCTGACTCGCTCCCCACTCCAGCCACGCATCAACACGGCGCCAGTCAGGATCATGGATTGCCTGTCGCTGCGCTTCGTTCAAGCCGGCCTTGGCCAACAGGCGAGCTTCAGCATTCAACACATCAGCTACGCTGCCAAAGGCCTCCGTGAGTGCTGCAGCAACCGCACAACGCAAGCCCGGAACGCAATATAGCGCCAGCCAGTTTCTATGTTCTTTGGAATCCAACACACCACGCACCAACTCAGCCATCCGACGGCAGGCCTAGCCTGCATTATGCATGAACGCACGAGCGAGGGAGTGGAAATGCCTGTAGCTACAAGGCGCGCGAGGAAATTCCTGCGAAGGCGTACTGTCTGTACGTTGAGCAGGAATTTTCTCGTGCAACGCCGTAGATGCTTCGCAGATCCGCTTCCGCAGCCGGGTGTTCATGAATAATGCAGGCTAACATGCAGTCCTTTGTCCCGTTCGCCGAACGACGCGGCCCAGAGGCTGAGATATGTCAGGGATTTTTGATTGCGTCGTTAACGTGTATGGTTCGATGAGATTTCATCACCAGCGCGTAGCTGAGATTTTTGAAAGGCCGGTAAATCATGATGGTTCCCGCGGGTTCATCCGGTAATTTCACCTCAGCCCAGGGTTTCACGTCCTTTTGTGTTGTCGCCATCTGGAATTCACGAGTAACTCCAGCAACTTTGTTGGCAATCGTTTCAACGGCGTAACCGATACCCTGAAAAAATCCCACGGGTGATTCTTCAAAGACAATTTTACTGCGTTCTTTTTGCTCATCCTGCAGGGCAGTTTGCTCCGGATCCAACGCCCTTTTATCTTGCACGACCTCGCCCCGTTGAAACACGGTAAACACATCTCCCGGCCTTACTCCCTGCATCTCACCAAGATTCACCACCACAGTCTGAAAGCGGCCGATCTGATTGACGCCATCGATGACAGATAATATCTGGCCCTTGATTCCCTTCGCAGCCGCCCTCGGCATATATCTTTGGTAGCTCTGATCTTCACGACTCGGGAGTAGATGATCACCGACCTGGACTTCACGAAGACTCTTGGTCAGAACCAGGGTGGCCGGATCACCGGCCACATCAAGTACCGCCGTTCCAACCTGCAAGGACTCAAATCCGAGCATTTTCCCCGGATGATCAGGATCCTGATAGGGTTTCCCTTTACGGTATATTGCGTACTGGATATGTTCATCGGTATCGATGCCACGCACATATATTTTCGCACCCGGATGGGCCAGCAACGCTTCTTTGCCAACTGAAAGGATATAAGGTGAAGCATCAATTTCGGCCTGACTCATGACTCTGGGACGCTGCAGAAACTGCTGAATCGCGTCAACCGGTATTGTTGGAATTGCCTGGCTCGCCAATGCGGTGCCGCGCACCTTTGGTGACAGTCGGACGTACCCCGCGCGGCCTCTGCGGCGTACCGTAATAATCGGACGGCCTTGTTCGTAACTCAGCAAGATTTCATCCCCGGGGTAGATCAAATCCGGGTTCTCAATTTGCGGGTTAGCCTGCCAGACGTCCTGCCAACGCCAAGGCTGCTGTAAAAATCGTCCGGAGATATCCCATAAAGTATCGCCTTTTTGGACAATATAGCGGCTGGGGTGATCCACCTTGAGAGAAGGAGAATCGCCGGCAGCCTGGGCTGAAATAAATCCCACCACCAGAAAAAGTGCGGTGCAGTGCTTCCAGAAGGTCGCGCTCATCTTGCTTACCCGTCTGGGCGAAACCTGATTTCAGGCACGCCTGAAGTTATTGAATTGGACTAACTATAGGCCATACCGAACTGATAATACAAGAATTTTTGCCTCAGGTATACTACAACACTATGGTCACTCCGAGGCGCCTAAAGTATGATCTGGACCCTCATTTAAACCCTTGGTAGTGCTGTACAATGGCCCTTCTCGATGTCCTGCATTTTCCTGATACACGTCTGCGCAACAAAGCCAGAGCCGTAGCTTCGGTCGATGAGAACGTGTTGCAGCTGGCCACAGATATGCTTGAAACCATGTACGCTGCCCCGGGGATCGGACTTGCCGCCATACAGGTCAATATCCCCTTGCGCGTGGTCACAATCGATATTTCCAAGGATCATAATGACCCTCTGATTCTGATCAATCCACAAATTATTCAATCCCGCGGCACGTTCAGTTCAGAAGAAGGCTGCTTGTCTGTTCCTGATATCTATGAACCGGTGGAACGGGCGCAATGGGTGCGTTTCAGCTATCTTGATGAGCACGCCCAGAACGTTCAACGAGAGGCCGAGGGCATGCTCGCCGTTTGTGTACAACATGAAATAGATCATCTTGATGGACGCTTGTTCGTCGATTACATATCGACGCTAAAACGCGAACGCATACGAAAAAAACTCCTGAAACTCCAGCGCTCCGCAACATAGACTGGCGCTGAAGAACCGTAAACCAGCACATTTCGCCATTGCTCCTGTAAGCTGTTACTAATCCTCACCAAAATGCCATGAAACTAATTTTTGCAGGAACCCCAGAGTTCGCCGCAGTCATTCTTGAAGCGTTGCTAGGCACGGAGCATGACGTCCTTGCGGTTTACACCCAACCGGACCGACCGGCCGGGCGGGGCAGAAAAATGCAACCTGGCGCCGTCAAGATTCTGGCACAGAAGGCAAACATTACCGTTAAGCAACCTGAACGATTGTCCTCTACCCAGGAAGTGAACAGTATCCTTGATTTCGGGGCAGAGGCGATCATCGTGGCAGCTTATGGCCTGCTATTGCCAACGGCCATCCTCAACGGACCAACACACGGATGTATTAACGTGCATGCATCACTTTTACCCCGCTGGCGCGGAGCCTCGCCCATTCAGCAGGCGATCCTCAATGGTGATGATCAGACGGGGATTACCATCATGCAGATGGACAAAGGACTCGATACCGGTGCTATCCTCAGGCAATGTCCTGTGGCTATACAAGCCACAGACACCGCTGCCAGCCTGCATGACCGCCTGGCCGTGCGGGGCAGCGAATGTCTCATTGAAAGCCTGCACAACCTGCATCTGGACCGCGCCCGGGCCCGTTCCCAGGATTCGCTCCAGGCCACCTACGCTCCGCGTCTTCACAAGGCTCAGGCACGGATTGACTGGGGGCAAAGCGCCCAGTCAATTGAACG
>CAZAWX010000084.1:8488-14487 GCA_964488985.1 uncultured Ectothiorhodospiraceae bacterium
TTCACAAGGCTCAGGCACGGATTGACTGGGGGCAAAGCGCCCAGTCAATTGAACGTGCCGTCCGCGCCTATAACCCATGGCCGGTTGCACATACGATGTTACCTGGTAAAGACCAGGCCGAGTCTGACACGCAGGGCCCAGGGAGAATTCTGCGCATTCACCACGCCCGGACAACAGATCCACTGCGGCAGGGTCAACCTGGAGAAGTTCTCCTGGCCGCACACGGAGAACTGGTGATCGCTTGTGGCCAGGGGGCACTGAAATTGATGGAGATACAACTCGCCGGCAAGCGTCGATTGCCAGTGGATCAATTTTTACACGCCTGTACGCTGACTGCAGGGGATGTATTGCAGTGAATCCCAACAATGCGCGTAGCGCAACACTGCAGTCCTTACTCCTGGTACAACGTCAGGGCCAGCGTCTTGAAGAAGCCCTTGATCAAACGTTGCAAATGGTCGCCGACAAACGTGATCAGGCACTGGCCCGGGAACTGAGCTACGGTGTCATGCGCTGGAAAATACGACTCGATGCGATACTCGAATTGTTGCTGCAAAAGCCGTTGAAATCCAAAGATATGGATGTAAATTTGTGCCTGCTGCTTGGTCTTTACCAAATCCTGTACACTCGTATACCCGAACATGCGGCAGTCAGAGAATCCGTCGAACTGCTGAGTTGGCGAAAAAAACAATGGGCCAAATCACTCGTCAATGGTGTCTTGCGCCGCTTCCTGCGCGAAAGGGACGCATTGACCCAGCGTGCAGATCAACAACTACAGATTCGCCTGGCTCACCCACAATGGTTATTTGACGCTTTCCACAACGCCTGGCCCGGTGAGTACGAGCAAATTCTCAATGCAAATAATGTCCATCCACCGATGAGTCTGCGCGTCAACCAACAACAACTGGACCGTGAGTCCTACCGGAATATGCTGCAAGCTGCGGGCCATGCGTGCGAAAACACGACCTACAGCCCAGACGGACTGCGGTTGGTACAGCCCACCGATGTCGGACGACTGCCGGGATTCAGCAAGGGCCTGGTCTCCGTACAGGATGAAGCTGCACAATTGGCAGCAGGGATACTCGACCTGAAGCCCGGGCTGCGGGTTCTCGATGCCTGTGCCGCGCCCGGCGGGAAAACTGCGCATATTCTTGAGACAGAGCCGGGCTTGAAAACGCTGCTGGCCCTCGAATCAGACCCGCAACGGCTGTCAAGGCTGGCGGCGGGCCTTGAGCGTTTACAGTTAAATGCTGAACTGCTGTGTACTGATGCCCGTCACACCGATCAATGGTGGCGCGGAGAACGTTTCGATCGGATACTGCTTGATGCGCCCTGTAGCGCCACAGGTATCATTCGCCGGCACCCGGACATACGGCACCGGCGCACAGCACAGCACCTGCGCCTGCACACCGAGTTGCAGATGGAGTTACTCCAGGCACTGTGGCCGACACTGGCACCTGAAGGAAAATTGCTGTACGCAACCTGCTCGATCATGCCGGAGGAAAACCAATTGCTGATCGATGCATTTTTAACCGCCAGAGACGATGCCATAGCACTCCCCTTAAGTGGCGATTGGGGCCGGGAGGTCACCCCTGGGCGCCAAATCCTGCCCGGCGATGGGAATATGGACGGATTTTACTATGCCCTGCTCGGCAAGCGTCCCTGAGAGCCGTAATCGCGGAGTTTACCTGGGCCTGAATCCGTCAGGTCGACGAGCGTTGGGTTATCTGGCTGGTCTACTCCTGCTGCTGATCAATACCATTGCTCCCGCCTCAGGCGATCAGGATCAACCCGGATTCACCATTCTCGAAGTCACCACGCACAGTCGTAAGATGCTGCGTCTGGTCGATGCACAGATTGACTTTAATTTCAGCACTGATGCCCGTGAGGCGTTGGAAAATGGTGTGGCGTTCACTCTTTTCGTGGATCTTGAAGTGCGGCAACAGGGGCGCCTGTGGGATACCACCATCAAGAGCGTCCGCACGGGTCGGCGAATCCAGATTCATGCCCTCAGCAAACACTATCGAGTCAAGAATTTGTATACTGGGCGCACTAACACCTATCGCAGTCTCGCCGACATGCTTGCCAATATTGGAACCATCACTGATCTACCCTTGATCGACGAGCGTGAACTGGACCCTAAAGGGCAATATCAACTACGCATGCGCGCACTTCTTGACATCGAATCATTACCCTCACCCCTGCGTCCGCTGGCCTATGTCAGTTCCGCCTGGCAATTATCGAGTGACTGGAGAACATGGCCGTTAAATCCTTGAGTCGCCTCAGTTCAGGCCTGACGCCCATCATTGCGTTGGTGGTGCTGTTACTGATTTCGCTGACCATGATGGGCAATGCAACCGATGGTTCAGCACGCTTCGATCAGATGTTTTCCCTGCTGCTGGTGATCAATGCGGTCGGTCTGTTGTTGCTGTGCTCACTGATCATCTGGAATTTGGTACGGCTATGGCAGCAGGTACGAGCGAAACGCGCCGGCGCCAGACTGACCAGCAAACTGGTGATCGTTTTCGCAATTCTCGCTTTTACGCCGGTGGTCGTGGTTTATCATTTCTCCTTGAAATTTCTCTATCAAGGCATCGACAGCTGGTTTGATGTGCGCATCGAGCAGGCATTGAATGACGCCATTGAACTGGGCCGCACCGCACTCGAAGTCAACATGCGCGAACATCTGAAACGCACTCAGCTATTCGCCGATGAGCTAAATAATACGGACAGCGTAAATCTTGATACTGGCCTGGACAATATCCGCCGCATGAGTGGCGCTCAAGAATTAAGTCTGTTTGATGCTAACGGTAAAATAATCGCCAGCAGCAACGAAGATCCCACTACCCTGGTACCGAACCGACCTAACGAAACGGTATTATTACAGGTGCGAAAATTGCAAAACTACATCGGCCTTGATCCAATAGGCGATCTGGGTCTGTATATCCGTGTTGTCGTACATCTTGGCGGTGCTGTAGGTGAAACCCAACCCCGCGCCCTGCAGGCTTTATATCCGTTTACTGACAAAATGAGTGTCCTGGCTGATAGTGTTGAGTCTGCCTACGGGCGTTATCGTGAACTTGCATATTTGCGCAAACCACTGAAAATCAGTTTCACCTTAACCTTATCTCTGGTCCTGCTGTTGAGTCTTCTGGGGGCCCTTTGGGCCGCGTTTTATTCCGCCAGAAAGATGGTCGCACCCCTGCGGGACCTCGCCGAAGGAACTCAGGCCGTTGCCGGTGGTGACCTGGAAACCCGCCTTGCACCGTATGGCAACGACGAGATTGGATTTCTGCTCGTGGCCTTCAACGATATGACTGAAAACCTCAAGCGCGCCCGGGATCAGGCCAGTGCCAGTCGCAGTGAAGTCGAATCTCAGCGCAGTTTTCTGGAAGCCGTACTCGCCCGCTTGTCAACCGGGGTTATTACCCTGGATGCTGAACATCAGGTCTATACCTGTAACAAGGCTGCGGAAACGATCCTCGGTATTGAAGCTGCACAGATCGTCACCTGGCATCCGGATAAGCTCAGTGCACAACACCCGGCGTTGGAACAATTCAGTATCGGGATCCAGGAGGTCATGAAAACCCGTGACAAGCCTGTGGAAGTTCGCATGGAAGCTGCGGAGAGCAGCAAAATATTGACCCTGACTGGAACATCATTATCTTCGCCTCCCGGTTATTTACTGGTTTTTGATGACATTACCGCTCTGGTCAAGGCCCAGCGCGAGGAGGCACGCAGCGAAGTCGCCCGGCGCCTCGCTCACGAAATTAAAAATCCACTGACGCCTATCCAGTTGTCCGCAGAACGCGTACGCCATAAGTATATGGGGCAAATGCAGGGCAAAGACAAAGAGACCCTGGACCGCCTGACACGAACCATCGTGCAGCAGGTCGAAGCAATGAAAGGGATGGTCAATGCTTTTTCCGAGTACGCCAGAACGCCGATTATACAAATCGAATCCCTGCCTGTGAATCAATTGATTCGAGATGTTGCGGAACTGTACGGCAGTGAAGAACAACAATTGGACATACAGTTGAGCCTGGCGCCGGGTCTGCCCAATATTCAGGCTGACCCAAATCGCCTGCGGCAAGTGCTGCATAACCTTATAAAAAACGCCTCTGAAGCCAGTGATCGAAACCAGGTGCGAATCAGCACCCGGCTAAAACAACCTTGCGTTGCCCGGGGCAGCGAGGACAAATCGGAGCAAACGTTATGGGTGGAACTCGAAGTTCGGGATTTCGGGCCTGGATTTTCTCCGGATTTTTTATCCCGTGCTTTTGAGCCCTATGTTACGAGCAAAGTACGTGGCAGTGGTCTTGGCTTGGCCATTGTCAAAAAAATTGTGGATGAGCACGGTGGTACGGTGCAGGCCCTCAATGCACCGGATGCGGAGCAAGGCGCCATCATAAGAATCGACTTTCCGATAGAACACGCGGCCTCGATTCCCGGTCGTACTGTAAACAAACACAAAGAAGTTTCATGAGCACTCCATACATACTGGTCGTTGATGACGAACCGGATATTCGCGAACTCGTCAAAGATATCCTCGAAGACGAAGGATTTCAGGTCGCCACAGCCGAACACGCACAAGCTGCCCGTGATGCCCGCCGCGCCCGGCGCCCTGATTTGATATTGCTGGATATCTGGATGCCGGGCACCGATGGCATCAGCCTCCTCAAGGAATGGGGTAAAGATAAAGAGACGCCAACGCCTGTCATCATGATGTCGGGTCATGGCACCGTAGAAACTGCCGTCGAGGCCACCCGTCTAGGCGCTTACGACTTTATTGAAAAACCCCTGTCAATGGCGAAACTGCTGATAACCGTACGCCGAGGACTGGAAAGCGCCATGCTGCGCCAGGAAAATATCGGCTTGCGCCAACAAACACCGGGCCTGTATGAACTACTCGGCCGTAGCGGTGTCATGAATTCACTACGCGAACAGGCCAGACGTTATGCAGAGCACAGCACCGCAATCCTGATCAGTGGTGAATCCGGTAGTGGCAAGAGTATTCTCGCCCGCTATATTCACTCCCACAGCCAGCGCCGGGGGGCCCCCTTCATACAAGTCCCGGCGACCAGCCTTAGCAGCGCCCGTTCAGCAGCGAATTTATTCGGCGTAGAGCGCGGCGAAAAACTCCACTTCGGATCTTTAGAACAAGCCAATGGCGGCTCGATTTTTCTCGAAGATATTATCGACATGAACCTGGACGTCCAGGCCCGCCTTCTCAGTGCACTTTCTCAGGGCAGTTATGTTCGTGTCGGCGGCGTGGATCCAGTCCCCGCCGATATGCGTATTATTGCGGCCTGTGGGCAGGATCTGACCGATGCCCTCAACAGCGGCAGACTGCGCGATGATCTGTACTACCATCTGAATGTACTACCGCTGGAAATGCCACCGCTGCGCGATCATCGTGAAGATATCCCTGAACTGGTTGAACATTTTGTCGATCAATTGGTGACCTTGCAAAACCTGCCCTATCGACATTTCGGGGTAGCCGCACAAAATCAACTGCGCTATTACGCCTGGCCCGGAAATGTGCGCGAATTAAAGAATGTGGTCCAACGCATGCTCATTCTCGGCAGCACCGAAGAGGTCACTACGGCAGAAGTCGAGTTGGCTTTAGGCTCACCGGCTGAGGCTGTAAACGCCAGTCATGACGATGATTTCAATCTACCGCTCAAAGAAGCCAGGGAAGAATTCGAACGCCGTTATCTTGAACAAAAGATTCGCGAAGAAAATGGCAATATCAGCAAAGTCGCAGAGCGAGTCGGCCTGGAACGTACCCATTTGTACCGTAAATTCAAAAGCCTGAAACTCGACCCCAAACAGATTCTCAACAAGGATGAGTGAATTACGCCCCTACAGCAGTATCCTGGATAATTGTATTTACGAGGGGTAAGCTCCGGCCGGTTAGCCGTTCAGCTTATAAGGGGTGTTACCGACGTGCAGGTTAAAAACGAAATGAACGCCAATCTTGATGCGCAATCAATATTTGA
>CAZAWX010000085.1:0-14293 GCA_964488985.1 uncultured Ectothiorhodospiraceae bacterium
CAAACATATGAGTGCATCGTAAAGATTCATCTGGCAAATAAAAACCTAACTTTTCTTGCCACTCGTTTCGACATTCTTTTGCCACTCACCTCCTCGAACGTGGTGCAGATATTCGCACAGTCCAGGAACAGTTGGGCCACAGCGATATTCGCACCACTCAGATCTACACCCACGTGCTTGGTCGTGGTGGTCTCGTTGTGCGCAGCCCACTTGACGGTTTACTGCGAATAAAGTGAGGCCGACCCTTACAATGCTTACAGCAGGTGTCTGCCATCGACCACCAGTGTTGCACCTGTGATATCAGCACAGCCGCTGAAGCCAACAACAAGGGGCCAGCCAAATCCTCGACCAAACCCAGACTGCGCTGTGGTATTCGTCTGATCATGGCCTGGCCCGAGAATGGGGTGATGTTCCGATTGCGCAACTCAATTTTCAAATCCTCGCATTTCAAATCCTCGCAGTCCCATTCCGGGCCTTGTTCACGAAGAACACAATTACGCCTGCTCTGTCCCGGCACATGAGGTGTGGAAAAGCCGGCGTTTTCTGCGTCGATTCGTCATCTCATTGGAGATCGTTTTGCTCTGGCATCTACCGGTGGCAGTGCTACCCTTCTACACTGTTTTGACCAAACGGAATCAATCCTATGCGCAAGTTCACCCTGATTTTGTCGTTGTGCATGTTCGCCAGCGTGGCAGGTGCACGTCAGAATGCGATTTTTTCAAGCAAGGATCGATTTCATCCGGTCTTTGCCGAAAATGGCATGGTGGCCACTCAGGAGGCGGTGGCAACGCGAATCGGGGTCGATATCCTCAAGCGCGGCGGCAATGCCGTGGATGCGGCAGTTGCGGTGGGGTTTGCACTGGCGGTGACATTACCGCGCGCGGGCAATCTGGGCGGTGGGGGCTTCATGCTGGTGCACCAGGCATCAAGTGGTAAGACGTTTGCCATTGATTACCGGGAAACAGCGCCGGAGGCGGCGACAGAAAATTTATATCTGGATGCCGATGGCAGGGTCAATAAAAAACGCAAGCGCTTCAGTCATCAGTCTGTTGGCGTACCCGGCACCGTCGCCGGTTTAGTGTTGGCAGCGGAAAAATTCGGTAACTTACCCTTGGCTGAATTGATTACCCCGGCCATTCAACTGGCCCGTAATGGCATCAAAGTGACCCCGGATCTGGCTGGCTCCATAAAGGCACGGCGCAAGAGACTGCGCCGCCACCCAAGTACAGCGGCCGTGTTTCTACACCCTGACGGCAGCCCCTATCGAAGTGGTGAACTGTTACGTCAAATGGATTTGGCGAGTAGTCTGGCATTGATTGCAAAACGAGGCGCCAGTGCTTTTTATCGTGGATCGATAGCACGTCACATCACGACAGAAATGGTCGCCCATAATGGTTTGATTACGGCTCGGGATCTCAGAACTTACCGGGCTAAGTTGCGAAAACCTGTGGTAGGCAGTTACCGCGGGTATCAGATCGTATCCATGCCGCCACCGAGTTCGGGTGGTGTACACCTCATCGAGATGTTGAATATTCTCGAAAGCTACCCGATTGAGTTTCTGGGACATAACAGTGCCGATACCATTCATCTTATGGTTGAGGCCATGAAACGCGCTTATGCCGATCGCAGTAAACATCTCGGTGATGCTGACTTCTGGCCGGTTCCTGTTACGGGGTTGATTTCGAAAGATTATGCGGCCTCGTTACGTTCCGGCATTGACATGGAGAGAGCAACACCATCCATGGACATTGCCCCGGGTCAGCCTCAGAAATATGAAAGCAACCAGACAACGCACTTTTCGATCATGGATGCCCAGGGTAATGCGGTGAGCAACACCTATACGCTGAACTTCAGTTTTGGCAGTGGCATCATGGCCCCGGGTACAGGGATTTTGCTTAACAACGAAATGGATGATTTTTCCGCAAAGCCCGGTGAGGCGAATGCTTACGGTTTAATCGGCGCAAAAGCCAATGCCATTGCTCCAAAAAAGCGCCCATTAAGTTCAATGACACCAACGTTGGTGTTTAAAAATGGCCAGCCATTTCTGGCCACTGGCAGTCCCGGTGGCAGCCGCATCATTACGACCGTGTTGCAGGTGATTATGAATGTTATCGATCATAAAATGAATATCGCTGAGGCGGTCAGTGCCCCGCGCATACATCACCAATGGTTACCCGATGAAATTCGTACCGAAGATGGTATCAGTCACGATACCGCCAATGTGCTTCGTCAGCGGGGCCATCGATTGCGCAAAAAGAGTGTCATGGGCAGTGCCAATTCAGTGATGCGAGTTGACGCGGGCTTTCTGGGGTCGGCGGATCCAAGACGTCGCGGTGCATTGGCCTTGGGGTATTAGTAATGCTGGCCATGCAAACTCCGTTGACACGAATCCTGGGTCTTCGCCATCCAGTTTTACTTGCTCCCATGGCAGGCGTCCCTTTGATTATGCAGGTACAAAGCTTGACTCAGGCCCGTGAGGCACTGGCGATCGGGGCAGATATTCTCGCCGCCCAGGCCTGTTCGTTATTAAATGGCCTGAGTCAGATTGAAATTATGTCAAAGCAGGGATAGTCATGGAACCTAACAGTGCTTCCGAGTACCAGCAATGGCTTGGTAAAAGCGAACAAGCCGAAGATGAAATTCGACCGCAAGCAGTCGCAGCCCTGGCTGCAACGCTGGATAAAACTGCATTTGCTGCGAAAATCGGTCAGCCGTTACCACCCGCATGGCACTGGATGTACTTTCAGACAGCAGCACCCGCATCTGAACTGGGACCTGACGGGCATCCACGCCGTGGTGGGTTTTTACCGCCGATCCCGCTACCGGGAAGAATGTGGGCCGGAAGCCGTTTATATTTTCATGAACCCATCCTGATTGGCGATCGATTACAGCGACGCTCAACGATTGCCGACATTACCCTGAAGCAAGGCCGTAGCGGGCAGCTCGCCTTTGTCAAAGTACACCATGCATATCTGCGCGACGGGGTGTGTTTGCTCGATGAAGAACACGACATTGTCTACCGCGAGGCCACCCCGAGAGGCGCTGGGAGTCAAGCACCGAACGAGACAACGGCTAAGGGCGAGTGGCAACGGATGATTCAGCCGGATCCGGTGCTGCTGTTTCGCTACTCGGCTTTGACATTCAACGGTCATCGAATTCACTATGACCGTAGTTATTGCCAGGATGTAGAAGGTTATCCGGGATTGATTGTACATGGGCCGTTGATTGCGACATTGTTGCTCGACCTGCTCTGTAGTTCTCAGCCTCGAAGGGTGCGGGAATTCGATTTCAGGGCTCTGGCGCCATTGTTTGATACAGGGGTTTTCAGTGTGAATGGGGAACTGAAAGAGCGCGATAGCGCCGCCCTATGGGCAGTCAATCAGCAGGGTAATGTTTGCATGAAGGCAACGGCACGGTTGGCTTGAATTCACGAAATGCTGGAATCCTGGACCTGACTCAAGTATGGAAGAGACGACAGAATCGAAACAAGCCGAGCAGCATCCCGCGCCACGGCGTCGATCACGCAAACTACGTTTTGGCGCCTTTATTCGTGAAATCAGCGTTGATCAAAATGAGGTCAGCTACAACCTGCTGACGCCGGTCTTAAAGCGTGACCGTCACGGGCAGGTACAGGAATATCTGCCAGGACGATTGCAGATCCGTGCAATTGATGCCTACGAACTGATCAGGCCTTATCTGAGCAGTCGTTTCTGGCAACAGTCCAGGGCGGTGATTCCACTGGCGCTCTATCTGGTCTTGTTTCAATTGATCATTTTGCGCCAGAACATTGAGGATTCCTGGATCATCAGTGCCGGGCTGATTGGCGTCATTATCGGCCTGATGCTGTTCATGGAAGGGCTGAAACTCGGTTTGATGCCTTTCGGAGAGGCCATCGGATCGAGCCTGCCTAAAAAATCCGGGCTGCCGCTGGTGTTGTCTATTGTGTTCATCCTGGGTATCGGGGTTACTTTCGCGGAACCTGCAATCGGTGCGTTGAAGGCGGCCGGCGCCCTGGTCCAGGCAAAGAATGCACCGGTATTGTATGCCTTGTTGAACCAGTGGTCCGAGTGGCTGGTGTTGGCGGTTGGAATGGGGGTCGGCCTGGCGGCGATGCTGGGAACGCTGCGGTTTTTGTATGGCTGGAGTTTGAAACCGCTGGTCTACCTGAGCATGATTCCAGCCCTGGGGCTGACCTTGTATATCGCCATGGACCCAACCCTTGTCAACACGCTCGGTTTGGCCTGGGATAGTGGCGCGGTTACCACGGGCCCGGTCACTGTACCGCTGGTGTTGTCTCTGGGCATTGGTATCGCCGCAGCTTCGGGCAGCGGTGATTCTTCGTTGTCAGGATTTGGTATTGTCACCCTGGCTTCGTTGTTCCCGGTGATCGCGGTGGAATTGTTGATCGTCTATGTCGGAGCCAGCATTGATCATGTGGCTGTTATTGAAGGTGCTGCCGCCGCTGCCCAGGCGCAACCCCACTGGTATAGCACAACCCCGGCACAGGAAATTCTCATAGGTCTGCGCGCCATTGTACCTCTGGTCCTGTTCCTGCTTGCCGTCATGCACTTGATCTTGAAGGAACAGATCCGCCATCGGGGTATCCTCATTTATGGTATCGGCTTGTGTGTGCTGGGGATGATTATATTCAATCTGGGGCTTAGCTTCGGTCTGGCAAAACTCGGTGGGCAATCTGGGGGCTTGGTGCCGGCCGCGTTTACAAAGATTCAACCGGTTCCCGCATCGCCGCTTTACGGTTTCTTTTTCGGCCTGCTTGTTGCCTCCATATTTGCCTGGATATTGGGTTTTGGCGCAACCCTCGCCGAGCCGGCATTGAATGCTCTGGGCATGACGGTGGAGAGCCTCACCAACGGAGCGTTTCGCAAGTCGACCCTGATGTATGCCGTATCTCTCGGTGTAGGTTGTGGGATCGCGATTGGTGTCATTAAAATCGTTTTTTCGCTGCCCATCAGTTATTTCATTGTCCCTGGTTATACGCTGGCAATTATCCTGACGTATTTTTCAACAGAGGAATTCGTTAACGTTGCCTGGGATAGCGCCGGCGTTACAACGGGTCCGGTTACAGTTCCCCTGGTGTTGGCCATGGGTCTTGGTTTTGGTGATGCGGTCGGCGCCATTGAAGGTTTCGGTGTCCTGTCGATGGCATCCATCGGCCCCATTCTTACCGTGCTTGTAACCGGCCTGTGGATCCAGTGGAAAATTGACCGGCGCCACAAAATTGGCCTGGATGAACTTCAAGGTGTCACAACATCATGAGCAGGAAAGAAATCACAGTTTTAACCGACGTCGCTTTGATTACCTGTATCGTCCAACGGGGCAGCGCTGATACGATTGTACGTGCTGCCCAGGGAGCAGGGGCACAAGGTGCGACAGTGTACTATGCTCGTGGTAGTGGTATACGTGAGCGACTGGGCGTATTGGGGGTTGCAATCGAGGCTGAAAAAGAGGTGATCAACATCGTCGTTGCAACTGATCATATTGATAGCATATTTGAAAAAATCTATGTGGCCGGTAAACTGGATACCCCTGGTATGGGATTGATGTATGTGACGCCACTGGAAAAGGCAGCCACGTATATTCCCCAAGAAATTCTCAAACGCGTGTCGAGAAAAAGGCGGGCATGACATGCGTAAACGCAGCTATAAACTCATTACATGCATCTTGCCCAAGGGTAAGGCAAAGCCCGTGCTGCAGGCGCTCAAGGACGAAAAGGACAATGTTTGCGCCGATGTGACTTCGGCCCGCGGGATCGGCAAAATCAGTTCTCTGGCCATGCGCGGTGTGGGCGAGCAGACTGAGAAAGACGTCTTGAGTGTCGTGGTCCATACCCGGCAGGCCAATGAATTGTTCGAGTTTATCTATGAACGTGGCGAAATAGATCAACCGCATGGAGGTTTCATGTACATGGCCAAACTGTCTGCATCGACGCTATTCACCTTGCCCGAATTGGCGGTAGACGGTTGAGGGGAGTCCTGCCATGAATGAACGAGACGTCGCCAGGATGGACTTTAACGTTGATCCGGGTGGCGCCCGGCTGATTTATATTTTATATCTGCTGGCATTGTTCCTCGGCATCACCGCTATCATCGGAGTAGTCATGGCGTATGTGAACAAAGATGATGCCCCTGCATGGTTACAAACGCATTATCGCTTTCAAATCCGTACGTTCTGGCTTGGCATCATATTAAGTTTTCTCGGCGCAATGACGATGTTTCTTGTGGTGGGCTGGTTTATTTTATTCTTTATGCCGGTCTGGTTGATTATTCGTTGTGTGAAAGGTTTGAAGACGCTGTCAAATGGTGCGGCCGTGGTAAATCCTGAGAGTTGGTTCTTTGGCTGAGTCGATACGGACCGGCGCCTCAGTACCGGTAACGGGCGAATGCCTGTGCGGTAAAGTGAAGTATCAGATAGCCGGCAAACTCCGCTGTTTTTACAGATCTGTTACGGCTTCGGATCCAGCTTTATTGTGGCATTGATTCTGATCCAGATCGCTTTCTGTCCGCCCCTGACAACAGGAGATGGAGCCGCATCGTTACCAGTGGCCTGCATCATGCGCATTACCGGCCGTACTGGCGAATCTGTATTTATATTGAGCTGGATGATTTTGTATCCCGGTCGTTTGAGGCTTTGCGCGATGAGTTGCGCGCGGCGTTCGAAGGCCTGCAGGCCCTTGACGATGAAATTTTCTTCGGCAACCAATCGCGCCGGTTCCGAGAGCGTATGCTGGAGTGACTGGACGACCAGTTTTTGCTGCAATACGCCAAGCAGGTTGCCGATCTTTGTTGGATCTTTTGAGACCAGACGCAGGGATTGATGGACCCGCCAATTGGCAATATGCCGTTTGCGATATACAGGTATCGTACGATACTGGAATGGGTTCGCCTTTACCCCCATGGCCGTGGCCTTGTCGAGGGCCCAACGTACCCCGGTATTGACATCATTGGCAGCCATGCTTTGATCAGAAGACTGTTGTTCCATATAGACAATGGCAACTACGACATCTGTGTCTACCTGGCCTCCCGCCTGTACGGTCAGATTTATCCGATCAAGGTCAGGAGCGTTTTTTTCGCCGGCCCATAGTGTCGGGGTAGCGAGGAACATAACGATCAGCAATATTGTTTGAATTTGGCGTATCACTATTCATTCTCCGGCTTGAAGATGCTGTTGTGGCAAATGGCTAACAATGAATGATTATTTGATCCGTGCAACTGTGCTTTCGGCCTTAACCTTTTCTGCTGGCGATTCCAGCAGATCTTTCAGACTGCGGTCAGCCAACACGGTCTGCGCGCCGTTTTCAAGTTCTGCCATTACGCCTTCGGCAACAGGATCAGCAGGTAACTGATCCGGAACCAGTTCCTTGTGTTCATGGGCACAACGCACCGCTTTGAGGACATCGACCAGTTGAATGCGACTGACATCCCGGGACGGCATGTAACCAGACGGATTTTCGGTGGGGATCAGGAAGCTTTCGGCTTCAAGGGCGTTTATGGTTTCCTGAATTAAGCCTCTGGGAAGGCCCATGTCGCGTGATATGGCCAAAGTATCGATGGGGGGTTGGCCCTGTAAATGTGCACGACCGGCGCGCAGCATGATGGCAAGCGCCATGCGTTCACGCAGGCGGTTGCTTGCCTGGAGTTCTCCGGGCATGACCCCGAGGTATTCCGGGTGCTGGGTATAAAAGGCCACGCTGCCGCCAATCAACAGGATCATCCAGGTCACATACAGCCACAGCATGAAGAAAAAAACGATGGAAAAACTGGAATAAATTGCCGTGTAGTTTGAACTCGGTGAGTTGACCACTAATTCTGCAAAAGCCCAGCCGGCACCGACCCAGAGGAGCCCGGAAACACTGCCTCCGGACAGTGCTGAAGACAGGCGTACCCGGGTGTTGGGGATAAAACCATAGACGAACGTGAAAGCGGCCATCACCAGAATGAACGGTACGAGTTTGGAAATTACCGCAATCACGGTGCCGAAAGGTTCGATGGCAGAAATCGATTGCATGACTTCGGTGGCCATGATGGCGCCAATGACACCGATGGCTGAAAACACCAGCAAAGGGCCGACCAGCAAGACACTGAGATAGCCGGAAAAGCGCTGGCCCAAGGAGCGGGTTTTGTCGATTCGCCAGGCAT
The DNA here is from genome assembly GCA_964488985.1 of uncultured Ectothiorhodospiraceae bacterium. Lineage (GTDB taxonomy): Bacteria > Pseudomonadota > Gammaproteobacteria > HK1 > HK1 > CAZAWX01. The sequence continues at coordinate 8,157 of CAZAWX010000085.1, forward strand.
GGTTGAGCGCCGTTTCGATTTTATGCACCAGTGAGATGACGGTGACAAATAACAGTATTAAACCGATGCTGCCAAGCTTGCCGACTTCGACGTTATCAACAAAGCCGAGAATTTTTTCCACCAACTCAAAGCCAGCCTGACCCAAGGGGGCCACCGCACTGTACAGCACCTGTTCCAGCTTGTTATGCACGCCAAAGGCTTTGAGCACGGAAAAGCTGACCGCCAGCAACGGCACCAGAGAGAGTAAAGTGGTGAATACCAGGCTGGCGCTGCGAAGCGCAATGCCGCCCTCGGCAATCTCACGGACAAGCATGTGGGCAATCCGCAGGACTCGCATGACGCCACGCTTACCTTTTGGCATTGTTCGCAGCGAAGCGCCCCAGACGAGGCCGGCCAGGGAAAGTTTCAGGTTTTCAAGGTAGACGTCGATCATCAGGAATGCGCCTGTGGATCCCCATTTCCACCATCATAGCACGGGGTTTGCAGTACGCTTATTGCTGAAATAGTGCTGCAATCCGATCAGTCAGTTCCGTGCGCCCGAAAATCACATTATGCAAATTCAAACCCTGGGCATTTTTATGCTGTTCAAGGCATCTATAACGTCCGCCAGCTTCCTCGATAATAATTCGACTGGCGGCCACATCCCAGAGCGGCGCATTCCACTCGATGGCAACATCCAGTCCGCCACTGACCGCCAGCAGGTGGGTGTAGCAGGTGTGGAAGATGCGCAGATTGGGATAGGCATGGCTGAGGCGGTCAAACAGTTCGCCGTGGCCGTGCCGCTTCGCATAGTTGTACCGCGAGGGCGTGCCGACGCGTTCGCGACCGTTAAAATCGCCGTCTTCCATCGGTGCAATGCGGTGCCTCTGGCCGTTAATTTCAGTTCCCAGGCCAAACCCGGCGCTGCAGCGTAGATTCATGGCCGGGTGGTCGAGCAGGCCCACGATGGGTTCATTTTTATAGTAAAGAGCAATGATAATGCCCCACACCGGCATGCCCCGGGCAAACTCCGCCGTGCCGTCGATGGGATCCACCACCCAGATAAGATCAGCATCCTGTTGTATGGCAGGAAACTCCTCGCCAAGGATCCCATGGTTGGGAAAGCGTTGCATGATTTCTTCGCGAAACACGGTTTCCGCTGCTGTGTCGGCGCTGGTCACCAGGCTTTGATCCGCCTTGGTCTGAATTTCAAAACCACTCGCCATAACCTCGCTGATGCGCGAACTCATGGCATCGGCAATATCGCCCGCGGCATGAAGAAATTCTTTGCGCTCAGCGCTTGCAACTTCATTGCGTATATCCGTCATTAAAACGCCTCGGCATCCATGTCCATCACTAGTTCAGCGCCAGTACATACCGAACGCAACAAACTGTCGGTCTGCGGCAGCATGCGTTGCATGAAGAATCGCGCGGTGAGTATTTTGTTGTCATAAAAACCACTGTTATCGCCCTCCGCTGCACTCAGTGCAACTGCTGCGCTGCGGGCCCACATCCAGCCCAACGAGGTCAGCGCCAGCAAGCGTAGATAATCGTAAGAACTGGCACCGGCCACGTCTGGATTATCTTTGCCATTTGCCATGATCCAGTCGGTGGCACTTTGCAGTTGTTTGAGGCTGTTTTGCAGCGGCGTGATGAATTCGCGCATGGGCGCGCAGTCTTTTTGTGTCTCGGCAAATGCCTCGATGTCATGGATCAGGCCTTTGATCAACCGGCCATCGTGCATGGGTAATTTGCGTGCCACCAAATCCAGGGCATGAATGCCGTTGGCGCCTTCGTAAATCTGCGCGATACGGGCATCACGGACCAGTTGCTCCATACCCCATTCGGCAATGTAGCCGTGCCCACCCAGGACTTGTTGGCAAAGCTGGCAGCAATCGAAACCATAATCGGTGAAGTAGGCTTTGATCACCGGGATCAGCAGGGCAATTCTGTCTTCGGCCTGTTGGCGGCGTTCTGCCTGGGGGCAGCGATCGGCGATATCGATTTGCAGACCGATCCAGCCGAGCAGGGCGCGTGCCGACTCATTCAAGGAACGGGTGGTGAGTAACATGCGCCGAATGTCCGGATGCACGATAATTGGATCCGCAGCCAGATCCGGTGCTTTAGCGCCACTTAAAGAACGCCCCTGCAACCGGTCACGGGCATAGTCCGCCGCGCTCTGGTAAGCCACTTCAGCCTGAGACAAGCCCTGCTGCCCGACCATCAGGCGTTCATGGTTCATCATCGAAAACATGGCCCGCAAGCCTTTATGCGGCTCCCCAATCAGCCAGCCTTGAGCGCCATCGTAATTCATGACACAGGTCGAAGCGCCCTTGATGCCCATCTTCTTCTCTATGGAAGCACAACTTAAGGCGTTACGTTCGCCGATGTTGCCTTCGGCGTCGGGGATAAATTTAGGCACCAGAAACAGGCTGATGCCTTTTACGCCCGGTGGCGCATCGGGTAGTTTTGCCAGAACCAGGTGGAGAATGTTTTCGGTCAGATCCTGTTCGCCGCCGGTAATAAAAATTTTGTTACCCGTGATGCGGTAACTGCCATCTGTTGCCGGTTCTGCGCGTGTGCGCAGCAGACCCAGATCAGTACCGCAATGGGGTTCCGTCAAGCACATGACGCCGGTCCACTGGCCCGAGACCATCTTCGGCAGGTACAGGGCATTGAGTTCGTCGCTGGCGTGATGCTTCATCGCCATATAGGCGCCACGAGTCAGGCCGGGGTAGAGAAAAAAGGCCATGTTCGCCGATTGCAGCATTTCCTCGAAGAACAGGCTCAAGGTGTGGGGCAGGCCCTGACCACCGAACTTCGGATCGCCGCCAAGGGCCAGCCAGCCGCCATCTCGCAATGCTGCGTAGGCCTCACGGAAGCCTTCGGGTGTGGTGACCGCGCCATTATCAAAATGACAGCCCTGTTCATCGCCTTTGCGATTGGTCGGAAAGATGACGGTCTCGCAAAGTTTGGCGCCTTCTTCGAGAACCGCATCGACAACATCAGCCGTGGCATCTTCAAATCCGGGTAATTCAGCAAACTGTTGCTCCACGCCAAGCAGTTCGTGGAGCACGAACTGCATGTCCCGAAGCGGCGCCTTATAGCTCGCCATGATAAAACTCCTTGCTGTAAAAAATTACATGTTTGGGTAATTGGGACCACCACCGCCTTCCGGCGTCACCCAGTTGATGTTCTGGGTCGGATCCTTGATGTCACAGGTTTTACAATGCACACAATTTTGCGCATTGATCTGCAAGCGCGGACCGGCACCATCAGGTTCATCAACGATCTCGTACACGCCTGCCGGGCAGTAGCGTTGTTCCGGGGCGTCATAGTCCTGCAGATTGATGGCGATGGGGACATTCGGATCTTTAAGCGTGAGATGGACCGGCTGATCTTCCTCATGATTGGTCGCGGCTAAATACACCGATGAGTTGCGGTCGAAGCTGACCACCCCATCAGGTTTTGGATAGTCAATCTTTTTACACTGGTTGGCCTTTTTTAAAGTGTCATGATCGGCGTGGTTATGGAACGTCCAGGGACCTTTGCCGCGCAGCACATACGTCTCCAGGCCACTGTAGGCCAGGCCCATCCACATTCCCTTGTGAAACGACGGGCGAATGTTGCGCACACTTTTCAGCTCCGGCCAAATCCAGCTTTGCTCAAGACGTTTTGGATAATCCACCGCCTCATTGCCCTGGCCATCCTTGAATAAATCGAATATCGACTCGGCGGCGAGCATGCCTGATTTCATCGCCGTATGGGTGCCCTTGATTTTCGGCACGTTCAAAAAACCGGCACTGCAACCAATCAGCGCACCACCAGGGAAACTGAGTTTCGGTATCGATTGAAAACCACCTTCATTCAGGGCTCGGGCGCCATAGGCGATGCGCCGACCCCCTTCAAACAGCGGGCGAATTTTCGGATGGGTTTTAAAGCGTTGAAATTCCTCGAAAGGCGACAAATACGGATTGCTGTAATCGAGGCCAACCACAAAGCCAACCGCCACCTGGTTATTCTCCAGATGATAAATAAACGAGCCGCCATAAGTATCCGGGTTCATCGGCCAGCCGATGGTGTGGGTGATTTCGCCTTGGTTGTGTTTGCCCGGTTCCACATCCCAGAGTTCCTTCAGGCCAATGCCGAAGGTTTGCGGATCGGCATTTTCGCGTAAGTTAAAGCGATCAAACAGCGTCTTGGTCAGAGATCCCCGACAGCCTTCGGCAAACAAAGTTTGCCGGGCGTGAAGTTCGATCCCCGGCTCAAAGGTGTCTTTATGCTGGCCATCACGGCCAATGCCCATATTCTGGGTGGCTACCCCTTTGACACTACCATCCTCGTGATAAAGCACCTCGGCGGCAGGAAACCCCGGAAACAGATTGACTCCAAGTGCCTCGGCCTGCTCGCCCAGCCAGCGGCAGACATTGCCCAGGGAGACGATGTAATTGCCCGCATTGTGCATTTGCGGCGGTGTGGGCAGCCGATATCCCGAGGTTTTGGTCAGGAACATGAAGCGGTCATCACTGGCGGAGGTGTTTAGCGGTGCACCCTGCGCCTTCCAGTCCGGGAGCAATTCATCCAGAGAACGGGTCTCGATCACCGCGCCCGAGAGAATGTGTGCGCCGATTTCCGAGCCCTTTTCGATCACACAAACTTCAAGGTCCTGGCCCTGTTCCTGGCAAAGTTGTTTGAAGCGAATTGCCGCTGCCAGACCCGAGGGCCCAGCGCCGACGATGACCAGGTCAAATTCCATGGATTCGCGTTGCATTTTAATCTCCGCACAAGCCTTAAATTCACCGAAAGTGTGATTCTAGCCTATACACCAAAAGATTCATCCTTCCGCGCACGAAACTGGCCTAAAGAGTCAAGCGGGCGTCGCATAACGATGTATTTCATCGCCAGGCGGTACTGCCCATAGTTGCTGTTCATGACCGTATTACGGGCATAGCATTGGTTCTCGGTACGCCAGCGTGTCACTGTAGAGTGAATGCTGCGGAGGTGACCGTCACGAGTCAGCCCACCCATAACCATGCCTGCGATTGTTCCATGCTGGACTTCGTTTGCGGTTCCGGTTCCTTGCTGCTCGCAGGTATAGATGAACATGCGTAGAATTATGTCACCTATGAGGCAAATGCTAATAAGGTAATGGTTCGTTTTTTTGTAAGCTCCGGCTTCCTTTCACTCACAAAGCCGCACATTGCAGCGTTAGTGGTTCAATAAGTAATAATGACTGAAATATCAAATTCAATTCACGCCCTCCGAAACTCGCTGGAGCTTCCTTGCGGTGCAGTTTTCAAGAACCGACTGGCAAAGTCGCCGATGTCGGACTCGCTTGCGAATGGCGAAGGTGATCCCACCGAAGCGCAGATTCGCCTTTACGAAAGATGGGCAGACGGCGGCACGGCAGTGTCCTTCATTGGTGAAGTTCAAGGGGATCCTCGCTTTCCTGAGAAACCGGGAAATTTGGTGCTGGCAGACCACACAAACCAGGAGATGGTACGGTCATTAGTCAGTCGGGCGATGATTGAGGGCGCGCATTTATGGCCGCAGCTCGGTCATGCCGGGGCCCTTTCACACGCGCCGATAAGTCAACCCAAAGGACCGTCTGCACTTGATATTGAAGGCCTTCAATGCGCCGCTATGTCAATTGAAGATGTTCAGGATTTGCCCCGCATCTTTGCCAAAACTGCATCGCACGCAAAGAGCGCGGGCTTTAGCGGGGTTCTTCTTCACGCGGGCCACGGGTTTTTACTCAGCCAGTTTCTATCTCCATTGTTTAACCGCCGCACGGATGGTTACGGCGGTTCGATCGAAGCCCGATGCCGTATAGTGCTAGAAGTGATACGCGAAGTAAGGCGCAGCGTTGGTCCGTCGTTTCCCGTTGGAATAAGGATTAACTCAACGGATCAACTTGAAGGTGGATTGACGGAAGTCGACGCATTAGAGGTGGTGCGGCTTGTTGATCAAACCTCGATCGATCTGATTGATATTAGCGGAGGCACCTATTTCCCCGGCGCGAAAGCAAGTTCTGACGGTTCAGGCCGGGGACCGTACTTTCTTGACTTTGCTCGACGGGCAAAAGGGATAACCAAGGTACCGCTGATGTTGACGGGTGGATTCAAAAAGCGTGAGCAAGCCGTCAATGCCGTTGCGAG
>CAZAWX010000086.1:0-14253 GCA_964488985.1 uncultured Ectothiorhodospiraceae bacterium
GCGGTCGTCAATTCATTCATACGCGAGGAACGGGCATTGTTTTGAATAAAAATGCTCATATTCGGTACTGCGATCATTGCCAGGACGGCCGCTACTGCCACTGTTACGAGCAGTTCGAGCAGAGTGAAGCCGTTAGCTCCTGATGGATTGGTAAGAGGCTTGGTTGAAATCATGAAAAAACGGTCCGTTAGACTAGTTACGGTGACGGATCACGGTTGAGCACACGCTTGCAGTGTTCATTTACCGGTACGACAGGCCTGAAAGCTGGCTTCGCTCAGATCCCATTTTTTATCGCAGCGTCGTTTGCCACCGCGAGAGATGGCGCAATAGCGTTGTTTGTCGTGTTCGGCGATGACCGAACCGATGGTTTTGTTTTTGCACCAGATGGTGTAATAGGATTTGTCGCCATCACTGCTGCCGCTGCTCATACGCCATACAGGGTCGTCTTTTTTTTCTGCTGCCGCTGCGATGGAAGTGCTCAGCAGCAAGAGCAAAATCGTGGCACACTGATTGAAACGATTCATGTGGTTCTCCACCCATTACGGGAATTTCATTTGTTCACAGTTGGATTAAGCCAGCCTCTGAGTACAAATACCATGCTTGAGCGACCAACGGTCCGCTTCCGGCGACCAGCGGTATCGGACTTGATTCAAGCCCCTCAGACAATGGGCTAAGTCTTTGATTTGTAGATTTTATACCCCTAAGCTGAGTATACTCTGGCGATCAAATAAGAGGGATCAGTCAGATGACGGAAGATCTTTGCGGGCCGGTCGGTAAATCCCGGCAGGAACTTCAGGAACTGCTGCAAAACCACGGTGTTGGCGTAACTGCTCAGCGGCTTACTATCGCTGGCCTGCTGTTTACCGAGCCCCGGCATATCTGCGCCGAGCAGTTGCTCGTTGAATTGCAGCATTGCGGGCAGCACGTGTCCAAAGCAACGGTCTACAACACCTTGGGATTGTTTTCCAAAGTGGGGCTGCTGCGAGAAGTGATCGCGGATCCTGAACGGATTTTTTACGATTCCAATACCCAGCCACACCAACATTTATACGACCCTTATAGTGCTACTTTGGCAGACATTGCGCCCGGAGACATCGATATCCGGGTCTTGCCGCAAATCCCTGCGGGAATGGAAGTTGAGGCCATAGATGTGATTGTGCGCTTACGGCCGGGCAGAAACTGAACCCGTTTGTCGCTGTTGCGACGCGTATTGTCAGTATCTTCGGTTGACTGGCCGCAGTTGACTGAATCGATAATTCATCTATAGATTTTCTCCGGTTTGCCGAATAGAGTCTTGTTCTGTATGGAATTTTTCTCCCCTACAGCCCATGAACCAACACGTTGCCCGCCGGAGTGCCGCGCTTGATGAGTACCGAATCGATGCCAGTCAATGAGAATCCAGGGCGGCGGCGCATTGGCGAACTGCTCGCCGAGCGCAGTCACCTCGAAAGTAAAATAATCGAGCGTGCGCTGCGTTTGCAAGCAGAAAACGGTGAGCGCCTGGGACAGTTGCTGGTGCAACTGGGCATGATTTCTGAACGCGATTTAGCCCATGTTCTTGGTCAGCAACTGGGTTTGACCGTGCTGGGTCCCGAGGATTATCCCCAGTCGCTGGTGCTGGATATCTCACTTACCCCGGAGTTCTTGCGCAGCGCCCAGGCGGTTCCAGTGGCCGCAGATGAGCAAAAAGTCCAGGTCGCCATGTCGGATCCACTGGATCAATACACCCTGGATGCACTGAAAATGGCGTTGGGCCGTGACATTCAGCCCCAGGTAGGAACCAGTACCGACATCGAAAACAGTATCCAGCGAATGTACGGCGATGGTGCCGGCCAGATGGAACAGATCGCTGAAGGTTACCAGGGCGCAGAGGACACTCAGGAGTCTGACGATATTCAGCAATTGCGGGATTTGGCCAGCGAAGCGCCAATTATCCGCCTGGTCAACATGATTATATCCAGGGCTTTGGAAGTCAGCGCCTCAGACATTCACATTGAACCCTTCGCCGATCGACTCACCATCCGTTACCGCATCGATGGTGTGCTGCAAGACGCAGAATCACCACCGGTGCGTTCCACCGCCGCAGTCGTGTCACGTATCAAGGTGATGGCGAACTTAAATATTGCCGAACGCCGGCTACCTCAGGATGGCCGGATTCGACTTCGACTCCAGGGCCGGGAAATTGATTTACGCATCTCGACCGTACCGACCATGCATGGCGAGAGTGTGGTCATGCGTATTCTCGACAAGGGTACCCTGGCCCTTGATTTTGAGGTGCTTGGCTTTCAGGGCACCACCCTGGAGGCATTACACGGGATGCTCGGAAAACCCCATGGGATCATTCTCGTTACGGGTCCCACAGGCAGCGGCAAAACCACGACGCTGTACGCCGCACTTAATGAACTGAATTCACCCGAGCGAAAAATACTGACGGTTGAAGATCCGGTGGAATATCAACTTACCGGGATCAACCAGATTCAGGTAAAACCTGCTATTGGCCTTAGTTTCGCCAACGCACTGCGCTCAATTTTACGTCAGGACCCGGATGTCATTATGGTGGGTGAAATGCGCGATCTGGAAACGGCTAAAATTGCCGTGCAGGCGGCCCTCACCGGGCATAAGGTATTTTCCACATTACATACCAATGACGCCGCCAGCAGCATCATGCGCCTACTCGATATGGGGGTGGAAGATTACCTTGTGACCTCGACACTCAACGGTGTCATCGCCCAGAGATTGGTTCGCACGTTGTGCAAAGAGTGCCGAAAACCCCGTGAAATAAGCTCAAAACTGGCCTCCGAACTTGGGCTCGATACGTTGCTGGGGGACAAACTACCGGTACTTTATCAACCAGTGGGTTGCCCGGCGTGCAACAATGTGGGCTATCGGGGCCGGTGCAGCATCATTGAGGCATTGCCCATGAGCGAGGTGCTGGGAGAGGCTATATTAGGACATCGTGACGCCGGTCGTATCCGCCAGGTGGCCCGGACCCAGGGGCTAGCCGATATGCGCGCCGATGGCTTACGCAAAGCTTTGGCGGGCGTTACCAGTGTTGAAGAAGTAGAACTTGCCACCGGGGAATTGTAGTGGCGGTTTTTCATTACAAGGCGATCAGCAACAGTGGAGAAATTCTCGAGGGCGAGATGGAGGGCGCCAACAAGGAATGGGTGGTCCGTCAACTTCAGGCCCAGGGCCATACTCCGATCCGGGCACAAAGCAAAATTCCACGAAGCAAGCCTGAAACACGACGGTTGTGGCAAATACCCAGGAGTGCTGGAGCGGCTGATGTGCAAATCTTTACCACCGAACTCGCGACGCTGCTGCAGGCCGGATTGCCATTAGACAAGGCCCTGGAGATGCTGGAAGGATTGGCGGCAGCCGGGCCCTTGCAGGAAATTCTTACAGATTTGTACCGTCGCATCAGGGGCGGCATGGATTTGTCGGAAGCGTTGCTGCGCTGGGGGCGACATTTTTCGCCATTTTATATCAACCTGATCCGGGCAGGTGAAGTCAGTGGCGCTCTGGATAAGGTGTTGGGTACCCTGGCCGGTTTTCTTGAGAGAAATCGATTATTACGCGACGAACTCAGTGCTGCCCTGGTCTATCCGGTCATTTTGCTGGTCGCGTCATTTTTTGCCCTGTCCGTCATTCTTGGTGTCGTAGTGCCTGAAATATCACAGATGTTTGCAGATGCCGGGCAGCGCTTGCCCTGGTACACCCGCGCGGTGGTGGCGGTGGGTGATACGATAGAGCAGGACTGGTGGATCATTGCCGGCTTGCTGGCGCTGGCAGCAGCGGGGCTGCGTCAATTCCTCGGCAGCCTGGCCGGGCGCCAGCGTCTGGATGCCGTGTTATTGAATTTACCGCTGGTCGGCAGCTTGATTCGTCAGCTTGAAGCGGCACGTTTTGCCCGCAGCCTTGGCACAATGTTGGAAAACGGGGTGCCGTTGCTGGAGGCTATCAGCATCAGTAAGGATATCGCCTCAAACAGTGTCATCAGCCTGTCATTCAATCGTGTTGCCGGGGCAATCCATGAAGGTGAAGGCTTGAGCATCCCCTTGCAGCGTGAAGGCGTATTGCCGGAACTTGCGCAAAAACTGATTCATGTCGGCGAGGAAAGCGGTCAGTTGGAACAAATGTTGCTGAAGGTGGCGCAGATTTATGAGCATGAAGTGGATAGTGGCATCAAGCGCTTGCTTGCGATTCTCGGCCCACTTCTGATTTTACTGCTGGCGGCCATTATTGCGGGAATTATGGTGTCCGTGATCATTCCGATTCTTAATATTAATGATTTGGCATTTTGACCCTGGGAATCGATGCAGCAATACGGGGTCGACTTGCGGGTGAGGATTAATGGCGATGAACGTAAATAACAAAACTGGCCTGGGGACGACTGTTGCTGTAATTCGTGGCAGGGGGCAAAGCGGCTTTACCTTGCTGGAAATGCTGGTGGTGTTGACCATTCTCGCACTGATGGCGGCGGTTGTGGCACCGCGGGTATTGAAATCTTTGGCCGGTGCGCGCACTGATACCGCTGTGGCGCAAATTGCGGCGATTGGTACGGGAATTGACTTATACAGACTGGAAACGGGGCAGTTGCCGCCAACGCTGCGGGCCTTGATCGAGAAGCCGCAGAATGTTGACAACTGGGATGGTCCGTATCTGAAAAAGCGCGTCATTCCCAAAGATCCCTGGGGCCACGATTATCTTTATCAGGCGCCGGGTAAGAACGGCGATTATGACCTGTATAGTCTCGGCCAGGACAATGCGCCCGGGGGCAGTGGGGATAATCGTGATGTCACCAGTTGGGAGTAGCAAATGAACGTCCCTGCGCTGCAACGTAGTCCGCCGTTGCGGTGGCCCGGCACTGTCCAATCGGGGCCTGCGAGGGGATTTACTTTGTTGGAAATGCTCATTGTCCTGGTGCTGATGGTGATGGCGGCTGGCTTGGTGATCCCGTCATTGTTAAGTACCGGTACGGTGCAGATAAAATCGGCGAGTCGTATGATTGCCGCTGGGCTGCAAAGCAGTCGTGAATATGCCATTAACCGGCAACAGCCGGTCAGCCTGGTGATCGATGTCGCCCGGCGCCTGTTGACAGTCCCGGGCCGGTCACAACCCCGGCAATTATCCGAAAAGTTACAACTGGAAGTATTGACAGCACGTTCAGAGTTGCTCGATGAACAACGTGCAGGGATCCGGTTTTTCCCCGATGGCAGTTCAAGTGGTGGCCGCATCACGATACGCCGTGGCAAGCATCAGGCCTATGTTGATGTGGATTGGCTGACCGGGCAGGTCAATATTAACAAGGGCATCCCAGTGGCGCCGGTAAAACGGTTGACTTACCGGGTGCAATTACCGTCCAGGCTGGGGTCATGAAAACTCGCCAGGTCGGCTTTACGTTGTTTGAAACGCTGGTTGCCATGACGCTTATGGCGCTGTTGCTGGGGGCTTTGATGCCGGTATTTCAGGGCGGATTAAAATCCCTGCAGTTCGGTTCGCAGCAGACCCGGGCGGCGTTACTGGCACAGTCGATTTTGAACCGGGCCCTGGTGGAGCAGGCCGGTTCTGAATTGGTGCCGCCGACAGTGGGCGTGATGGATGGCATGCGCTGGTCAATCCAACGCCAGTCATATCGTGAAACTGAACTTCCTGCACCAGACTCGGTAAGCCCACAGCTGTGGGAACTTAGCGCTACCGTTGAATGGTCGAACGGCCACCAGGTTACGCTCAAGGGACTCGCTCCGATGCCGGCAGATATCACCGCGCAGTCGCGGCCCGGAACATCATGATCGGACAGTTGAAAAGGCAGTCCCAGAGGGGTTTTACGCTGATCGAGTTGTTGGCGGGGATCGCAATTTTCGCACTCATCAGTGCCAGCTTGTATGGCGCTTTCGGAATTTCGCTGCGATCATTTGACAGTGCCGGGCGGCGCACGGATGCAGATCAGCAAATGCGCTTGGTGAGTGCTTTTTTGCAACGCTCGCTGGAACAGGGAAACCCACTGGCATTGGTTGATCGTGGCCGCTGGCAATTGTTGTTTGACGGTAACCGCACAGCACTGCGTTATGTTGCCAATCTTCCCGGGTATCTGGGCTTTGGTGGCTTTTACGAAATGGCGTTTAAACTTGAGCACGAACCTGGCCACCAGCGGTTGCTGCTTGAGCGGCGGCCGCTGGTGGTGGACAAGGTTCGCGGTGAAATACGCGGTGATTTACAAAAGCAGGTATTGTTAGCGGATTTGCAGAGCCTGCAGTTTCGTTATTACGGTATCGCTGGCAGTGAGGTGAGCCCTGCCTGGCACGAAATCTGGCCGCAATCCCGGCAACTGCCATTATTAATTGAGGCCAGGATTGTCGATGTTCAGGGCAGAGCCTGGCCTCCCGTTGTGGCGCGAATTCGAGTAAATCAGGTGCGTTTTCAAATGGCGCAGGGTTCATCCGGCCGTACCCTGGGGGGTACAACCACCAGCACTCAGGTGTTGAACTGATGGCAGCGCAACAACCGGAAAATGCACATTGCTGCCGTGGCATCGCGTTGATTGCAGTCCTCTGGGTCTGTACGTCGATCGCCGTACTGGCCGCAGGCTTTGCCTATAGTCTGCGCAGCGAAGCACGACTGAACACCTCGGTCGTCGAGCGTATCCGCGCGGCGACAGCGGCCGAAGCTGTCGTTCAACGGTTATTGACGATGTTGGCGATGGCTCGGCAAGGTGGCCTTGATAATGCTCCCCGACAGTCATATGAACTGCATTTTGATTCCTTGACCGTAAAGGCAGAACTCATATCGGAAGCCGGTAAAATTGATCTGAATGCAGCCTCTAAAACTCTCATACAGAGCCTGCTCCGGCGCGCGTCCAAGGTCGTAGACCGTCTTGATGAAAACCAGGCCCGGGCGCTGGCCGATGCCATATTGGACTGGCGTGATGCCGACAGTCGGCGGCGGGCGCAGGGCGCAGAAAAACCGGCCTATCAAGCACTTGGGTTGCCGGGACCACGAAATCAACCGTTTCTCAGTGTCAGTGAATTGCGTCAAGTACTGGGAATGACCCGCCAGGCCTATGCGTTTCTTGCCCCGTTGGTCAGTGTCCATGCCCAGCGATCACGAATCGATCCCCGGGCCGCGTCCAGGCAGGTATTACTGGCGATTCCAGGGATTGATGAGGCTCAGGTGGATCGCTATCTGGCCGCTCGTCAGCAAAGTGGCAGCAAACCGCAAGGCTTGAGTTTACTTAAAAGCAGCCGCTATTTGCTGATTCCTGATGCGACCCGTACCTATAGTATCATCGCTCAAGCCAGAACCCGTAACGGTGTTATGGCAATGCGCAGGGCCATTGTCCGGCTTAATGAAAAGACCGGTGCGCCGATAACCATTCAGGATTGGTCAAGATTTGGTCATGATGCTGTTGTGGAACAAACCGAACATATGCAAAAAGATAGTTGAAACATGCTCTCAAAATTTCTGAATTGGTGGTTTAAGGAACTTGCGGCGCTGTTCGGATCCGGCCCCGGATCTGTTGGCGACCATGGCCAGTACCTTGCGCTGCGCATGCAGGATGGGAAAGTGCAATTCGGTTTGCAACGCCGCGGCCATGTTCGTCCCCTCACCGAACTTGCGACGGACGAGGCAGGGCACCTGGCCGGGATACCTGAAAAAGTCGCCTCGATTGATCCAGTGCATCACCGCTGTCGGATCATATTGCCAGCGGACAGAGTTTTGGCCCGCGAGTTGGAATTACCGCTGGCCGCGGAAGAAAATTTATATGAAGTACTGCGCTTTGAAATGGATCGGCAAACCCCCTTCAGAGCCGACGAGGTGTACTTTGACTACCGGATTGTCAGCCGTGACAACGACACGCAAAAGTTACGGGTCAGCCTGCAGTTGACACGGCGTGCACTGGTGGACAATTTGTTGACCCATCTTGGGCATTGGGGCTTACGCCCGGTCCATTCCCCGGCGATTAACCAGAGTACAGATGATTTGACCCTGGACTTTGAACCTGACACCTACCAGGAGCCATCGTCGACCGGGTCCAATTTAGTCCTCGCGCTGGTGGTATTGGTGTTGGCCGTAGTAGCGATTACATTGCCGATGCGTGGGCAAAAGCAATTTCGCGAGCAATTGGATACCCGGCTTGAAGCGGCGCGTACCTCTGCGGCACAGGCGGTAAAAATCCGTGATTTGCTGGATGGGCGAAGAAAAAAGGTAAAAATTCTTCGCACGGCCAAGGATCGTCCTGCGATGGTGGTGCTACTGGAGGAGATAACGCATATCCTGCCGGATACAACGTATCTGTTTCGTCTTGAGGTTCGCGATCAGGACATCAACTTACAAGGCAGTTCAAATTCCGCTTCTGAATTGATTGGTTTGTTGGAAAAAAGCCCCGCATTGGTGGATGTACGCTTTGCTTCACCGGTAACCCGGGAGGGGAATGCCGGCAGGGAACGATTTCACATCAGCGCGAAACTGTCCTTGAAGCCATTCAACGGCACCCGGCAAGCGATCCGGCGTAAAGCACCGAAACGATCATGAAAACCATTCTTAGCCGTCTGCTGGCATTGTTGTTGTTATTGCTGGTGCCGTTACTGGCCTGGTACGCCGTTGGTGAACCTTTGCATAATGACTATCTAAAGGAACAGCAGAAAATCGCCCGTGATTTAGAATTTTTGCATCGATTTGAATCGATCTCTGCACGGTTTGGGGAATATCGTACTGATCTGGCGCGGCAGCGTCAGGATACGGGTCTGCAACGGGCGATGCTGCAAGCACAGACGGAAACACTCGCGGCGGCGATACTCCAGCAACGGGTCAAATCTGTGGTGGAGTCCAAAGGTGGTTCTCTGGTCAGTACGCAGATTCTGGAGCCATTGGCACTGCCACCGCTGGAGAAAATTCGCATCAATGTGCGGATGCTCTTGAACATACCGCAGTTGCAACAGGTGTTGCACGATATTGAAGGTCAGATGCCGTATCTTATCGTTGAACAATTGCTGGTGACGAATAGAAACTGGCGCGGCAGGAGTTTAAACGTGCGCGGTAAAGCCGCAGAAAATCTTGACGTGCGGCTTGTGATTAGCGGCTATTGGCACACCGCTTCGGTACCGGCAAAGGCGGGCTGATAATGGGCAAGCGTCTCACGTTGCTATTGTTGTTGCTTTGCCTGTTGCTCGGTGGGGTGGTGTATTACCAGCTTAAAGTTGAAAATCAGCCGCAATTGCCTGCTCGTGCAGCAATTTCAGACACCCAGATTAATCATTCGGTGGCCAGGCAAGGTGCCGGCGAGGAGGGTCTTTCAACTCCCGTCATCGCCGCATTGAACGATTTAACGCAAACCGTTGACCGACCCTTGTTTGCGGCAGACAGGCGTCCTGTCAGACAGGTGGATACCCCAAAAGCATCTCCACCAATTCCCAAGCCGGTCGTTTCAGGAGCGCCCAAGCTGGAACTGACTGCCGTCATTATCAACGGTGCCCGGCGTTTGGCATTGCTCCAGGGGCCAGGATCCGGTGCGGCGTTGATTCATGCCGAGGAAGGCCAGACAGTACAAGGTTGGCTGCTACAGGAGGTGTTGCCGGAGCGGGTGGTGTTAAGCCGCGATGGTCGAGAGCACGAACTGGTGTTGCGTAAGTTCAAACCCCCACCTGCAGCGTTATTGCCGCCGCAAAATTCTTCGCCAAGCGCAGCAAATCAATCGTTAAAGCCTGCGCAAAATTCCGCACAACTTGATTTGCGCCGGCCCAGAAGGCCACTGCGTGGACCGCGCCTGCGGTCTCAGCAGCGAAATTTACAGAAATAACGGTCAAGAATCTTGATTTATCATAGTTAACGTAATTTATAGATAAAAATTATCTTGTAAATCATAGAGTAACAAGCAATACTTGAAGCTAGTTCAACAAAAAAGTCAAGTCTAGAAAGTGAAATTTGGAACGCATTCCGCGCAATCGGAGGCCCGAGTCGTACGGACTCGCAACGGCCTTGGCCTGCTGTTGCTGGTAGTGCTGTTAACGGCTTGCGGGCGATTTCCAGAGCCACGTGCCCGGGACTCCACACCACTGGCCAATAGTGGTCAACCGCCGGCGGTCTTGTCAGCTTTGAATGCCACCGCCGGCAATGCACCATCTGCAACTGGCGCAGATACAAGCTCAACTGATGCGCATTCTAAAGCGGGGTTTTATGCCCCGGGTAATGATCGGATGCTGAAAACGCAACAGGCACAACACAGTGCGACCGCTGCCGATGGCGATATCACGCTTAATTTTGAAAACACCAGTTTGCTGGAAGTGGTGAAGGTGATCCTCGGTGATCTATTGGGGCAAAGCTATGTCATTGATCCTGCCGTAAATGGCAGTGTGACGTTGCAAAGCGCCAGACCCGTGAACCGCGATTCGCTGTTACCGACCTTGGAACTGTTATTGCGCATGAACGGTGCGAGCCTGGTACGCCTTGGCGAGCAATATCGGGTGGTGCCACGAGACAAGGCGATCGCGGGCAATGTGGCCGCGCAGCTTGGCGGGCAACGGGCACCATTACCGCAAGGCTATTCGGTACAGTTGGTGCCTTTGAAGTTTATCGGTGCGGCGGAAATGCAGGATATTCTCAAACCATTTGCTGATACCGGCAGCATTATCCGCGTCGACCAACGCCGTAATTTACTTATTATTGCAGGTTCCGGGGAGGAGATTTCCCAGCTTCTCGATACCATCGAAGTCTTTGATGTGGATTGGATCAAGGGGATGTCAGTCGCCCTGTTCACACCTGATTTCGTCGATGCAAAAACCCTCGCCGGTGAACTTGAAAAGGTGCTGGGGACCGGAGCCAAGGGACCTTTAGCAGGATTGATACGATTTATCACGATTGATCGCCTGAATGGCTTGCTGGTGGTGACCTCGCGCAAACAATATCTTGATGTGGTAAGGCAATGGGTGGCGCGATTGGATCAAACCAGTGCCGGTGTCGGCCAGCGCCTGTATGTCTACCAGGTTAAAAATGCCAAGGCCGTAGAATTGGCAAAAGTGCTCAATCAGGTGTTTACCGAGAAATCCAAAGGGCAGGGCAGTCAACCGCAGTTGGCCCCTGGGTTGGAACCGGCCACTATCCGCAGCGCAGATAACCCGCCAGATAAACCCCAACAGGCCGACGGTCAAATTCAAGATGGCAGCGCATCGGCACCGTCGCAAGGTGCTGAGACAACGCGCGCTCCCGGCTCCGGTGTGGTGTTATCGAGCACTAGCAATGTGCGCATTATTGCTGATGAGCCGAATAATTCGTTACTGATTATGGCTACAGCAGATGAATTCAAACAAGTGAATGCAGCGCTCAGGCAATTGGACTTACCGCCATTACAGGTTTTGATTGAGGTGACCATTGCTGAAGTTCAACTCACGGATTCCCTGAGCCAGGGTTTGCAATGGTTTTTCAACAATAATGTCGGCAACAAGACCGGCGCCGCGACACTGGACCTGGACAGCAGCGCAGGTTTAGCCGCAGCGATTCCCGGGTTTTCCTATGCCATTACAAATTCTGCCTCTGTGGTGCGTGCAGTGCTCAATACGTTGGCCTCGGAGTCAAAGGCAAAAATTATTTCCAGTCCCAGCCTGATGGTGCTGAACAATCAAAAAGCCAGTATCCAGGTGGGGGATCAGGTTCCTATCACGACCCAGCAGCAGCAATCGACCAGCAGCACAGCAAACATTGTTAACAGCATCGAGTTTCGTGACACGGGTGTCTTGTTATCGGTTACCCCGCGGGTCAACCCCGGGGGACTGGTGATCATGGAGGTGGAGCAGGAAGTCAGTAATGTGGCGCCATCGGCCAATGCCAGCCTGACACCGACCATCCAACAACGGAAAATTAACAGCACTGTGGCTGTGCAAAGTGCCCAGACCGTCGTTTTGGGGGGCTTGATCCGGGAGAACAACAATCGCTCCGGTAATGGGATTCCTGGATTGCGTGATGTTCCGGTACTGGGTTGGTTTTTCGGTTCCTCTCAGGATGAACTGACGCGTACCGAGTTGGTGGTGCTTATCACCCCACGTGCGGTACGCGGCGCCTCTCAGGCGCGCCAGGTCACCGAGGAGTTCCGTAATAAAATGGATGGCCTGAAAAAAACACCGGCACCAGTGCGTGGCTTCGGGCCCTGGAACTACAAGCTGCAGAACCTCGGCGGTTCGCTGAGAAAGATGAATCACACGTCTTCACAACGTGCGGGTGAGCCGAATTACACGTTACGCTTTGATCGAAATTTAGTCCCTGGGCGCCCGTCACGTCCGCAACCGGAGCCCGCCAGGAAGCGGGCTCCGGTGGGGCTTATGATTGAGTCACAACTGGCTGCGGGTTGAGTCCAGACGGGCAGAGCTTGAGAGCGAGTGCAGCAGATAACGCCAGCCACTGTGGAAAAAATAAATCCCCGCTAAAGATCTTGAACCGAAACGGCCAAGCCCGGCGACGTAGCGCCGCCATCGCCTGGAGTGATATTCAACCTTGCCAACGCGCCCCAGCACCTGTCCGGGAGTCACAGGGCAATCGAGGCGCCAATGATGATCGCCCCGGGTCTGGAAGAACAATTGACCGTTGTGGCTGGGTCGGCGCAGCAACCGGTGCAGATAGTATCCGCAGCGCAGGTCCTGGATATAGAGAATATCTCCGCAGGCTAAATGCTGTGTTTTGACCGGTTGCAGTTCAACCACATCTCCGGCGAGCAACGCTGGCGCCATGCTGGTGCCGCTGACTCGCACCCGCACTCGCAGACCCATTTCCAGCAGTGCAGCGCTCAACTGCGCGCCTTTGCTGGTCAACGTGAGTGTCCTGGGGTTCATGGCGCAAATGATTCCAGCAGTCGGGTCAGTTCCGGGTCCTGGCGCTGAAAGTGCAATTCATACACAGGCACGCTGGCCAGTAACTGTGCGCACAGATCCAGGGCATTGTGCAATTGCGCCCGGTCATACCAGGGAATTGATGCGACGGGCAGCAGATATTCCAGGGCCGCCGCTGATGTCAACGGTTTGAGCGCCGTTGTACCTGATTGGCGAAGGAAACACAGTGCATCGAGACGGCAATGTTGATTGAGGGCGACAGAGGCATCTCCAGGCCATGGGGTGCCATGGATTTCCACCTGATGGTCCTGGATAAGGGTGACGATTCGGTCGTCACTTAAAAATCGCCAGTCCGGTCGTGATTTAAGCTGCTGGCTGAGGGTGCTCTTGCCAGCGCCTGAAATGCCGGCAAATACAAATCCCCTGCAGTGGTCGTCAGTTTGATAAATAGCACCTGCAGCGTGCAGCAATAAACCTTTACCTGCTCCGAGCAGGTGTTGCACCAGGAGGATTTGATCCAGAGGGTATTGCACCAGATGGCGCAGGGTCGGTTCGCTCTGGCCTGGATCCAATAAACTCTCAGCGCAATACAGCTCGACCTCGGTGCAGTGCAATGTGGTGTCTGCGCACCAGTGGGGCTGTGCGTCTGTGTCACGGGGGATCATTTCGATGCGCCGCCGTTGGCCTCGGGCGCTGAGGCGCCAGGCATCCCCGGTATCAAAGCGGATCTGCATCGGCTCGCCGTCCTCAGGCGCGCCTGTTTTGACTAAAATCTCAATATCGGCCGGGCTGTCAAACCCGGGTTGTGAGCTTATAAAATCTGCGTAGGCCCATGCGGGTGGCTGGATGCGTAAGCCGTTATGGCCGCGAAAACACAATCGCTGGCCCCCTATATGCAGCGTCAGTTGAGGTCCCATCAGACGAGGTTGCGGGGCTCAGGAACCGTTGTTGAAGCATCCCCCCGCCAGACAGCCGGTGCCCTGGCGGCCGGCGGAAGGCGTGGCCATCTTACAGCCTTTAGCCAACACCTCATCGGCATTTAGCTTGATACTGCGCAAACGCGGGGTTTCGTAGCGTTTGCGTTGGGCGGCTTTCTTGCCTGATTTCATTCCGAAGTCTCCATTCGAGCGCGGATGGCCTCGCTCAGGCCCTCCACGATGAGGTGTGTGGTTTCGCATGTGTAGTTCGATTTTACATCACCGGCGTTATTTTCGGCGTAGAAAAATGCCGGGCAACCGCCACAAAGCGCCTGTTTATCGCAACTGCTGCAACTGCTTCCCGGACGGGCTTTGCGTGAACGCAACGCAGCAATCGGGCCATTCCAGCCCGCCATAAAACCGCCCTCACGGATGTTATAACCGCCATTGGTGCTGATGGTACAGGCCTGCAGATTACCGTAGGGGTCAATGTGGAACGTGCTTTTACCCGCTGAGCACTTATA
>CAZAWX010000087.1:0-14206 GCA_964488985.1 uncultured Ectothiorhodospiraceae bacterium
TCGATCTTGCCGCCGTAGTAACCGGCGATGAGTCCGACATTGGCGCCAATCAGGATTGAGATGAAGCCCGAGACCGCACCGATGATGACGGTGGTGCGGGTCGCCAGCACCAGTTGTGAAAACAGATCATAGCCCAGATGCGTAGTGCCCATGGGGAACTCCCAGGACGGTGGGCGCAACGAGGCCAGCTTGCCGTCACTGGCGAAAAGCATTTCCCAGGGTTCGTGGGGCGCCAGCCAGGGAGCAAATACGGCGACCGCCACAAATGTGGTTATGACCCAAAAGCCAATACGGCTCAAGGGATTGGCGTGAATGATACGGTAGTGTTCGCCAATGCCACGCGACAATGTTCGTAACCAGCGCAGATCAGACATGATGTTCGTCCACAGCGTAACGCTGTACAGCTTCAGTGTTCACCTGCACACCGAGCCCGGGTCCCTCGGGTAACCAGACTTTGCCGTCACGCACCTGGGCTGAAAAATCAGTGACATCATCTGCCATGCGCAGGGTCGACATATACGCATGTCCGCATCCAACCAGGTTGTTGAGCACACACCCCAGATGCAGCGAAGCGCTCTGGGTTATACCCAGTTCAATCATGGAGTTCATCAGGATGTCGATATTGGCATTCGCGGCCAGCGCCGCGATGTCCAGAGCATTGCGCAGACCGCCGTTTTTCGAGACTTTGATACTGAAAATATCAGCTGCGCCGGCAGTGATAATCGCCTGCGCCTGCGCCATGCTCTGCAGGCTTTCATCAACTGAGACAGGGATTGAAGTCATGGCCCGCAACTCACCCAGGCCCGCCAGATCCTCCGCCTGCAGGGGTTGTTCGATCAAAATCAGAGGCAGCCCTTCGACGCCGTTGATGAAGGTCTTGGCCTGTTCCCGGTTCCAACCCTGATTGGCGTCAACCATGATCCGGACATCTGCTGGCAGTGCTGCACAAACGTCATGGACCCGGGCCAGATCAGCATCGATCTCGCGGGCGCCAGCCTTGAGCATGAAGGTCTTGAATCCAAGGCCGACACGCTCATCAATGATGGTCAGATCTTTGTCTGCGCTGCCACTTGAGGTCGGCCACAACACCTCTATGCTGTCTCGGTAACGCTCGCCAAGTAACATCCATAGCGGCTGATCGTTGGCGCGGGCCAGGGCATCGTAAGCGGCAACGTCGCAGGCCGCGCCCAGGGTTCCGCCCAGTTTCCGGCCGTGACCGTTGCTGACCCAGTCTGCAACATTGACGCCGATCAGGCTCTCGGCGACACCATCACGCAAAGCCGCCATGACTTCAGCAGCGGTATCTCCTGTGAACGATGGGCCACCCGGGTCGGCTTCGCCCCAACCTTCGGCGCCGCTCATGGTGATCATCCGCAACACCACCACATCGCAATGGGTCAAAGTGCCGTAGACCTTTGACAGGTGATAGGGAGTAACCAGCGGGATCTGCACCTGCCAGGCGTCGACCTGGCGAATGCAATATGGGTTGTGCTGGAGTGATCCCAAAGACGTATCGACCATATCAACCGATCCCGGAAGCTGAAACTTTGATGCGGGGATCGAGGTAGGAGTAGGCTACATCGGTGAAAAAATTAAGGCCGATGACCAGTACCGCGAGCATCAGAAAGGTGCCTTGGGCCACCGGGTAGTCGTGGGAAGCCGCCGATTCGACCATCAGTTGGCCCATGCCAGGCCAGGAGAACAGCGATTCAACCACCACCTGTCCGCCCACGGCGAAGCCGACCATGATCCCGGCGATAGTCGCCACACCGAGCAGCGCGTTACGCGCTGCATGGCGAAACATCACGACCGAAGGCCGCAGCCCCTTAGCCCGGGCAAGTTCGATAAAATCACTGCCCAGTACCTCCAGCATACTGTCGCGCATGATCAGCATGGGCGTGGCGATGTAGTAAGCGCCGACGGTGATGGTCGGTAACACGATGCGATCCCAGAAGGCCGGCATCAGCAGTAAATCAAGCAAGCCATCGGGTCGCTGACCAGGCGGATACATGCCGCCGGTGGGAAAAATCCCGAGGCGATAACTGAGCACAATCAGTAACAGCAACCCCGTTACAAACGGAGGTGCGGCCTGAAACACCAGGGCGACCACAGTGCCGCCGACGTCGAGCGGCCCGTTACGCCGCCAGGCCATGATGATGCCGAAGCCGATGCCGAGCATCAGGGTCAGGCACATCCCTGCCGTCATCAACAGGATCGTATTCCAGAATCGATAGGCGAGAATATCGGTGACACGCTGTGCGGAAACAAAGGAGCGGCCCCATTCCAGAGTGACCAGATTTTTGATGTAGATAAAGTATTGTTTCCAGATAGGCTCGTTCAGTCCAAAGGCTTCCTTCATGCGGGTCTGCACGGCCTCGTCCATGGCCGGACTGATGACTTGCAGGGTCGGATCGCCCGGCAGCATACGAAATAGCAGGAACAAAATGGTGGCCACCGCGAACAGGGTGATCAGCATGTAGAAGAATCGCCGCAGGATGTAATCGAGCATCGAAATCGTTACCAATTATTGGTGGTCTGGAGTACGGAGGAATACCCCAGACCACCGGTCGAGGCGATCAGGCCGGGTACAGCAATTTACCGGATCCGTTCCAGGAATAACCGGCTTTTTGCAGAATCTGGCGAGCTTTCTTGACGTTCATGGTGTTCGCTTTGACCGCCGGGTTGTGCCAGAACTTGTTCGCAGGCGCAATCACTGAACCGCCGTTCTCGGCAAATCCGGACATCACTACATCGCGGATTACATCTCTCGGGATAATCAGATCCAGCGCTTGGCGGAAGGCTAAATCCTTGAGTGGACCACGCAGGTGATTGTAGCCAAGATCATAGAAGCCATGGCTTGGGTAGCCTTTGCCGACAACGCCTGGAACCTTGTCCAGATCGAGCACCAGGGCAGGCTTGAGAATATAGCGGGTGCGGTCACATTCACCGGCTTCGATCGCTGCGGCCATGGCATCGTGGCTGCCGTAAGTAATGCGAATAATGCCGGCACACTTGGGGGCGTGGAAATGGGCGGTATTCGCCGCAACTTTCAGTTCTTTGCCCCGATCCCAATATTCGAAACGGAATGGGCCGCTGCCGATGGGTTTTTCGTTGGCGAAGTTAAGCACATCGTCGACGTTGGCCTTTTCGGGAATATCCTTCCAGATATGTTTGGGTAAAATAAATATCGAGGCAAAAAAGTTAACCATCAACGGTGCGTGCGGGGCGCTGAGCTTTATTCTCAGGGTATTCGCGCCTGTAATTTTGACCGATTCGAATTTTTCCAGCGAGGAGATAAAAAAGGGTGCTTTCCATTTTTTGTGGTAATCGAAAGTGAATTTGATATCTTCGATGGTGACTGGTTTGCCATCATGAAATTTCATGCCATCACGCAGGGTGATATCGATCGTGGTGTCATCGACTGGGGTAATCGCGGTCGCTGCCCAGGGCACCAGTGATCCGTCGGCGCCAATCTGAATCAGCCGATCATAAATCATGCGCAATTCTTTAAACTCGTTGGAGTCAGTCGCAGACACCGGGTTGAGGTTTTTCAGTGGTGAGGTCTGGCCGGTCAGTACATAGCCATTGCCCTTTTTTACGGATACACCAAGATCTGACCACAGACTGCCAATACCCTCACCGACCATGGGTACCAGTCCCTGCAGACGATCCTCACGGTAGGCGTTGGTCATGCTCGGGTAGACTATCGGACTGCGCGCAACGTCATCGAACAGCACCTGCTGGGCTTCGTAGACCAGCTTCTGGCGTTTGTTCACATCCATTTCCACCTGCTGGGCTTCGGCAAGTTCATTGACCTTGGTATTGTTGTAGCCCCACTTGTTATAAGCCCCCTTCACGTGATGTTGCATCGAAATGAACGTTTCAGGGTCAATGCGGTTTGCGCGCCCTGTCCAGCGCACAATGAACATGTCGAAATCTTTTTCCTTGAAAACTTTGGAGATGCCGAGGTTGTAATCCTCGGCGGCCAGTTTCACATCCCAGCCAATGCTGCGGCAGGACTGGGTGATAAGGCGGCCCATTTCCGGGCGCACTGGGTCGAAGCTGGCATTGGCGGTGAGTAGTGACATGGGCTCAACAGGTTTGCCTGCGGCGTGGGCAGAAAAACTCAATGAGGAAGTTCCGGCGGCAATTCCAGCCACCCCAGCCTGGCGAAGAAAATCACGCCGAGTCCAACGATTGTTCGTAGTCATGGTTCCATAGTCCCCTGTTAGCGTCAGTTTTATCCGGAAGATTGGTTATCCGTTTATCGCGATCACCATACGAGATGCGGTACTATTCCTCCAGTTCCAATTTTCTATTAACCTATGCCATTTGGCTATAGTTAGAAGGGTCACAGCATGAGACTCAGGGAACTCGAATTGCTCCACGCGCTAATTAACTCCTGTTCAGTATCCAGTGCTTCCCGGGCGTTGCATATGTCTCAGCCCAATGCCAGCAAGATGCTTAAAAAGCTAGAGCACAATTTCGGTTTCCAACTCTTCGAACGCAACAACGGCCGCCTCTATCCGACCGCCGAAGCGAGGCTGATGTTCGAGCCCATTGAGCGTACTGCCATCAGTCTGAAGTCTTTTGATCGGCTGGTCGAAGAGATCCGTGAGATGCATACCGGCAGACTCAGCATCGGCTGTATGCCGGTGTTGTCCCGGTCCTGGCTGCCCGAGGCGTTGAGTCGTTTTATGATGGCCAATCCCGGGGTTGCCGTGTCTTTTCATACCCGCAGTTCAAAAAGGCTTATCGAGTGGGTTGCCGATCGCCAGATCGATCTCGCCGTAACCCTGTTGCCCCTTGATGACCCCATGGCCGAGCGCACTATCTTAAGCAAGTTTGAATTTGTTGCCGCCTTGCCTGCCGATCATCCTCTGGTTGCTCGCGAACAGATAACGGCCGCCGATCTTGATGGCCAGGATTACATTTCTCTAGGGGTCCTCGACCACGCCCGTGAGTTGATTGACAAGGCCTTGGCGGCGGCCGGTTCAGTGCCCAATGAGCGGGCTGAATGTTCCTTGACCACGGTTGCCGTGCAATTTGTTGAACAAGGCATCGGCGTTGCTTTGGTTGATCATTTCACTGCCCGGGATTTTTCCAGCAACAAGGTCGTGTTTCGCCCCTTTGTCCCGCGCATCACCATGGACATCTGGTTACTGCGGCCAGGCATGCGGCCCCGGTCACGGATCGTTGATGCCTTTATCGCCACCTTACAGGCCAAGGTCGCCGAGGAGCAGCGCTATACCATCCCCAGCAGTTTACAAAAACAGACAAGGACGGGACTCGGAAACCGTCTTTCTCATAATCCCCAGTGCCCTTAAGCGAAACGATGTGAGACAGGTCCTGGATAAGGTATCATGCACTCGTGCGGGGACTGGGTTCACAGGGAGTTGTGTTGCCGGATACGGGCCGTTTGAAATGGATTTCGAACGGATCGATTGTGATCACGGCGAGCACGTGCTTTTACAATAAATTGCCGGAAGCAAATTGATGCAGGATCGAGCCGAAGTTGTACAGGCGAATTTCTTACGCCGGGTAGCGGATGAAGATTTGCCCATCCCGGCCACGCCAGTGTCGTTGGCTGAGGCAGGGTTGTCGGCCGCACAATTGGTCGAATTGTTCGAGTCTCAGATACTGAGCCGGCATCTGGATAACCAATCGCGTAAATTGCAGGCCCGGGGCGAAGGTTTTTATACTATCGGCAGCGCCGGCCATGAAGGAAATGCCGCAGTGGCCGGGGCCTTGCGCCTCGATGACATGGCATTTTTGCATTACCGGGATGCGGCGTTTTTAATCCAGCGTTCGAAAAAATGCCCGGGCCAGACCCCGGCTTACGATTTGTTATTGAGTTTTGTCGCCTCAAGCGACGACCCCATTTCCGGTGGCAGACACAAAGTGCTGGGCAGCAAGGCGCTGTTTATACCCCCCCAGACCAGTACCATTGCTTCGCATTTGCCGAAAGCGGTTGGCACGGCCTACGGCATCGGTCTGGCCAGGCGGCTTGGGCAACCCCGGGCGTTGGCAGACGATTCCCTGGTCATGTGCAGCTTCGGTGATGCATCGGCGAATCATTCCACCTCCCAGGGCGCGTTTAATACCGCTGCCTGGACGGCCTACCAGAATGTGCCGCTGCCATTGATTTTTCTTTGCGAGGATAACGGCCTGGGAATTTCCACCCCCACCCCTGAGGGCTGGATCCATGCCAGTTTTTCCAACCGTCCCGGCCTCAAATACTTTCATTGCAATGGCCTTGATTTACTCGATACCTATCGGGTTAGCCGCGAGGTGGGGGCCTGGGTGCGGGCGCAACGCCGACCGGCTTTTTTACACATGGGCTGTGTGCGGTTGTTCGGTCATGCCGGTCCGGATGCGCAGAACCTGTATCTTGATGAAACGCAAATCGAATCGATGGAAGCGCACGATCCGCTTCTGTACAGTGCTGGGCAGTTGTTGCGATTAGATATCCTTGGCGCCGATCAAATACTAAATATATATACAGCCACCGAAGAGCGCGTGATACGCATCGCAGAAGAGGCGATCAAAAGACCTAAACTTGTGACCGCAGCACAGGTTGCACAAAGTATAGTGCCGACAAACAGACCCCTGTCGGCAGTTGCAAAGCCCGCTGCGGCGCAACGCAAAAAGATCTTTGGCGATGATCTTCGCATCATGCGCCAGCCTCAGCACATGGCGCGACTGCTGAGTTGGACGTTGGCAGATTTAATGCTGGAACACTCTGGCATTGTCCTTGCCGGTGAAGACATCGGTCCTAAAGGCGGTGTCTATACGGTGACCTCAAAACTGTCGGCGCGATTTGGCCGCAATCGGGTTATCAACACCTTGCTTGACGAACAAAGCATTCTCGGTCTGGCACTTGGTCTGGCCCACAACGGGCTGTTGCCGATCCCGGAAATTCAATTTCTGGCCTACCTGCATAACGCCGAAGATCAGGTGCGCGGTGAGGCGGCGACCCTGAGTTTTTTCTCTCAAGGCCAGTACACCAATCCGATGATCATCCGCATCGCCGGACTGGGTTATCAGAAGGGTTTCGGCGGGCATTTCCACAATGACAACAGCCTTGCTGTGCTGCGCGATATTCCCGGCCTGGTGATTGCCTGTCCGAGCAATGGTGCGGATGCGGTGGAGATGTTGCGTGAGTGCGTGCGCCTGGCCGAGGAGGAACAACGGGTCGTGGTATTCCTCGAGCCCATCGCCTTGTACATGACCCGGGATCTGCATGCGCCCCGGGATGGCTTGTGGGCAGGCACTTACAGTGCGCCGGACAAGGCGGTGCCAATACGCTGCGGCGATATCGCCGTACATGGCGATGGCTCGCAGATGTGCATTATCAGTTACGGCAATGGCTATTATCTGGCGCGTCAAGCAGAGCAGATTTTGCAACGCGATCACGGTATGCAGATCCGTATCGTTGATCTGCGCTGGCTGAGTCCTTTGCCTGAGGCGCAGATTCTGGCGGCTATAGAGCCGTGTCAGCGGGTGCTGATCGTTGATGAATGTCGCCGCACGGGCTCCCAGAGTGAAGGTTTGTATGCCCTGATCAGTGAACAGGCCCCTGGGCGGCCGTTGTTGCAAAGGTTGACTGCCGAAGATTGTTTTATCCCTCTGGGCAGGGCAGCGACGGTGACCTTGCCGAGTCGTGACAAAATAGTGGCAGCCGCGTTGGAGTTACGCGGCCGCAATAACTGAGCGTCGTTCGAGGCAATGCCGAGCACCACCATGAAACAAAAAGCACTGCTGATTTGTCCTGGCAGGGGAACGTATAACAAGGCGGAACTTGGCTATCTGCAGCGCCATCACAGCCAGCGTAAATCGTTCATCGATGCACTTGATGAGTATCGTCGCGGCGAGGGACAAATCACCGTGAGTGAACTTGATTCACAATCGCGTTACAGCCTTGGCGTCCATGGTCGCGGTGATAATGCCTCGCCACTGATCTATGCCTGTGCTTATGCTGATTTTATGAGCCTTGACCGGGAGCGGTTTGATATCGTTGCGGTGACGGGAAATTCAATGGGTTGGTATATTGCCCTGGCCTGTGGTGGCGCCCTGAGTGTGGACGGGGGCATGCAGGTTATCAACAGTATGGGCAGGTTCATGCATGAGGCATCGATCGGTGGCCAGGTTGTCTACCCGTTGCTCGATGATGACTGGCGCCCGGTCCCGGGTCGCAGGCAACAACTGCTCGCTTTGATCGATACCATCAACACTGAAACCAACTGCGAGTTGTATGTCTCCATCGAACTGGGCGGCATGCTGGTGTTCGGCGGCAATGAGGCAGCACTGAAAATTCTGGAAACGCAACTTGAACCACAGCAACGTTTTCCCATGCGTTTATACCAGCACGCAGCGTTCCACACCCCGTTGCAAAAAGCAGTGGCGGCCCAGGCCCGGGGACATGTCCCAGCGTCACTTTTCAGAACTCCCGAAATACCGCTAATCGATGGCCGTGGGCATGTCTGGACACCCTGGTCGAGCGATCCGGAAGATCTGTGGCGCTATACGTTCGATCAGCAAATATGCGAAACCTATGACTTCACGACTGCGGTGCAGGTGGCGGTCAAGGAATTTGCACCTGATTGCCTTATCGTTACCGGCCCGGGCAATACGCTGGGTGGTGCTGTTGCGCAGTGCCTTTTGGGAATCGGCTGGCAGGGTCTCGATAGCAAACAGGTTTTCATTGAGCGGCAGAAAAATTCGCCGTTATTGGTGTCCATGGGGCTTGACGAACAGCGTGGGTGGGTCAGTTGAGGTTTGGCACAGGAATGTCTTGCACCGTTGCGCTTAAGGACTAACCTATGAGGGCAGAATTTATCTGCCTGAGTTGCTTATTCTGGCAACTTAAATGGCTTATGATGGGCGCATGGCGCATCCATACGCCGGAACAATAACGATCACAAGTACAGGAGGCTTCAATAATGACAATCTATATGCGGACACTCAGATCAACCCTGGCGGCGATGACGATCTCGGCAGCGTTTACCGGTAGCGCCCTGGCAGTAACCTGGGATATGCCGACCCCCTACCCGGACAAGACCTTTCATACCCAGAACATCATCCAGTTTGCAGCGGATGTGGACAAGGCCACCGGCGGCAAACTGAAAATCAAAGTGCATTCAGCAGGTTCTTTGTTCAAGCACAAAGAAATCAAAAATGCCGTGCGGGGTGGTCAGGTGCCCATTGGTGAATTTTTTATGGGCCTGCTGGCGAATGAAAATCCAGCCTTTGCCATTGATACCCAACCGTTTCTCGCCACCAACTACAAAGATGCGGAAAAACTCTGGGCAGCGCAAAAACCCGTGGTCAGCAAATTGTTTGACAAGCAGGGCCTGATGCCGTTGTTTTCGGTACCCTGGCCACCGCAGGGACTCTACACAAAGAAAGAAATTTCCAGCGTTGAGGGTTTTAAGGGTCTTAAGTTCAGAACCTATAACCCGACCCTGGAAAAATTCGTCAAACTCGCCGGTGCGGCGCCAACCCAGGTGCAGGTCCCGGATATCCCCCAGGCGTTCAGCACCGGTCGCGTTGAAGCCATGATAACGTCGCCATCTACCGGTGCGAATTCTAAAGCCTGGGATTTTCTCAGTCATTACACCGACATCCAGGCCTGGGTGCCGAAAAATGTCGTCGTGATGAATAAACGCGCCTTTCGAAAATTATCCAAAGAGGTACAGACAGCGGTCCTCGCCGCAGCGAAACAAGCGCAAGCGAGAGGCTGGGAGATGAGTCGCAAGGAGACGGCCAGCAAGACTAAAATCCTCAAGGACAACGGCATGAAGATCATTTCGCCGAGCGCGAAACTGATGACCGGGCTCAAGGCCATCGGCAAGAAAATGCTCGTTGACTGGAAACAAGCCGCAGGCACCGAGGGCAAGCAGATTCTGGATGCCTACTACCGATAGGGTATTGTTGCGCACACTTTTAAACGGCTTGTATCGATTGAGCGGCGCTCTTGCAGCGCTGTTCATTCTCGGCATTTGCCTGCTGGTGTTTGCCCAGGTGTTGTTGAATCTGGTGGATCGTGTGAGCAGCATGCTGACTGGATCGGCGATCGGTCTGGCCATCCCATCGTATTCTGATTTTACCGGCTTCTTCCTGGCGGCAGCGTCGTTCTTCGCTCTTGCGCATACCTTGCGCGAGGGCGGTCATATCCGCGTTTCACTGCTGATTCAGCATGCCGGAACAGGTCTGCGGCGCTATATAGAATTATGGTGTACGGCACTGGCTGCCGG
This sequence comes from uncultured Ectothiorhodospiraceae bacterium, assembly GCA_964488985.1. Classification (GTDB taxonomy): domain Bacteria; phylum Pseudomonadota; class Gammaproteobacteria; order HK1; family HK1; genus CAZAWX01. Next base: position 10,257 of record CAZAWX010000087.1, read on the forward strand.
GGTTTCGCTGTATTTCAGCTGGTATAGCGCCGCTTTGGTGCACGAATCCTATATCTACCATGATTTGTCTTCAGGAATGGTGGCTGTGCCCATCTGGATCCCCCAGGCGGCAGTACTGGGAGGTTTGGTGGTGTTAAGCATCGCCCTGCTGGATGAGGTTTGGACCATCGCGCACGGCAAAGATCCTTCTTACCATGACAAAGGAGAGAATCTGCTCGCGACATCTTCTCATCCGGGCGAGCCTGAATGATGCAGACAATGACTCACCCCATCTGGATCAACGTATGTCGGAAGTAGGCCTCGGCATCGCGTTAATGGCGCTGTTGTTCATGCTGCTCGGCAGCGGGGTGTGGGTGGCTTTTTCTCTCCTTATTGTCGGCATTACCGGTATGGCGGTGTTTACCGATGCACCCCTGGGCGATGTGCTGGCGACGACCGTTTGGGGGGCGAGTAACTCCTGGGCTCTGGCGGCTTTGCCATTGTTTATCTGGATGGGTGAGATCCTGTTTCGATCCAGGCTTTCTGAGGATATGTTTACCGGTCTGACGCCTTGGATGAACCACCTGCCGGGCCATTTGCTGCATGTGAATATTTTCGGTTGCGCGTTATTTGCCGCCGTGTCCGGTTCTTCAGCAGCGACCGCTGCGACCATTGGTAAAATGGCGATACCGGAACTGGCCCGACGAAATTATCCTGAGCAGATGATCCTCGGTACATTGGCAGGTTCTGCCACGCTTGGATTGCTGATCCCACCGTCCATCATCCTGATCGTCTATGGTGTTGCCACGGAGCAATCCATCGCCCGGCTTTTCATCGCCGGCGTCTTGCCAGGCCTGATGTTGGTGGTGTTGTTTGTGGGTTATGTCATCATCTGGTCACTGACTCACCGTGACCTCATTCCACCAGCAGAGGCGGCTGTCGACTTGCGGGAAAAACTACGCCGTTCACGGCGTCTGATCCCGGTGCTGTGCCTGATCACCGGTGTGATTGGTTCGATCTATGCTGGTATCGCCTCGCCCACAGATGCCGCTGCCGTCGGTGTGGTTCTGGCGTTGATATTATCGGCAAGTTCGGGAACCCTGAGTATGCAAACCTTTCAGGAAGGTCTGATGGGGGCAACCCGTACATCGTGCATGATCGCTTTTATATTAGCCGGTGCAGCTTTTTTGACTGTGGCTATGGGCTTTACAGGGATCCCCGCAAAACTGGCCAGTTGGATCGGCTCCTTGGCACTTTCGCCCTATGCATTGCTCGGCGCCCTGACCCTGTTTTTCATCATTCTCGGTTGTTTTCTGGACGGGATTTCTGTCGTGGTGTTGACGACTTCCGTCATTTTGCCAATGGTTGAACAGGCCGGGATCGATATTTTGTGGTTCGGGATCTATATCGTGCTGGTCGTGGAAATGTCGCAGATCACACCACCGGTCGGGTTTAATTTATTCGTCATTCAGGCTCAGACCGGACGTAATATTCTGCAGGTGGCAAAAGCTGCCACACCCTTCTTTGTGTTGTTATTGGTGGCCTTGGCGCTGGTCATCGTGTTTCCATCAATCGTGACTGTTTTGCCCAGTGCCATGAATCGTTGATATGGCCGGTTGCAGTTTTGCGGTTACAATGAGTCGCATATAACTCTGGTTAAATAGCGGTGCGAAAACCTAGCCTTACCATATGTGAACAGGATTTTCGCACCGCTATTTAGTGGTCTGTAATTACGCGCAGGTATTGTTATGAGTGTAGTGGAGCCTTCCAGTCTGGATCTCGCCGAAGATTGGCCTGGGGATCTGTTTCAGCTACTTAAAACGGCTGAAATTCGCCAACTTGCCTATGTCCCGGATGCGGGCCATGCCCGGCTGATCGATCTGGCCCGCCAGGACCCGGACATCAGTACCTGTGTTCTGACCACGGAAGAAGAGGGCATCGGCTTGCTCAGCGGTGCCTGGTTGGGTGGCCAGCGTGGTGTGTTGTTGATGCAATCGAGCGGTGCCGGTAACTGCATCAATACCCTGGGGTTGGTGCAGATGTGCAGGTTTCCGATACTGATGCTGGTGACCATGCGCGGAGAATGGGCTGAGCAAAATCCCTGGCAGGTACCGATGGGCAGTGCAACGGGAGCAGCACTTGAGTTGATGGGCATGCAGGTCTATCGAGTAGAGCAGGTGGCGGATGTGACAGCGACGGTGCAGGCCGCTTTAGACCTGGCTTTTGGTAGTGAACAAGCGGTCGCAGTGTTGCTGTCCCAGCGCTTGCTGGGGCGAAAAAAATGGTGAATCCGGACCCACAGGTTTTGATTACAGATCTGCGTCGGGGTTTGAGTCGGCGTGCAATACTCAAGCAGTTAATCGTTGCCGGCGTTGCCGCCAGCACAGCAACAGCCTGGGTAAGCAGTGCCGCAGAGGCATTGGCGGCTGAGCCTAAAAAAGGCGGACGGATCCGTTTTGCGACTGATTTGCACGGGCCGAAAGATAGCCTGGATCCACTGCGGTTCATCTCTTCCATTGACTACACCCGGGGTCGGGCGCATTACAATAATCTTGTCCAACTCGACGACTGGCTGGTGCCGCGGCCTGAACTGGCGGAAGAATTCAGCTTTAAAAAGAATGCCACCGAGTGGTATTTCAAGCTACGCAAGGATGTACATTTCCATGATGGCAGCAAACTGACCGCGGATGATGTGGTCTGGTCCTTGAACAGGCACCTGGGCAAAGATTCAAAATCCCTGGCCCAACCGCTGGTGGCCATGGTCAAGGAAGTTCAAAAACTGGATCCCTATACCGTACGCATCCGTCTGGATTCGCCTAATTCAGATTTGGTAAATGTCCTTGGGACATTTCATTTCAAAATTCTAAAAAAAGGGACAACGGATTTCCGTAACCCTGTTGGTACCGGGCCGTATCGTCTCAAGGAATTTATGCCCGGCGTGCGATCCGTGCATGTACGTAATGATGATTACTGGCGTCAGGGCGCCCATCTCGATGAAATTGAGCTGTTTGCCATTACCGATCCGGTGGTGCGGGTCAATGCGCTGCTGTCACGCAATATCCACATGCTCGGCAATCTTGATCCGAAGGCAATAAAGTATATCGAGGAACGTCCGGGGGTTGGTTTGTGGTCTGTACCTTCCGGGGCGTATATGGGCATTGTCTGCGAAACTGATACTGTGCCCGGTGTGAGCCCTGATTTTGTTCTGGCGATCAAGCATCTTCAGCAACGCCGGCGAATTGTTAAATCAATCCTCAAAAGTAATGGCACAGTCGGTAATGATCACCCCATCAGTCCTGCTTACCCGGACCACTGTGCATCCATCCCATATCGTTCTTTCGATCCGGATAAAGCCGCCTATCACCTGAAGCGTTCAGGTATCCGCCAGGCACAAATTCAAGTAGCAGAAGTTGCCCCGGGAATTACCGATGTAGTGAAGTTACTCAAGCGCGATGCTGCACGGATAGGACTGGAGTTGATCATTCAAACTGTTCCGGTGGCGGGCTATTGGACCGATGTCTGGATGAAAACGCCGATGCATGTGGTGTCCTGGAACATGCGACCAACGGCTAATGTGATGATGACGCTGGCTTTTGCTCCTGATGCACCCTGGAATGATTCACGCTGGAAGAACGAGCGTTTTGCCAAATTGCTGGTGGAGAGTCGAGGCTATATGGCACCGGACTTACGCCAGGAAATGTATTGTGAAATGGAAACTCTGATACGCGATGGATCTGGCGTGGTCATACCGGCCCATCATAATTCTGTGGATGCCAAACTTGACGTGGTCAAAGGTATCGGCCGTCAACCCCTGGGTCAATTTGGGGGTTGTGAATGGCCTGAGTTTGCCTGGCTCGAAGCATAGTGCAGTTACATAGGTTCTTAAGCGCACCCAAGTGGAATAGATGGATATTGATTCCAGAAGACGCCGTGAATCCGTCCCTGGAGGCTTGGATGTGGCATCCCTGCCA
>CAZAWX010000088.1:0-14195 GCA_964488985.1 uncultured Ectothiorhodospiraceae bacterium
CTCCGACCCCCACAACCCCATTGTGGTGCGCTACCAGGCTGCGCTACGCCCCGACACAGCCGCCAATGATACATAAGATTGTCACACTTGGCAGGAATTATTTAACGTTAGCGGGAAGATTGAGGCGCCGTTTTAGCGTTCGCAAACTAAAAAGCATCAGAATGATGTCTGGTGCTTTTGGTATAAATCAAGAACCTGGATCGCTTCAGCGTCTTAAAATCAACAGAACCTCCTCAAGTTCGACGCGCATCTGGCGGATGATTTGCTGGCTCTGATTGACGTCGACTCGGGCATCTTCTCCGGACAGTCGCTGGCGGGCACCGCCAATGGTAAAGCCATGCTCGTAGAGCAGGCTGCGGATCTGACGGATCAGAATCACGTCCTGGCGTTGGTAGTAGCGTCTGTTGCCGCGCCGTTTGAGAGGTTTCAGATGAGGGAACTCCTGTTCCCAGTAACGCAATACGTGAGGCTTGACACCACACAGTTCACTTACTTCACCTATGGTGAAATATCGTTTGCCCGGAATCGGGGGCAATTCACTATTATTCGACGGTTCCAGCATATGCTTCCACGCGTGCCTTCAGTTTCTGACCAGGACGGAACGTGACCACACGACGGGCAGTGATGGGGATTTCTTCCCCTGTTTTCGGGTTGCGTCCTGGGCGTTCATCCTTGTCACGGAGATCAAAGTTGCCAAACCCGGAGAGCTTGACCTGATCACCCTGCTCCAGCGCACAGCGCACTTCTTCGAAAAACATTTCCACAAGTTCCTTGGCCTCACGTTTGTTAAGACCCAGTTCCTCATAGAGCTTTTCCGCCATATCGGCTTTAGTTAAAGCCACCATACTACCTCGGTGTGGCTCCCAGGTGCTTCGCCAGGGAATCCAAAATTGTCGTCACGGAAGTATTTACCTCCGCGTCATCTAGAGTGCGCGATGGAGCCTGGAAGGTCAAGGTAATCGCCATACTTTTTCGACCTGAATCAATACCTTCGCCGCGATAAACGTCAAACAACTCTAACTTTTTTAGCATATCGACACGCGCCTGTCCAACACACTTTTCCAGCGCCTGTGCTGTGACCGCCTCATCAACCACCACGGCGATGTCTCGGCGCACCAGAGGATGGCGTGAAAAAGCCTTGAATTCAGGTATTTTCGCCAAGTTTAAAGCTGCCAGCGATAATTCCATCAACCACATTCCACCCGCCAGCTTAAGATCCCCCGCCAGGGCCGGATGCAAAAGCCCAAAGTGGCCCGCCAGCTCACCGTCCCGATAAACACAGGCCGACTGACCAGGATGAAAGGCCGGGTGATCCAGCGCTGCAAATGTTGTGCGGCCAGAATCAGACGAAGCGGCACAAAGTGCTTCAACATCGCCCTTTAAATCAAAAAAGTCACTCTCATCATCCCCAACACCCCATTGTTTAGCGTATCGAGGCCCATAGCGAACAGCCCCAAGGATGGGTATTTGTCGGGTTTGTTCATCTTCCTGCCTGAAAACCAGGCCTGATTCAAACAAGCACACGCGGGATTGCTGACGATTGATATTGTAGAGGGCACTTTGTACCAACCCGGTCAACAGACCGGTGCGCATCACGCCCATATCCGCTGAGATGGGGTTTTGCAGTGGGATCGCAACGTCATTGGGTTGTAAGCGGGATTGCAGTGCGGCATCGACAAAGCTATAGGAAATCACCTCCTGATAGCCTCGCTGCACAAGGATCTCTTTCATCGAAGTCGCAGTGCGTTTCGATTCTGCAGCAGCCTGCATCAACAACGGCGCCTGCGGGGCACGACCGGGAATATTGCTATAGCCATGGAGTCGGGCAATTTCCTCGATCAAGTCGGCTTCCATGGTGATATCAGGGCGAAACGCCGGGGGTGTCACCTGCCAACCCTGGGGATCTTCGTGGACCTGTAATTGCAGCCTGTGTAAAGATTTCACCACCTCAGCGGCTGCAATATCGATCCCCAGCAGGCGCTTAATTCGCTCTGGACGCAGGACAATCCTACTGGTTGCAGGCAAATGCTGCGCCTGACAATGATCCTGCAAAGGGCCACAGGTGCCACCGACAATCGATAATAAAAGCGCTGTGGCACGCTCAATTGCCCGTACCTGGCCGTGGGGGTTCACGGTACGTTCAAAGCGATGCGATGCATCAGTATGCATTCCCAATCGCCGCGCGGTGATGCCAATGCCACGGGGTTCAAACCAGGCGCACTCTAAAAATACGCTGCGGGTACTGGTGCTGACGGCTGATGCCATACCGCCCATTATTCCCGCCAGAGCGACCGGGCCTGCGGTATCGGCAATTACCAAATCTTCCACGCCAAGCTTGACACTGGAGGCATCGAGTAATTGGGTGGACTCACCGGCATGGGCATAGCGCACCTGTATTTCATCCTGGAGTTGATCCAGGTCGAAGGCGTGCATGGGGGTGCCCAATTCCAGCATCACGTAGTTACTGACATCCACCACGGGGCTTAATGCCCGGACGCCACAGCGACGCAAGCGTTCCGACATCCACAAGGGGGTCTTGGCATTGCTGTTGATACCCCGGATCACTCGGCCAACATAACGTGGGCAAGCCTCAGATGCGCGTAATTGTACCGCGAAGGTATCTTCCACAGACGCCGACACAGGGGCCACTTCCAACGCTTCCAGGCACAGTCTGTTCGCTGCAGCGACCTCCCTGGCAATACCTTCAAGGCACAGACAATCGCCTCGATTGGGCGTCAGATCAATATCGATGCTGATATCATCTGCACCGATTACATCCTCGAATGGCTGGCCAACGATACATTCCGTTGACAATTCCAACAGGCCATCCGAATCCTCCCCCATGCCAAGTTCACGTGCTGAACACAACATGCCGTGGGATATTTGGCCGCGGATCTTACTTTTGCGGATTTTCACACCACCCGGCAACTTCGCCCCGATCTGGGCGACCGGAGCGATCAGCCCGGTGCGTGCATTAGGGGCCCCACAAACAATCTCCAGAGCGTGTTCACCGCCAATATCGACCTGGCACAATCTGAGTTTATCTGCATCCGGATGAGGCTGGGTCGCCAGGACCTTACCCACAACAACGTTGCTAAAAGCTCCGCTGACCGCTTCAGTGCTGTCCACTTCGAGGCCAGCGTTGGTCAGTTGCTGTACGAGTCCGGTGCTGTCCACTGGGGGATCGATCCATTCGCGCAGCCATTGTTCTGAGAATTTCATGGCCTGACCACCTGATTTATGCGTAATTGAATTGTTCTAAAAACCTAAGGTCATTTTCAAAAAACATTCTTAAGTCATTGATTTTATAGCGTAACATAGTCAGACGTTCGACGCCCATACCGAAGGCAAAGCCGAGGTATTTCTCGCTGTCGATGCCGACATTTTCCAATACCTGTGGATGCACCATGCCGCAGCCTAATACCTCAAGCCAACCGTCTTTACCTTTGATATCGACCTCGGCTGAGGGCTCTGTGAAAGGGAAGTAAGAGGGCCGAAAACGCAACTCAAGATCTGTTTCAAAGAAATTTTCAAGGAAATCCTGCAGGACGCCCTTGAGGTGGGTGAAACTCACATCTTCGCCCACCATCAGCCCCTCCACCTGATGAAACATCGGGGTATGGGTTAAATCAGAATCGCAGCGGTACACACGCCCTGGTGCGATAATCCGCAATGGGGGCTGGCGATTTTGCATTACGCGAATTTGCACAGGCGATGTATGGGTACGCAACACACGTCCGTCAGCAAAATAAAAGGTATCCTGCATCGCCCGTGCAGGGTGGTGTGGCGGAATATTGAGCGCTTCAAAATTATGAAAATCATCTTCAATTTCCGGCCCCTGCTCAACTTGAAAACCGATGTTGCCGAAAAAATGCTCGATGCGTTGCATGGTTATGGACACTGGGTGTAGACCCCCCGGAGCAATGCCCCGCCCAGCCATGCTTATGTCGATCCGTTCTTCACTGAGGCGCTGCTGTAAACTGAGTTCACGCAACTGCGTATGCCGCGATTTCAGTTCACTTTCAAGTGTCTGCTTGGCAACGTTGATTCGTTTACCGGCGGCTGGGCGCTCCACGGCTGGCAACTGACCCAAACCTTTGAGTAATGCCGTCAAAGAGCCCTGCTTGCCGAGATAACGGACTCGCAGAGACTCAAGCTGAGTTAAATCCTGGGAGCGGGATATTTCATCTCGTGCGGTATCGAGAATATTGTCAAGATCTGACATGTTTAGGCTTCCGTCTATCAATTACCGGTGGTTCAGCAACCACAGCCTTTCTCCGCCTGCTTGCCTGCGAATTGTATCAAGCACATCCAGCGCCTGCTGCGCACGTAGGTCAATACAGTCATTGTGAAGCAGATTCCTGGATCCAAAAATACACCAGGGAAAGGTCAATGTGCCCTTTCCCCGTCTGTTTTGAATACATTCACCTGGGGTTTCAGTCGAGACCGACTGAAGTCGTTAAAGGCTGGCTTTCGCCTGTTCGGCCAGGACCGAAAATGCGGGCTTGTCAAACACCGCCAGATCCGCAAGGATTTTGCGATCCAACTCGATACCTGACTTGCTCAGGCCGTTCATAAATCGGCTATACGACATCCCACACTCGCGAGCTGCCGCATTAATGCGGGCAATCCACAGAGCACGAAACTGCCGCTTCCTCTGGCGCCGGTCACGGTAGGCGTTGACACCAGCACGGATGACGGCCTGTTTGGCCACACGAAAGACACTCTTGCGCCGTCCACGATAGCCTTTGGCCAGTTTAAGAATTTTTTTGTGTCGGGCATGGGCCTGAACACCACGTTTAACTCTCGGCATGATCGATCTCCTGTCAGCTGTACGGCAGCATCTTACTGACTGCGGCGGTATCCTGATCGGCGATGGAGTCCATCAGCCGTAAATGACGCTTACGCTTCGTGCTCTTCTTGGTCAGGATATGACGGCGGTGTGATTGGGCGCGTTTAAAACGACCCCCGGCTGTGCGTTTGAAACGCTTGGCCGCACCACGGTTTGATTTCATCTTGGGCATGTTCTTTCTACCATCTGATTTTCAGCTTCAATATCTGTTCTTCAATACTTGTCAAGGACCCTTGCGGGGGCTCAGGACCATGGACATGCGTCTTCCTTCCAGCCGGGGCAATTGTTCCACTTTCGCCAACTCATCAAGATCGGCCTCGACTCTTTGCAACAACTTCAGTCCTAGTTCCTGGTGGCGCATTTCGCGTCCCTTAAACCACATGGTGACCTTGGTTTTGTCTCCATGGTTCAGGAATCGGCGCAAATTGCGCAATTTGGTCTGATAATCACCCTCTTCCGTCCCCGGACGAAATTTGATCTCTTTGACCGTTATGTGTACCTGACTCTTTTTTTGTGCTTGGCGCTTCTTGCTTTCCTGAAACAAGAATTTACCGTAATCCATCAACCGGCAAACCGGAGGTTCCGCATTAGGCGCAATTTCCACCAAATCAAACCCACGCTCTTCGGCAAGTGCCAGCGCCTGGGCAGTTTCAACTACACCGCGTTGTTCACCCTCATCATCTATCAGGCGAACCTGTGGAATATCCACTTCCTCGTTGACCCGGTTCTTTTTGTCCTTTGAAATATTCGATCCCTCCGAAAATACACAACAACGCAGCGCCACAACGTGGGCTATCGCACCGGGTTTTCCCGATCCGCCCCTACCGGCGCTACGGACACCTATGGGTTCAGTTCGCGGGCATCCGCACGGTCTCACCACGTCCCGCTAAACTGCGAGCGCGGATCTTACGGAGCCTTCGCACTATTCTCAAGTATAAACGCTACGATTTGGCAGGAAATCAGGTATTTTCTCCTAATCCGTTTCCCAGCGTACAAATTTGGTAGGCGCGGGCAGGGTTGAACTGCCGACCCCCACGATGTCAACGTGGTGCTCTCCCACTGAGCTACGCGCCTATGTAAAGGGTTGCGAAAGATAGCGTTTCCGAGCCTTCACGGCAAGCAAAATTACCCCAAAATCACCCCAAAATCACCCATGAGGCCGTATTTTTATCGTCATTACGGCGACCACCGCCTACTGATATATCGATTTGAGCGACTCAGGCAGCTGGCTGCATTTTAAGTCCATATTCCCGTAACTGGGTCACCTCGTCACGGAGCCGTGCTGCATCTTCAAATTCCAGATTCTCCGCATGCTCGTACATGCGCTTTTCCAGTGTCTCGATCCGTTTTGACAATGTATCTACATCCATAAACGTATAATCCGGCAGTCCCTGTGCGACCTTGCCAAAACGCTTCTGCGGGTCACTCGGCAAGCCTGCATAGCCCCCATCCATAATGTCCGCGACCGCTTTGCGGATCCCCTTGGGCGTAATGCCATGCTCACGGTTATATTCCGTTTGCCGTTCACGGCGCTGTTCAGTCAGTGCCATTGCCTTGGCCATTGAGTTTGTCACCCGATCTGCATACAAAATAGCGGTGCCGTTGAGATTGCGGGCGGCCCTTCCCATGGTCTGAATTAAAGACCGTTCCGAGCGTAAAAACCCTTCCTTGTCCGCATCCAAAATTGCCACCAGGGAAACCTCCGGCATATCCAGCCCTTCGCGTAACAAATTGATTCCGACCAGGACATCAAATTTTCCCAGCCGCAGATCACGGATAATCTCCACCCGTTCCACGGTATCAATATCCGAGTGCAGATATCGCACCCGGACGCCATGCTCCGCCAGATAATCCGTCAAATCCTCAGACATGCGTTTCGTCAGTGTGGTCACCAAAACACGTTCATTAATGTCAGTCCGCAGGCGGATTTCCGAGAGCAAATCATCGACCTGTGTGGTTGCAGGACGAACCTGGACGCTCGGATCCACCAACCCGGTCGGGCGCACCACCTGTTGGATGATTTCACCCGACAGTTGTTCTTCATAGGGACCTGGTGTTGCAGAGACAAAAATAGTCTGCGGCGCCAGCAATTCAAGCTCATCAAAACGTAAAGGCCGGTTATCCAACGCAGAAGGCAGACGAAAACCATATTCCACCAGGGTTTCCTTACGCGATCGATCACCACGGTACATGGCGCCGAGTTGCGGTACCGTAACGTGGCTTTCATCGACAATAAGCAAGGCATTGTCAGGCAGATAATCGAACAAGGTCGGTGGCGCCTGACCGGGTTGGCGACCGGATAAATACCGGGAGTAATTCTCGATCCCCTTACAATGACCAATTTCACGCATCATTTCGAGATCGAAACGGGTCCGCTGCTCCAGTCGTTGCGCTTCGAGTAATTTATTGGCACTGCGCAAATTTCCCAGGCGCTCAATCAATTCGGCCTGGATGAGATCGACCGCCTCCAAAATACGCTGGCGTGGCGTGACATAGTGACTCTTCGGATACACCGTCAGGCGCGCGACCTTACGCAACTGCTCGCCGGTCAATGGATCGAAATAACTCAGGCTCTCCACTTCGTCATCAAATAGTTCAATCCGAACGGCTTCCGTCTCTGACTCTGCCGGGAAAATATCAATCACTTCGCCCCGCACCCGATAGCAGCCACGATGTAGTTCCATCTCATTACGTGTGTACTGAATTTCTGCCAGTCGCCTGAGAATTTGCCGCTGGTCGATCCGATCACCACGGCGTAGATGCAAGACCATGGCATGAAAGGCTTCCGGATCACCTAATCCATAAATTGCTGAAACCGTGGCCACAATGATGGTGTCGTTATATTCCAACAACGCCTTGGTGGCCGACAAACGCATCTGCTGAATATGCTCATTAATTGAGGCATCTTTTTCTATATAGGTATCGGTGGTCGGAACGTAGGCCTCGGGCTGGTAATAGTCATAATAGGAGACGAAATACTCAACGGCGCTGCCAGGAAAAAATTCGCGCATCTCCCCATAGAGTTGTGCCGCCAGGGTCTTGTTCGGCGCCAGCACAATGGTCGGGCGCTGCAATTCCTCGATGACATTGGCGATTGTGTAGGTTTTACCACTGCCGGTGACACCCAGCAGTGTCTGATGCGCCAAGCCGGCTTCAATGCCGTCCAGCAATGCCGCAATGGCCTCGGTCTGATCGCCCGCAGGTTTGAATTCTGAGTGCAGTTTAAATTTTTGCTGAGAATTCACCATAGTACTACCGGGATCCTGATCTTGAGTGACAACCGTCTATTGTAACTGCTGTACTGTTTGATCCCAGAGCAAATTTGACAGCAAATTTGACCTCAATAGCGATAGAATTTAAATCTGCACACAGACATGCCGGGCGAAATACCCCAATCCGAGCCTGTGATGGTTCTATAGTCGTGGAGCAAGCACTATCAATACGAGCCCAGCAACGTTATTCAGGACACCCCAAGATGGTTATTTATCGTTCTATTCGGAACAATTATTCACTACGATAGTATCTATTTATGATACTATAATAAAGTGAATAGCAAACACAGGAAAAGCCTCGCAGCCATTTTCTCAAATCCTATCAACGGGAACATTGAATGGCGGAAAATTGAAGCATTATTTCTGGCTCTAGGCGCTGAAATAGAAGAAGGCAGCGGTTCTCGTGTTTCCTTCTTCCTGAACGAAACGGATGCTGACTTTCACCGCCCGCATCCAGGAAAAGAAGCACTGCGATATCGAATAAAGGCAGCGCGAGAATTTCTTGAAAAAGCAGGAATTACCCCATGAACATGCTGAAACATAATGGCTACATCGCCAAAATCGAGTTTGACAACGAGGACCGCATTTTTGTTGGTCGTCTAGTTGGTATCGACTCTATTGTGACGTTCCACGGCGCCACAGTGGACCAGTTAGAGGCGGCCTTTCATGAGGCCATTGATCACTACATTAAGGTCAGAGAGCGCACTGGCAGGTTGGTACAAAAACCATATTCAGGCAAATTTGTGATGCGCGTCGACCCGAAAGTGCATTCTACCATTGCTGCCGCCGCCGAATTAAAGGGCGTCAGTTTAAATCAGTGGGCCAGTGATATTTTAAGCCGCTCAGCCATCGACGTTCTGGAGACCCAGTAGAAATGTTCCAACATTTCCCCGGCTTGGAATAGCAGGATTAGGTTGCAGGCGGAGTTAATAATGCATTGGCCAATTCGGGGCATCGTAAAACAAAACGGCCTACATAGTGTGGCCGTTTTTAGATTGAATCTGGCTCCCCGGGACGGGCTCGAACCGCCGACCTAGTGATTAACAGTCACCCGCTCTACCAACTGAGCTACCGGGGAAAAGGAGGTGGAATGCTACTGATGGCAGCGCGGTGGGTCAACGGTTTTATAGTGTTCGTTGAAAATATTCTTCTCAAATCGAGAAAACTCGGATTACGGCAAGCTATCGGTGGCTTAGCCTTTTCTCGCGAACACTATCGGTTTTCTAAGCGGCCCGGCGAAGGCCACGCAATGTCGCAATCGTCGTGTTTTCATTAACAAGTGACTGATACCTGACTGAAACTTCATTGAATGCGCCCAGAGTCTCGTTGGGGTTTAGCGCTTTGTTCAGGGAAAATTCGTTGACGCCGCATCGCTCCATAAATGCGATTCGATCATAGGAGACATCTCCAACAGCACGTAAATCACCCAGGAATCCATGGCGTTCGCGTAATAAACGCGCCTGGGAATAACCCCTGCCTTGTGCAAATGACTCAAACACCAGTTCGATCATCCACAACTCATGGAATTCCGTGGTCAGCAAATCGGACAGGCTCTCGCTGGCTTCAAGTCGCACGGCAATTTTTGTGCCCCTGGCCAGTAGTTGTTCCCAGTCTGCCAGCCATCGCTGAAATGAGACGACAATATCACCCGCAACTAATTCACTCGTTCTTGTCTGTTCCAGCGACTCAAGTTCATGCCGCCAGTGACTTCTGCTCAGTTCCCGATTGCGTATGATCTGCATAGACGTGCTCCTTGAAAGGTTGCATTCCAATCCGTAAGTAGGTGTCGATGAATTCCTCACCGGTATCGCGATGGGCCAGATAAACATCGAGAATCTGTGTGACGACATCGGCCACCCGATGCTTCTCAATCGCAGCACCGAGCCGATCCCCAAGGCGAGTCTGTTCGTTGGCGCTGCCACCGAGGGTAAACTGATACCACTCTTCCCCATGCTTATCGACGCCCAGAATCCCGATGTGGCCGACATGGTGATGGGCGCAGGCATTCATGCAGCCAGACAATTTCAACTGCACATTACCGATGTCATATAGGTGCTGATAACTGGCAAATCGTTCATTGATCTGCCGGGCGATTGGCAGTGAACCGGCATTTGCCAAAGAGCAAAAGTCCAGCCCCGGACAACAAATCATGTCATTGAGCGTACCGATGTTGGGGGTTGCCAGCTGTTGCTCATCAAGCCTGCGCCACAAGGCATACAGATCAGTTTGCTGGACATCTGCCAACACCAAGTTCTGATCATGGCTGCTGCGTAATTGTCCAAAACTGTAATCCTGAGCGAGATCCGCCAGTGCCTCAAGTTGCACTGCGGTGATATCACCGGGTGGGACCCCCGGAGCTTTAAGTGAGATGAAGACGATTTTGTATCCCGCCTTTTTGTGGTCTTGAGTATTGTGCTGCACCCAAGCCTCAAACCCGGTACTTCCCGACTGTACCGGGATTTGCCCGGAAATTTCAGTGCGCCCTGCACTGCCAATTTGATCCGAGTCAAGCTTATTCGGCGCTTGGAAATGCGCTGCCATGGCATCGATTTCCGCGCTCGATAAGGTCAGATTCGGATTCCTTGAAAGTTGCCATTCTTCCTCAACACGGCGGGCAAATTCTTCAATGCCTAGTTTCTGCACCAGGATCTTGATACGCGCCTTATGAATATTATCCCGACGCCCTTCCAGGTTATAGATGCGCAAAATAGCTTCCATATAGGTCAGTAATTCCGCCTTCGGCAGAAATTCACGCAGGACTTTTCCGATGATGGGAGTGCGCCCCATGCCGCCACCCACATAGACCCGAAACCCGCGTTGTCCCTGGGCGTTCTCGATGATCTGTAAACCAATATCATGGAGTTTCAGAGCAACACGATCCACGCCCGAGCCAGTAACAGCAATTTTGAATTTACGCGGTAGCCAGGCAAATTCCGGATGCAAGGTTGACCACTGACGTAGGATTTCGCAGTAAGGGCGGGGATCCTCAAGTTCATCGGCGGCCACCCCAGCCAGATGATCGGAGCTGATATTGCGGATGGTGTTACCACTGGTCTGAATCGCATGCATTTCAACCTGACGCAGCAACTCCAGGATATCTGGCACATCGCCTAACTCAGGCCAGTTGTATTGGATATTCTGGCGGGTCGTGAAATGGCCGTAGCCCCGATCATAGTCTCGGGCAACACGCGCCAGCACACGCAACTGTGGTGATGACAACAGGCCGTAGGGCACGGCAACCCGTAACATATAGGCGTGGCGCTGATAGTACAGACCGTTACGTAGACGCAGGGCCTTGAACTCGTCCTCCGGGATCTTTCCTGCCTGATAGCGTTCTACCTGGCCACGGAATTGCTGGACACGTTCCTCCAGTAATTGGTGGTCGAATTCGTCATATTTGTACATGGCCACATGCCTGGCATCTTTTCGAGGAAGGCCATGGTGCCTTTGCTGCGTCCAATCACAAAGACCGATTGAGGATATTCATATAGCGAAACTGCATTGTGCCGGGTAAATGTAGATCGTGGAGCCGTGAAAACCCGCAGGAGCGGGTACTTAGGGCTCGGGTCTAAGGGCTCTGGTATCCCCGTTCACACCAAACCGGAATGAGTGTTCCCGGTGAGTCGGAGTATTCACCCACCGCCCTGTCAACCCTCACATAGCCCTCACACTTGCATCACGGGGCCAGGATATTGCGCCACCAAAGGATCGGATGTTAGTAGGGTAATACCCTCAACCATCGCCTGAGCAACAAGTATGCGGTCAAAAGGGTCTTTGTGAATTGGCGGCAAACTATCGATAGCGACAGCGTGCTCGCTGCTAATGGGCAGTTCGCCGTAATCATTGTCCAACAGTCCCCGTCGCAGCAACCGCGTATTTACCTTAAAATCATCACGACCCAATCCGCTCTTGATTGCGATCTCCCACAGGCTGGCGGCACTGAAAAACAGTTCGTTTTCCACATTTCTAATCATGGTGCTGGCATCAACGGGCAGGCGGTCAGACCCACCTGCCGCCCATAGCAATAAATGTGTATCCAGCAACAGCTTCAAGTTTCATCACCAAAAAGCTGCTCAATTTCGACACGCCCCAGCTGATCGAAATCATCGGGCACAGTGATCTGCCCGGCCATAAAACCCAACCGCTTTACCTGCCCCGCTTCCGGCGCACTCAAAGCCATAACCTTAACCAGCGGTTTACCCGCCTTGGCGATGATAAACGGCTCGCCTTTAGTCGCCCGCTCAATCAGCCGTGACAAATTCGTCTTGGCCTCGTGGATGTTAACTGTATACATGTTGATCTCGACTAAACTAAGTCATATTAGTTTAGTCTGATTGCATAGATTTCACCATCGCTATTGCCATGCAAGCTTTCGAATTGAACATGCTACAAAGAAAGGCCCCACCATTCACCACTGGATGGGGACTGGCTCGATTCAATTTCGACCACTTTGTGCCATCCAGAAGTCATCCGTATCAATGGATCCCCGGATTGGGCAAATCTGGGCACTGGGAGCAAATTCTGTCTTAGCCAATAAAAATGCTTCAAGTTCGGCCCAGGAGTGAATTACACTACCCGATAAAATATAATTCACCTCTGAGGCGAAAAAATGAAGAGTACCATCACATCACGCGGCCAGACCGTTGTTCCTGCAGACCTGCGCCGCAGGTTTCATTTGGGTGCTTCCGACTGTCTTGAATGGATTGTTGAGGGGAAAACGATACGAGTCGTCCCGGTTCCCAGAAATAGTATTGATGCCTTTCGAGGTAGAGGCCGGGGCGGCGCGACACACCGCTTGCTGGCTGAACGAAAAAAAGAGCGAAAGCGCGAGTGAAGCGGTATCTACTGGATACATCCGCACTGTTAACGTTACGCGATGATGAGCACGGGGCTGATCAAGTGGCCTGGGTTTTATCGCAGGCAGAAGAGCACCAAGTAAAAGTTTACGGCTCGTTCATCACATTGATGGAGGTATTCTATCGAGTCTGGAAAGATGAAGGGCAAACAGAGGGACGGGTCGCTTATGAGCAATGTAAATCACTCCCAATCCAGTGGATTCACGAGAACCCTGATCTTCTTGAACAAGCGGCAGGAATCAAGGCAACCCACCCGTTATCGCTTGCAGATGCCTGGATCGCAGCAACTGCGATTTTGGAAAATGGAATATTGATGCACAAAGATCCTGAGTTTGAGGTTGTCGATGTGGAGCAGCACCTCCTGCCGTATAAGTGACAACAGCACCAATGTAAATAAGAAAGGGTCAGCTCAGTATGAGATCTACACCCTAAGGTCTTGAGCATGAAAAAACCCGCCGTAGCGGGTTCAGTTTTGTTCTTTGCCAGAGGCATTTCACTGCCTGTGCCAACCCTGCTGCGGGTTACAGATTTGTGCAGTAGATGGCCGTGACACCGACAGCTTCAGGCCTGCCGACCGGCTCCGGACAACTCCACCGGTAAACCTTTTGCGCCAGTTAAAATCGCATCCGTAAAATCGGTATGATCCAGCACAACACCATTTAACTGTGCATTGCTCAGGTCACATTTGCGTAAATTCGCGCGGCTCAGATCAGCGTTGGATAAATTCGCGTCATACAGATCAGCGCCTTCCAGCAGAACCAGATTGAGCTTTGCCGACTTAATGTCCGCGCCCATTAATTCCGCCTGCTGCATGTTTGCGCCGACCAGATTGGCATGGGATAAATCCGCATGCATCAGGCGTGTTTTGTGGAAGTTAACGCGAAATAGCCGCGCCCTGCTCAGATGGGCCTGGGCCAGTTGGCTGGCGGAAAAATTAACGCCGGCCAGATCCGCCGCATCCAGGCGCACGCCTGAAAGCTTCATTCCGGATAAATCCATGCCCGCCAGGCAGGCGCGCTCACCCTGCTCACCATGGCTTTGTAACCAGCGCAGGTGTGCATGCAGCATCTCAATCAGATGATCATCAGGACTCCGATAACGCAACATAATCGTCACTTGCTGCCATTACTAAGGGCTCTGACGTAAATAAGTTGTTCCGATTGCGCCGGATTTCGCTGTCTCTTCAAGGCGCACAAAGGGGCGCATACTCGTTGT
>CAZAWX010000089.1:0-14180 GCA_964488985.1 uncultured Ectothiorhodospiraceae bacterium
GCGTCTCGGAAAGTCGATGGCGAGTGACATCTCGACGGGTGTCTTTGCGATGACAGAAGAAATCGCGCATGAACTGTTCCACCAGACTGAAGCGGCAGGCCTGTTTGGCGAGGCAGCTTTTGGACGGCTGGGTACGTTGTTATCAGGTAATACGGTTACTGCCAAGGCATTACGCGTCACGCTCGAAGAAGTACTGACGGACGAACTCTACAGCAAAATTGGCCAGCAGGTAGACGATATCGTGGTGGGCATGAATGCATCCATAAAAAAATACAATGCACCTTTCCTCGTGGAAGTTATGGGTAATCGCATTTCTTATACCTTCATTCCAGAGAAATGCTTTGACCCGGTGTCAGCCTCCGTGGGTATTGGATTTGGTGGCATGTTCGAGTTTAGCCATGCCTACGCCTGGAACCGGGGTATCATGATCATGCCTTATTTTAATATGTTGATAGTGACACCACAGCACAACCGGGCCGATACCGATCGGTGGTTGCTTGTGTGGGATGACATCGTTCGTATCCTGATGGGCCGATAATCATCACCAGAATGTGGGTGTGCTACCAGACGAGTGCTTCTTCCCGTCTATGCACTGTCTATCGTCAAATGTCACTAATTTGTCGCACAGGAACATGCGTTATTTATGGCTTAGCTTCGAAAATGTAATTCTTCAATACAGGAGTTCATCATGACGGCAAAACCCTACATCGAGTGGGATGCCAACCCAAACGTACAATTAGGTGAACTGGGCGCACAACCACCCCTGCCCGAAGTGGCCGAGGAATTCCAGCGCGGACTGCACCAATTTGCAGAACAGTTGATGCGTCCCATTGGCCAGCGGCTCGACCGCCTTGGTGCTGACGAGGTGTGCGACAAAGGCTCTGAATTCTGGGACTTTCGCCGTCAGTATGTCGACCTGGGCATTGGCATGGAGGCCATTGGCTCGATGCAGCCCGAGGAATTGGCCATTGTGTTCCCGTTGATTTTCGAGGAACTGGGCTGGGGTGACGCCGGTCTCGCGATTTCCGCTGCAGCCGGTATTTTACCGGCCTACATGTCGGCGAAATTCGGGCGGCTGGATCTGTTGCAAAAATATCCGGATACGCTGCTGGGTTGCTGGGGTATTACCGAGCCCAATCACGGTAGTGACAGCCTGGATGTCAGTGGGCACATTTTTCATTCCGAAGGGAAATATGGCCGACCTGACTGTGTTGCCCGGATTACGGATGCCAAGGTCATTATAAATGGGCAAAAATCGGCTTGGGTGTCGAATGGGCCGGTGGCCGACGTGTGTATCCTCTACTGCGCGGCTGAAACCCAAAACGGTTTTGACCCCGGTCGTGGTGCAGTCATGTTGGTTCCATTGGATGCTGATGGCGTATCGCGGGGTAAAGCATTGGAGAAAATGGGTCAACGGGCCTTGCCGCAAGGCGAAATATTCTTCGACAATGTTGAAATTGATATTGAGAATCTGCTGGCAGCGCCCGAGGACTACAAAAAGGCCGTCTATTGCATTCATACCGAAGCCAACACGCTGATGGGTGCCATCTTCACCGGTTGTGCACGTTCGGCCTATGAGCTCGCCTTTAGCTATGCACATGAACGTAAACAGGGTGGGGTGCCGATCATTCGTCACCAGGATGTTGCGAAACGGTTATTTCATATGGCTCGTAAGGTCGAGATTTCACGCGCGCTCAGCCATCGGGTGCTGGCACACAACTTTTTGCAACCCGTACCGGCCTTACAGGCTGCGATGATGGCCAAGGTCACAGCGACCAGCCATGCGTTTAAAGTTGCAAGTGACGCTGTGCAAATATTTGGTGGTAACGGTGTCACACTTGAGTACCCGGTGGAAAAGATTTTCCGCGATGCACGCTCGTCCATGATTGAGGATGGCTGTAACGAGGTCCTTTCCATAAAGGGGGGTATGCAGATGATCAACGAGGATCTCCTGTAGAGCGGTCACCATGAAGCAGAATGCCTACGTAATAGGAGTTGGCATGACCCCATTCGGCAAGCACCTGGACAGGGGTCTTAAAGAGCTTGCGGTGGAAGCAATCGACGAGGCGCTGCGGGATGCCGGGCTCGATACCAGCGCCATTGAAGCTGCGTATATGGGCAATGCGGCGGCCAGTATTATTACCGGCCAGGTTTGCATAGCCGGCCAGGTGATATTACGTACGATGGGTATCGGTCGCATACCGGTGATCAACGTGGAAAACGCGTGCGCCACCTCGTCAACGGCCTTTCAGCAAGCCTGTACCATGGTGACCACCGGTATACACGATGTGGTGCTCGCAGCCGGTTATGAGAAGCTTTATAACGTAGACAAAGCGCGCACATTTTCGGTATTCGCTGGTTGTGTAGATGTGGAAGACAGCGATGTGGTCAGCCGTTTCCTGCAAGAAAGCGCAAGCAAGTCGGGTGCCAGTGCAGACCTGTCGGGTGCTGGTGAAACGCGTTCTGTATTTATGGATATCTATGCAAGCTGGGCCCGGGAATACATGCGGGAGACCGGTGCCACAGCTAAACACTTTGCGATGGTTTCAGCCAAGAACTCCCGCCACGGAGCAAGGAATCCAAACGCGCAGTTTCAGGATGTTTTGACTGTTGCAGAGGTGCTGGCAGCGCCGCTAATCGCGGACCCGTTGACACTGCCCATGTGCTCTCCGATTGGCGATGGGGCAGCCGCTGCCATCGTTGTGTCGGAGAAAGTCGTACGGAAGTTGTGCATCAGAAACGCGGTCCGCGTGGAGGCGTCCCTGGTAGCAAGTGGTTATGACTACTCAACGCCGGGCATGGAGCCACTGGCCGCATGGTCTGCCCGGCAGGTGTATGAACAGGCGGGTATCGGGCCTGAAGATCTGTCCTGTGTTGAATTACACGATGCCACATCGCCGGCAGAGCTTCAATATTACGAACACCTTGGTCTGTGTCCGAGAGGCGAAGGCATCCGCTTGCTGGAAGAGGGTGCAACGGAGATCGGCGGCCGTATTCCGGTTAATACATCAGGTGGTCTAAACCGCAAAGGCCACCCAATCGGGGCAACCGGTCTTGGTCAGATTCATGAGCTCACCCTGCAACTTCGCGGTCAGGCGGGGTCTCGCCAGGTCGAGGGCGCCAGCATCGCCCTGGCTGAAAATGGCGGTGGTTTTATCGGCCAGGATGGCGCCGCTATGGCAATGACCCTGTTAAGCCGCTAGCGCCATGAAGGGTACGCATGCATGACTGCACCTTCTGAGCTCATCCTGGCCAATATTATCAGGGAAAAGCTGCAGTCTTCAGCTGATCTTAATGTCCTTACCTTCGTTCAGGTCGGGAAGGGTGGCTGTTACGGTGGCTGTTACGAAGAGGAAATACGTAGCTATCAACAACTTTGGGATAATGGCCAAAGGGTAGCGCGGGCACTGTATGAAGAGCGCATGGATGCCGGTCATCCATTCGCCCTGATTATGCAGAACCACCCCGAATTCGTAGAGGTTATGGTGGGCTCTTCCATCGCCAATACTGTATTTGTACCCATAGACCCCCGGACCAAAGGGGATAAACTCCAGTACATGCTGTCATTTGCACGCTGCAAGGGCGTTGTGGTATCAGATTATGCGTTGCCAAACCTTTTGGAAATTCTGCCCGCCTGTCCGCAGCTAAAATGGATGTGGACATTGGAAACAGGTCTTGGACATAAGCTGCCTGTTGCGCCCTTGAAAACATCAAGCATTGGCCAGATCCTGGCACAACCGGTGCCCAATCTGCCGGTTAAGGCCGTCGACCCGAATGATGCAATGCAAATGCTTTATACCTCTGGTACTACGGGTGACCCGAAGGCAATTCTAGCTCCTCACGCGCGCTTTGGTTCGATCGCTGCTCTAGGGCCGGTTATTGGCTTGCAGAAAAATGACCGTCCCTACACGGGTTTGTCATTGACGCATGCCAACGCGCAGTTAATCACCCTGGGCAATATCCTGAAAATGAGTCTCCGCGGTGTCATTTCCCGCCAGTTTACCAAGTCACATTTATGGGATATCTGCCGTCATTATGGCTGCACGATGTTCAACCTGTTGGGTGGAATGACAACAGCCATTTATGCCGAGCCTTGCAAAACAAACGACCGGGATAATCCCGTGAGATACGTATTTAGTGCCGGTATGCCGGCGGCCATCTGGGATGATTTCAAGACACGATTTGGTGTGGATATTTACGAGTTTTATGGCACGGCGGAAGGGGGCCTAACATTAAACCCTCCGGGTGGGCCGGCAGGCAGCATCGGCAAGGCTCCGCCGGGTATGATATGCGCC
Organism: uncultured Ectothiorhodospiraceae bacterium; assembly: GCA_964488985.1. Classification (GTDB taxonomy): domain Bacteria; phylum Pseudomonadota; class Gammaproteobacteria; order HK1; family HK1; genus CAZAWX01. Next base: position 4,296 of record CAZAWX010000089.1, read on the forward strand.
ATTCTGGATGAACAAGACGAAGAATGTGCAGTGGGTATCGCGGGCGAGATATGCTTCAGGAACGCAGACGGGTCGGCACCAGCGGTGGAGTATTTCAGGAACCCGCAGGCAAGTGCCAGGAAAATTCGAGATGGCTGGTTTCGGACTGGTGACATCGGGCACACAGACGAGGGCGGCTGGATTTACTTTGATTATCGTGCAGGTGGCGGCATTCGCCGCAATGGTGATTTCGTCAATCCGGCCTTTGTCGAAAAAGCAATCGGTGAACTGGAAACAGTTTCTGATGTTTTTGTTTATGGCGTGCATACAGCAGGCAATGCGCCCGGTGAGAAAGAAGTCATCGCAGCGATAGTGACTAACGATCATGCCATATTTAGCGCCCGGGAAGTTTTTGAGGTCTGCCGGCAAAAACTTGAGAGCAATTTTGTGCCTTCATTTTTGCAAGTGGTGAAGGAGATACCAAAGACCGCGTCGGAAAAACCGCAGGAACATTTCCTGTCGGAGAGTTTTGACCCCGACTCGGATGACGTTATCGGTGCTTATTGACAGGAAAGAAATATGAGTGAAAAACACGTTGTTATCTATGGTGCAAGTGGCTATACAGGGAAGCTGATTTCCTGGCATCTTGCGGAAGAGAAAATCCCTTTTATCGCCGCAGGCCGTGATGCAAAAAGACTGGCTGAGCAGATGGCGGCTGTGCCGGAATGTGCGGGCCACGATTATGAATGCGCCGCAGTCGATCACACGACTGAAACATTAACAACGCTTTTCAAGGGTAAAAAGGTAGTCTACAACGTGGTTGGACCGTTTATGCAATTAGGCGAGCCCGTTGTGCAGGCTGCACTGGAAGCGGGCTGTCACTATTTTGATACGTCGGGTGAAACCGACTGGATGATGAACATCAGGGATAAGTATGGTGATGCTTTCAAGCGAAAAGACCTGATATTGAGTCCAGCAACCAGCTACATGTGGACTGCGGGTCTGCTGGCATCAGAAATGGCACTTGAAACAGCGGGCGTGGACAGCGTGGATATTTTGTACCTTGCCGACAGCGAAACCAGCGTCGCTTCCACCAAATCATTTCTGCGCATGTGTACCAAACCCCAACATTACCTCGAGCGTAACGAGATGAAGGTCTGGCCGTTTGCGACGGCATATGATGTGATCGCGCCTGACTTTCATGTCACTTACAAGGCGATCCCATGGTCCGGTGGGGGGGAGACTGTCTGGTACCAGCACGATGATCGTGTGAAAAACTGCAGCACATTGGTTGCGTTCAAGAACAGAGAGGTGTTTGGTGCGATCCTGGGTGTGCTGGTGGAGTTCGAAGAGAAATATCGCGAACTCCCGGTAGATCAGCAGGAAGCGGTGACAAACCAGATTGGCGGCGCCATCACGACCGAAGAACCAAGCCGCGAGGACCCAGACCTGAACCGGCAAGTTATCAGTGTCATCGGTCGGAGTAATACCGGCGGTGTGCGGGTTATTTTGCGCGGCAACTCACCTTACCGTCAAACGGGTGCGCTGGCGGCAGAGGCTTGCCGGCGGGTACTGATGGGTAAAGGTCGAGCCGCGGGGTTCGTATCACCCGCACAGGCATTTGGTGCACATGAACTGGCGGCAGCCTTGTCAGAGCGTGGCTACTTGGCATGGGAAAAGAGCACTTTATAAAGAACTCGGCAGCAAGCTACCGAGTTTTACAGCAACTCCAACTGGCTGTACTTCGCTTCATGCTTGTCCTGCTCGGCAAGTTGGTTTTGCACGTACTTTCTAATCGTCTCTTCATCAGCATTCCCAATCGTTTCCACAAAATAGCTCTGCGTCCATAATTTACCGCCCCAAAAATATCGCTGCTTTATTTCCGGATAACGACGGAAAAATTCTCGTGCCGATATACTCTTTATTACCTGCATTACCTCGCTCGGTGCCATCTTCGGCACTCCCCCTCCCCGAACAACCATATGAAGATGATCCTCGGGTATCTCTAATTCGACGATATTAATATCGTAGTCATACCCGATTTTCTCAATGATGCCTTTTAGTACCTCTCGATAGGGTTCACTGAATACCTTATGCCGATATTTCGGTATCCATACAAAATGGTACATCAACCGAAATACATGATGCGTATTTCTCTGCAACTCCATAAGTTGGACACCTCACAATGGGGACAAGCCCCATTGTAGCTATCCAGCTCGGGGGCAAGCCCCCGAGATTTTCGCTATGCGGTTAAATTGCCTTCAAAACGGTCCATCGCTGTAGCTGTATACCTCGACGAAAGGTGAATAACACTATTTTCTAAGCCAGGAAATCACTGATTGCATCGGCAATGTTGTACAGCGCGTTGCCGACGTCAAGGTCACCGTTGGACAATGAACTGAGGGTGGAAAACTGTACGACGACCACACCAGTTTCGGTGTTGGCATACAGCATCTGGCCACCCAAACCCAAGTGACAAAAGGCCTTGCCATTTGACGTCATCTGGTTGTGGTAGCGATAGTCCTCTCCCAGGTAATACTGTGTTCCTTTGCTGGTGTCCATGCAGTCTGCGACCCAGCTCTCGGATAACACCCTGGCACCATCATTGGCAATGCCCTTATTGGCATAGAGTTGCCCATATCGAGCCAGGTCTTTTGGCCGGATGATCAGACCACCAGAGCAAACCGCCTTGCCCCTGGCGTCGGTGGAAAACATTGCATCTGCTTCAGCGCCGATATGGCGGTAGATGTTTTGCTGAAAAAGCTCAGTAAAACGCAGACCGGTTACTCGTTCGATGATACAGCCGAGCATATCGGCATTTGGACAGAAATAGTTCGTAACACCGTCCAGGTGCAATTCGGGGTCGTGTTCCATACGCTTCAGATAAGGCAGCAGGCCCTCGGCCTGTCCCGCTTTTTCGGGGTGCCAGGCGGTGATCATTTCGTACTCAAAAATGGTGGCTTCCGGGTCGGTAAAGTCCTCGGAAAAATCCAGTGCGACGTTCATGTCCATCAGGTCCTGAATACAGACCCCTGCAAAGCCACTGGCAACATCTGGAAAGTAGCTTTCCACCGTGGCTTCGGGATCAATCAGTCTTTTCTCCACCAACCCGCTTAATATTGCACACACGGTGGTTTTGCTTATTGACTGACATAAATGCCGCTCGTTATCCCGCATACGGCGGTAGTTTTCATAAACGAGGTTATTGCCCTGTACCACCACCATCGCATCACAATGACTTTCATACAGGAATTCTTCTAACAGCATGCGGAGGTTACGGTAATTGACACCCACTGAGGAAATATCTACCGGCCGCGGGTTCAATTCATGCACGGGTCCCACGCCACGGTCAATGCGCTGTGTATAGGGAAACACATCGAGGATATTTCGATAGCTCCAGTTGCGATTGGCGGGTTCGTCCCAGTTGGACAGGTCAATTGATGAACCATCCTGGTTGAGTTCAATGTGCGGTGCGTCTTCACTGGGATAAAGGACAGTGGATTTTGACATGGTTTCAATCCTCCGGGTCATTATCAGGGTAACCCCATGAATCTTGTGAGTTGATAAAATTTAGAAAATTTCAGTTTCCGAGCTATCAATTGATAGGCTTAAAATATTTAAAAACATTTCAAGCGTAACCTATCTTGTCCTGTAACCTGGCCAGCGGGAGCAATAGCAACATGTATGCCACCAGCGCAGCAGCAGCCAGCGTCAGCAGACCTGGATAACTGCCGGCCTGCATTGCGAATCCACCCAGAAAGGGGCCGATGGATATCCCCAGGGCCTGCATGAAAGGAACCAACAGCACAAAGCGGTGATGCGGGTCTTCTGAAATCAAGACACCCACCTGGTAGCCAAGGGGGAGGTTCCAGAACAACTGGACCATACCCACTATGAGCGTATAAGTTATGAGACTGAGGTGGTCTGTTAACAAGTAGAAACAGGCCAACTGGGCAAGTCCGGAAACCAGTATCGGTAGCAGACGGCCAAATCGAACTGACAAGATGGCCCCAAGCAGTGCTCCTGCCAGACCGATCAGTACAGCAATGGTCAGTGCATTGCCAATTTCCTGGCCACCGAATCCGGAATCCACGCCCAGACGCTCTATAAATGCAAACAGAGAAGTTTGGGCGATGAAAAACAAAACCAGCCCAATCATAACCAGCGCCGATTTTAGGTTTTCATGCTTTAAAACCGCGTGATCCTGCACATGAGTATCAGCCCCTTCTGCCAATCCCCCTGGGGGAAAGTTGCGACTCAAAAACAATGCAATGACACAAAGAACTATCAAGGCACTAAAGAAGCCAGCAATTCCAAAGGCGCTGATGATGGATGGCAATAGCAAGAACCCGAGTACCTGCAATACGATTTGCAGCACCACGAAAAGCGCAAAAATGCGGTCCGGGTCGGAGGTATACGAAATGGATTGTATGACAATCGCGGCTATAAGGCCGCCACCGAGCCCTGCCATGAAACGGGCCACGCAGAGTGGTCCAAACCCTGTTAGTTCGATAGAAACCAGGTTCCAGACGATTAACCAGAGCAGGGCGTAATGCACGACCTTGCGCCAATTGAGACGATTGATCCAAAGCGGTCCTGAAAGAGACATGAGCGCGATGCCTGACAGGTCCATCGACGCCAGGACACCCAACTGGCTTTCCGAAAAACCAAAATTGTCTGCCAACAGGCCAACATACAACGGCAGGACAAGAAAGATGATAACCGCAACAACACCGCAACCCAGGATGGACGCCAGGGTTCTTCGGTCTTCAAAATTGTTGCTAACTTGATTGTTCATTTGGACTTTTCGTTGTCAAAATACTCTTACCAGACACTGCGACCAATGATGCGTTCCGATGCCACGGAAGTCATGGCTCTCGCCGACAAATTCGTGACAATTCACGACAATACCATGAGGTTTGAGTATCAAGATGCATTAAACCCCTGGGAGAGAAGCGATCAGCACTGAATGATCAACCCATCAGTGCGTTTAAGAATATCCGTGGAATTTTTAACCAGCCAGGCGAATACTGGAATTTGGTCAGTAACTTTCCCAGCTTGGCGGCTTTCCTGTTGGTCACAAACCATGGCGGTCGGGGCAACAGCGTGAAGACACCGTGCAACAGGTTTCGCGGAAACGGTCTAAAAGGTGCCTCGATGACACAGCGCTCAATTTTGTCAAACATGTAGGTGTTGTGTACAAATCCGGTTCCGCTCTGGATGTCATCAATGCTGTGACCCGGAAACGCGCCCCAGGGTGTCTGCACCGATAAAAATCCCAGACCTGTCCAGGCATTGATTGCAATACAACCGTATTTCAGTTCACCGATAATCTCATCCCAATGGCCAGCCAATTGCCGCTTCACTGCCGGGTGGATGAGGATATTAGCGCCCAGGGTGCCGTGCAGGTTTTCATTGCAGTACCTGATTGCGCTTCGCAGGTATGACTCTGCATTTGCACCCGCCATGTCCATTGCGCTCAGTAGTGGTGCGAAGACCTCGGTGTTTTCAGCGTACTCTTCCGGTTCTCTTTTATTAAGCTCGACGACCACGCGTCTTTGCGCGGCATCTGACCCGCTGAGGACGTCAGCATCGGGGTAATGCGCACAGAAATTGTCGATGCGTTCATCGGCACCGGGATAGTAGAGACCTCTGGAAGGGCAATCCCGAATGGTGTCCTTCACGGCCTGCAGGAAATCATCGCGTTGATCCCAGTTCTCAGACAGGATCAGCACTTGGCAGGCAACGCAGTTGAAGCCGGAGTTATGTAGTTTCTGGGTGGCGATCTGTTCTGCCTGGAACTTAATGTCAGCCCTGGTCCAGGGGCCGGGCACAACGATGGTAGGGCAAACAGCACCCAATTCGGATGTTATCTTCCTGCTGTTCCTTGGCTTTTTCATCTGTCGATTATTAATTGCTTCCTCACCGCTACCCCAGACAATCGCATCGTGACTTGTTTCGGCGCCGGTGATATGTATGCTTTCTATACCTGGGTGATTGCATAGGTACTCCCCTGTTTCAGCATCACCGGTCACCACCCGCAGAAAACCCCGGCTGATGAGCGGTTCAAGGGCAGGGCGTAAAAACTCGAGCAGATACGCGTTGACCGGGTTCATTTTCAGGATTACAACCGAGTGCTCAAGAAACAGTTTCTGGAAACAATCGAGTGGTGCAATGGCCGCGATATTACCGGCGCCGAGAACCAGGCTGACGAAACCTCTGCGTTGCTCAGGTGGCGTATCATAGGCGGAGGCGGTGTTCTGCTTGAGATTTTCCCGGGTGACACCATCCTGCATCCATATATCAGCCGTGACACCACTCAACAAGAGATGATCCCAGATCGAGTGCGGCAGGACACGTACCGATAATTGTTTGTCATTAAACTGCCTGACAGGCAAGCCTTGCAGGAACTTCTTGCCATCCATTTCAGTGAGCGTAGTCATCAGCCCGTTGCAAGCCGACATGACCGCATATGGGCCGGACATCCATTCTTCACCGAGCGAAGGTGAGCCCTCGGGAATTTGTTTGTGGCGGGCCGCTGTCAGTGACCATTGCTCAGCAACTTCCATTAAGCGGTCCTTAATCCTGGCCAGGATGGCGATGCGTTCTGCAACACTGGTTCGGGCCCAGGCTGCACAATTTGCGGATAGCACCGAGACCGCTTGATCCAATTCTGACCCGTTGGATGGCTGGTTCATTTTAGTCTGCATCACAACACTTATTTACCACTACTTCCCATTGCAATCCGGACGATATCATCATAGACGGCGACCCATTTTCGGGTGTCCTCTAAAGTGTGCTGAGGCGTAATCATCATCATATTGAAGTAGGGCATGATCAGCATGCCGTGATTCCAGGCATAAGCGTGACTGAGTTCGAACAAGCCGCCAAAGCCAACTTGTATAAGCCCTGCCAGCGGGTCAAAACACTGATCGGGGATGAAGTGATAACAAATCCGGTTGCCCATGGTTTCAATCCGGAACGGGGCGTCGTATTTCTTGTTGACCCTTTCCATTTCAGACGCCATCACAGTCATGTTTTTTCCTATGTGGGCAAATACTTCCTTGGTGAGCACTTCTTCCAACGTTACTCTTAAGGCGTGAATGGACATGGTATTGCCACACAAGGCATTGCCGAGGAAGCCCAGCCCTGCACCGGTGAAAAAGCCGACTTCATGCTGGTCGTGGTAGAGTTTTTTGGCAACCGCTTCGGTCATTCCATAAACGGCACCGGGAATGCCGCTGGAAATACATTTACCACAGGTCCAGAAATCGCCCTTGATGCCCAGGTGACCGACCATGCCGCTCGGACCCTGTGAAATTGTGTGGGTTTCGTCGTAACACACCAATGTGCCGTATTTGTCACACAACTCGCGTACCCCCTGATGCCAGCCGGGTTTCGGCCATGCCCAGCCGAAATTGCTCATCACTGGTTCCATCATGATGCAGGCCACACTGCGATCCGCAAGTATTTCTTCCAGGCTTTCCAGATCGTTCCAGTTAAAAATCTTGGTGCCCTGGTCGACTTCAGCATTGTAGATTTTCAAGTCATGAAAACGCGAGATTACGCCCGGACTGGGTGCAAACTTCTGGGTTTCATCGATCGTACCGTGATAGGTAAAATTTGGGATTGCAATATTCGGGCGGCCCGTATGATGACGGGCGGTGGCAAGTACAAAACGGTTGGCATCGCTGGCGCTGAGCGCGTGCATCCAGTAGGGAAGGCCAAATTTTTCTGCCAATAGTTCGGCTGCAACCAACTGGTCTTCGTTGCCCATCATCGTGCTTAGGCCATCCTTGAGCAGCAGGTCAGCGCAGGACTTCACCGCTGGGTTAAGGCTGCCGTGACCGAACATGTCCGGTGTGTCACCCAGGTTAAAGTCAATGTACTCTATGCCGTCAGCATCGATGACCTTATTTCCCTTGGAATTCTTTGAAAACAACAGGTGAGGTGTCTCCCAGTCTTTCTGGTAACAACCCATGATGCCCCAGGGCATGTGCTGCATGCCGCGTTGTTGCATCTTCTCTGAAGTTGCAGTTTTCTCCATCCATTCTGTCATGTGTTTTTCTGCAATTGCCAGCAATTCGGTTTGGGGTATGACCCCCGGCAATTGAGGAAACACGGTCGTGAGGTCGGTGGCATTTGCGTTGGGCGCCCACTTGCGGGCGAGCGAGTAATCGAAAGGCCTGGAGGAAACCATGTCGCTTTCAGACGAGTGACCCTTGATGGATGCCCAGCTGTTTCCAGCGCCCATCAGGGCAATGGGGGTTAAAGCGGCTGTACCGCTGGTCTTGATAAATGATCTCCTGCCAATTTTCATTTCAATATTCCTCAGTAGTTTTGTTAATGATGGGGTTTCCGTTATTTCAGTTTGCGGTTAACTTCTTTCGATCTAACAGTTTGCCGCCTTTGATGACATATTCGACATTACGCGTATCACTGATGTCCGTTGATGGATCGCCCCGGACAATCAGGATATCGGCAACCTTGCCTTTTTCTATAGAGCCGAACTCATGCTCGCGGCGAAGGATCCGTGCCCCGTTGTAAGTCGCCATTTTGATGACCTCAACGGGTTCAATACCAGCCTGTACATGGAGTAACATCTCGTAGTGCATGGACTCGCCCGGCCAGTTACCGGGTGGGAATGATGAATCGGTGCCCAGCCCCATAAGCACACCCGCGTCATGCAGTGTTTTGGCGTTCTTCAGGTTATCCGGTAACAGGTGCTTGAGGTCGCCAAACAGTTGCGTGGCATACAGGGAATTTTCGCCGTCTTCGAATTTTTCCCGCACTTGAGTAAATGTCGCGTAGTAGTCATTTAGGATATTCTTTCCGAGCGGATCTACGATCAATGGGTCTTTCAAGAAAGTGTGTGTCTTGAAATCCTTGTAGGCGCGATGTCCACCCATGACATCGAACAGATCGAGCGTGAGAATTGCGAACTTATCATTGTTTTGCATCCAACGTGCTTCTTCTTCGGTGATGACGCGGCAACCACCATGGGCATAACCGTCGATCAACGTCACTTCAAAGGTTGTGCGACTGAGGTTGGTACACCAGAAATCAGCAATGCCCTGCATGTTTCGTTTCCTGGCCGCTGTCATGATGTGCCGGGCGCTCCAATTGGACAAACCACCATAAAGTTTGATGGTTTCAATACCTGCCGCTTCCCTCTCATCCAACAGTTCTTTTATTTCCAGTTGGGTTTCTGCAGAGGTCAGGCTCAGTATGTCTGTTACGGTCTTTAGCCAATTGATGGTGGCCCCGGTAGAGAAGATTCTTGGTCCGACTTGATCGCCCCGGTTGATCGCATCGCGCAGACCAATAATATGCTCGTGGCTGTTGCCCAGGTCCTGTACGGTTGTTACACCGGCATAGAGGTATGCGTTGAGTGTGCGTTGTACGCCTTTGACATCATGATCTTCAAATTTACCGGGTTTGAACGACACGTTGCCAACATGCACATGCAGGTCGACCAGGCCGGGCAGAGCAGTCAGGCCCTCCGCATCGATCACGTGTGTGCTTTTAGGGAGGTCGCCTATAAGTCCCGTGACCGACATCTTTTTGATTCGGCCATCAACAATCAACACATCCCGCATGGGATAAGGTTCATGGCCGAGACCGTCAATGACCGCTACATTTTGAATGAGTATCGGCCCGGTGTGTGAATATGGATTTGTGTTGGCGGCAATCGCATTAGCAGAAACAAGCACTACCACTATCAAACTTAATGCATTTCCGTAGATGAATCTGAACATGCTAACAGCAACTCCATATTTCATAAAAACACTGCCAAATGCGAACAAGGCCGGAACAAAGACCAGCCTTGCCCGTCTCAACCGTTTTGAAACGTATTAAAAGTCATACCTGAATCGAATGCCGTAGGTCCTCGGCATACCAACGACC
>CAZAWX010000090.1:0-13633 GCA_964488985.1 uncultured Ectothiorhodospiraceae bacterium
CCAGGTCCCGACGGAAAACATCCTTATCCAGTTTTCTGCCGCTCTCGATATCCCATAAACGGCAACCATCAGGCGTAATCTCGTCACCCAGCAGAATCTCGCCATCTGCCTTGCCGAATTCGAGTTTATAATCAACCAATTGAATGCCGACATCAGCCAACATACCGGACAGCACATCATTCACCTTCAAGGCAATAGCGCGCATTTCAGCCAGATCGTTCCGGGTCGCCCAACCAAACAGCTCGCAATGCTCGTCATTGATCATCGGGTCATGCAATTCATCCGATTTATAAAACAACTCGGTCAGCGCATGATCCAGCTTCAGGCCTTCTTCCAGCCCCAAGCGTTTGCAGATAGAGCCCGCGGCAACATTTCGCACCACCACCTCAACCGGCATCATCTCCAGCGCCTTGACGCGCATTTCGGTGGCCGCTTCGCGGTTCACGTAGTGGGTCTTGACCCCATGCTCATGTAGTTTTTCGAAAATGAAGGATGAGATAGCGCAATTAAGTTCGCCCTTGCCGGCAATCACGTCGTGCTTGATGCCATCAAAGGCTGTCGCATCATCCTTGAATTCCTGGATCAGCTCATCCGCCTTGTCACTGGCAAAGAGTTGCTTGCCCTTCCCCTCGTATTTCAATTCGCCTTTCATAAACCACGCTCCTGATGCCCGTTTTAACCGGCAAGCGGCGCAGACTACGAAGCTGCCCCGTGGCCGGCAAGCACCCTGAAGTTATCTTCAATCCAACCGCTCCGCTATTTTACGACCATCCCGCCCGACGATATCATCGAGTCCTAACCTGCATAATTCATGAATCATACAGGCTACCAACAGGCTACATCCGGGAGGCTCTCATGCCAGATACGCAAACCATTCCAGCGAGCTTACGCCAGCAGATTGCTGCCAGCACACTATTCACAGGCCTGCCAAATAGCGCCATTGATGCACTGATGCAGAAAGGGCGCGTGCTGACTTTCAGGCTAGGAGAGCGCTTGATCGAGGAAGATCAGGAAACCAAATATCTTTTTTTTATCCTGTACGGTGAAGCTTCGGCACGCATGAATGACACACCCGTTGGCGATATTCAGACCGGTGAATTTGCCGGCGAAATTTCCTCAGCCGGCATCAGCCCTCCGGTAGCCAGTGTGGTTGCCACATCGGATATAGAAGCTGCTGCCTTTCCTGTATCACTGATTCACTCTCTGGCCGAAGCGCACCCTGATTTTTCAGATCGCCTGCTTGAGGCCGGCTTCCATCGTATTTCGGATTAGAGACGGCCTGAAAAAAACAGAGAATCCGAACAAACTCCAGCTCAGCCATTTTTAGTGCACTGCCTGAGCTGAAGAGCTAATCTCCCGTTATGGAATGGGCACAACAGTTTATTGAACAATATGGATACTGGGCAGTATTCTTATGGACCTTTATTGAAGGTGAATCGGTGTTTATTGCCGCTGCCGCCCTGGCCGCAGCAGGCTTACTGGAGCCGTGGAAGGTTATTGTCGTTGCCGCACTGGGTGCGTTTGCCGGTCACATGTTTTTCTTCGCTCTCGGCCGCTGGAAAGGCATGGATATCATTCTGGCCGTTCCCTTCCTGCGTACCCATTATCCAAAAGCCAATAAGATACTTGATCAATACGCGCATTGGTCAGTATTCATTTTCCAGTATCTTTACGGCACGCGCATGGTTTCGGCAGTTTTATTCGGCTGTTCTTCGATCGCTTTCTGGCGCTTCTTCCTGTTGCAGATCGTCAACTGCATTTCCTGGGCTTTTATTATTTATACGGTGGGCCACATGCTCGGCGTTGCCGGCATGGCTATTGTGCATCATTTCGGTGTCATTGGCCTTCTGGTCGTCATCGGTATCGGAACCCTTATCAGCCTCTGGCTCTATTTCCGCTTTGGCCATCATCATGTCCGCCGACATCTTGATAACAATCAGGACACACCGACCGAAAAGACTGAACATCTCAATCAGGATGCACGCAAGCCGGACTGAACTGGTCTAAACTAGGGGTACTCTTATGTTAGAGTATTGAGAGCAACGGCAAACAGGTGCATCTGCACCGACGGAGGTATTATGTCCGTACGCCCGGCAGCCGTAGCTGGCCAGTTTTACCCGCAGAATTGCGATGAACTGCGGGCCATGATCCGCGTTCTTCTGGCCGACTGCCATGTCGATATCCATCAAGCCAAGGCCCTGATTGCTCCGCATGCCGGTTATATCTATTCAGGCCCGACTGCTGCGCATGCTTATGCGACGCTGGATGCTGCCCGAATCAAGCGAGTTGTATTGCTCGGCCCTGCCCATCGGGTTCCTTTTTATGGCTTGAGCCTGCCAAGTGCTAATGCCTTTGCCACGCCGTTGGGCCAGGTTCCGCTCGATGAACAGCTCATGGAAGAAGCACTCGCACTTCCGCATGTTTCCGTGAACGCTGAGGCCCACGCCATGGAACATTCGCTGGAGATGCAAATCCCGTTCCTGCAGGAGGTACTGGATGACTTCACCCTGATCCCTCTTTGTGTCGGCGCAGCAGACATCGGCAGCGTGGCCAATGTCGTTAATCACCTTTGGGGCGGTGACGAAACCCTAGTGGTCATCAGCTCAGACCTTTCCCATTTTCATCCCTATGCGGAAGCCAGAGACATCGATCAACAGAGTATCGCCCGCATACTAGCCATGCAGCCGGATCTGGATCATGAACAAGCCTGTGGCGCAACGCCTGTGAACGGTCTGTTATTGGCTGCTGCATCGCATCAGCTGACTCCACATCTTCTCGATTATCGAAATTCCGGCGATACGGCAGGTGACAAACAGAGTGTTGTCGGTTATCCGGCCATTGCCTTTTGTAATACACAACAGGAGAACGTTGATGAGTGAAAAAAACAACCCCGGACCGATTCTCATCGCACTGGCCCGCAGTGCCATCGCGGATGAGCTTGATCTGGATGCCAAGGCGCCTTCGATTGAAGGGTTAGGCTGGCTTAAAGAGGATAGGGCAACCTTTGTCACCCTGACCAAGCAAGGGGGATTGCGCGGCTGTATCGGCACACTGGAGGCTTACCGGTCGCTCATTGATGACCTGCTGGCCAATGCCGTTGCTGCAGCTTTCCATGATCCGCGCTTTTCGCCGCTTAAACCATCCGAATTCGATCTGATATGTGTTGAGATATCGGTGCTCTCGGAACTGGAGCCGATGCATGCCAAAAGTGAAGCGATTGCCTGCAGCAAGCTGGTGCCGAAACGCGATGGACTGGTGTTCAAGTACGGCTCACATAAAGCGACATTCCTTCCTCAGGTTTGGGAACAACTGCCGGATGCACAGACGTTTCTCGCCCACCTCAAACAAAAAGCCGGTCTGGCTGCCGACTTCTGGCATCCGGAAGTGCTATTATACAGGTATCAGGTAAGCAAATACCGTGAACATGCGGAGCCTGATACGGAGTAAAACATGGCGCAGGCGAATGAACACTTCCCGGGTCGCTACTGGCACAAGCTGGATGACGGGCGCATCCAGTGCGATATCTGTCCGCGCGACTGCAGACTGCACGATGGACAGCGCGGCCTTTGCTTTGTTCGCAAGTGTGAAAATGATCAGATTGTATTGACCACCTACGGCCGCTCTTCCGGGTTCTGCGTGGATCCGATCGAAAAAAAACCGCTCAATCATTTTTATCCGGGCTCCAGCGTCTTCTCGTTCGGTACGGCGGGCTGCAATCTGGCATGCAAGTTCTGCCAGAACTGGGATATCTCCAAGTCGCGCGACTTCGACCGCCTGTGTGATCAGGCCAGTCCGGAAATGATTGCCAGGGCTGCCGACGATACAGGCTGCAAAAGCGTATCCTTCACCTACAACGACCCGGTGATCTTCCTCGAATACGCCGTCGATGTGGCGAAAGCCTGCCATGCGCTAGATATCAGGACGGTGGCGGTAACGGCCGGTTATATGCATGCAGATGCACGGCAGGAGTTCTTCTCGTGCATGGATGCAACCAATGTCGATCTGAAGGCCTTCAGCGAGGACTTCTATCATCGTCTGTGCGCCGGGCATCTGCAACCGGTGCTGGACACACTCGAATATCTGCAGCATCAAACCGATGTCTGGTACGAAATCACTACGCTGTTGATCCCGGGATTGAATGACAGCACGGACGAGCTACGCGCCATGTGCGACTGGATTGCCAATCAACTGGGTCCGGATGTGCCGCTGCATTTCACCGCCTTTCATCCCGACTGGAAGATGCGTGACATTCCGGCCACGCCATCCGCCGCTCTTACCCGGGCTCGGGAGATTGCCCTGCAGGCAGGTCTGCATTATGTCTATACCGGGAATGTTCATGACACCGAAGGAGGCACGACCTTCTGCCCGGGCTGCCACGCGCCGCTCATCGTGCGCGACTGGTATGAGATTCCTGATTACCGGGTCAAGGAAGAAGGCACATGCCCGGATTGCGGGGAACAACTGGCTGGTCGTTTCGGAACCTATTCCGGCGCATTCGGCAATCGACGCATGCCGATTTATATGAGCCGAATTAACCACTCATGAAGGTCTGAAAAACTACGCCTTTGTAGTTTTTCAGAGCATCCCCAATGCTTACTCCGCCTCGGACTTCTCCCGGTACAGCTTTTCAATCGTATCGGCATAACGCTCCATGATAACGCGCCGCTTGAGCTTTAATGTCGGGGTGACCATGCCGTTGGCCTGGGTCCACTCCTCATCGACGAAGGCAAAGGCTTTCACCTGCATATAACTAGGCAGATCGTGCTCGTCCTGCTGCATGCGCTGCAGCACCCATGCATAAACCTCGGGGTTGTCGCGCCAGTCTTTCGGCAGGGTCTGTTTCCTGGTCTGCTGCCAGGCAGCCGCGAGAGCAGCTTCATCTGCAACAGCGAGGGCCGTCACATAATTGCGCCCATCGGCAATGACCATGGCCTGTAAAATACAAGGAGCCTGCACCAGATGCTGTTCAATCACGGCCGGCGGAACATTCTCACCATTGGACAGGACCATAATCTCCTTCTTGCGATCAACGATTTTCACAAAGCCATCGTCATCGATCTCGACGATATCACCGGTCGACAGCCAGCCCTCGCCATCGATGATCTCTGCCGTTGCCTCTGGCTTGTTCCAGTAGCCCTGCATAACCATCGGCCCACGGGCCTGCAGCTCACCATCATCGTTAACCTTCAACTCCACGCCCGGCAAGGCAGGGCCGACGGTATCCGGCTTGATAAGGGAGAGTCGGTTCACCGTAAGCACCGGTGAAGACTCCGTTAAACCGTAACCGGGCAGCACAACGATATCGGCCGCCAACAGAAATTGAGCAATTGCCGGGTGCAAGGCCGCTCCGCCAGAGATAAAGGCACGGATGTTCCCGCCCATCTTGTCCCGCAGCTTGGCATTCACCAGCCCATCGAGAACACCCCACAACCAGGCTTTAAAACCTGTCAGCGTTTCACCGCGCTGACTCAACTCAAAGCGTTCAAGCCCAAGCTTCTGCGCCAGATTAAACAGCGCCCGTTTCACCGCCGGTCCTTCGGCCATCTTGGCCTGCACCCCGGCATAGATCTTCTCATAAAGCCTTGGAACCGAGATCATCACCTTGGGCTGCACCTCGGGCATATCGCGCAGCAGCGTTGTCACATCCTCGGCATAGGCGATTTCAGCGCCACAGGCGGTCGGCAGGAAATGGCCGACTGTACGCTCGAAGGCATGCGATAAGGGCAGGAAAGACAAAAACAGATCGTCTTCAAACACCGCAACGCCGCCAAGCCCGGCCTCAACATCCGACAACAAATTGCCGTGACTGAGCATGACCCCCTTCGGGTGCCCGGTCGTACCGGAGGTGTAAATCAGCGTCGCCAGATCATCGCGACCAGGGCAGGCAGCCTTAAGGCGCCCTTCCCATGCTTCATCGACGGCAATAGAGGCAAGGCTTTCGCCATCGCCGCGAAATGGCAGTACAGGTTTGGCGAAAGCAGCCAGTTTCTCCTGTTGCTCACCCGGTTCGACGAATACGACGGAGACATCCGCATCATCGAATACATATTGAACGGCTTCGGCAGGATCGGTGAAATAGGCCGGCACAGTCACTGCACCAAGCCGAAGAATGGCATAATCGGCAATAAACCATTCCGGTGAATTGTGCCCCAAAATACCAACCCGATCGCCAGGTTTGATGCCTTTATGTTCAAGCCATGCGGCAACCCGAAGCACCGCCTGCTGACACCGGATACGCGACCAGCTACGCCAGCTGCCATCAGGCTGGCGAAACCTCAGCATCGGCTTATCCAGCCACATCGGTGGTGAGGCCAGCAACAGGTCGGACAGGCAATTCGCCTGCCTCGCCTGATCCAGGCCTGTGCAGTGTTCGACATAAAGCGGGTCAGGAGAAGTCATTCAGAACCTCTAGGTTTTCTGGTATCTCAAAGCCCAGATCGGCTATCTTCTGACGCAGCTCGGGACGCTTGCGCCCGGCAAAGTAACGCAACAGGCCGCCCCTGAACGGCGGGAAGCCAATACCGAAGATAAAGGCCGCATCCAGATGCACGGGATTATCGATAACGCTCTCATGCAGACAATTCAGCGCCTCAACCAGCATGGGAATCAGACATGCGTCCACAATCGCATCTGAACTCATCGCCTCATCCCCGACACTAAGATCTGCATCGCTCTCGTGTTCCGTTCCGGCGATACTCAGATAACCGCCAAGACCCGGGTTCAGCCCCTGCTGTTTCCCTTGCTCATATTCGAAGAAGCCCTTGCCGGATTTTACCCCCAGCAGACCATCCCTGACCATCCGGCCAAACCATTCGGGCATCTCGAAGTGATTGCCGAACGCATCCCCCAGATGATCTCCTACATGCAGGCAGATATCGAGCCCGACCCTGTCTGCCAATTCAATGGCCCCCATCGGCATGCCGAAATTCTTCAGTACCCCATCGACATGCTCGGGCTTCTGACCCGCCTCAATCAGATGCAAGGCCGCTGCCATAAACGGCATCAGGCAGCGATTAATCAGAAATCCAGGCCTGTCCCCTACAATCACCGGATATTTACCCCATGAGGCCGCCAGAGCCGCTGTCGTATCGAGTGTTGCATCACTTGTCTTGCTACCCGCGACGACCTCAACGAGTGGCATCTTCGGGGCCGGATTAAAGAAATGCAGACCGGCAATCCTCTCAGCCCCCTTGATTTGCTTCTGCATATCTGAAATCGACAGCGACGAGGTGTTGCTAAGCAGCAGCGCATCCTTAGGCACATGCTTGCCAACCTCTCTCCAGAGCGCTCGTTTGACCTTTAATTCTTCCAGCACAGCCTCAATCACGATATTGCAGTCTTTCAGACCGCTGGTCTCGAGAGTCGGCCTGATGCGAGCCAGACGAGAAGGATCGCGACGAGCCAGTTTAGCCAGACCTTTCATGCCGCGCCCCAATGGTTCAGCGGCCACTTCATGCAGATCCACCTCAGTATTGCCTGCCGCAACCCAGGCAATACCGCTGCCCATCACCCCGGCGCCGTAAACGGCGGTTCTTTTCATTCTGTCTGCTGCTTCGCGGCCACGCTTGACCGCATCCTGTTTCTTCAGGGATTCGCCCAGATGGAAGACCCGCACCAGATTCTTGCATGTCGGGGTCACGGCAAGCCGCCCGAGCGATTCGGCCTCGCGCTGCAAGGCCACAGCGTCGCTGGCGCCGATGATCTTCTTCAGCACTGCAATGGTCGCCGGCACAGCCGGATAAGCTTCTTCAATATCAAGATGATGCAGGCGCTGCATCACGCGTTTTTCAACCTGCTGGAAAAAAAGCGCTCTGGCAGGCCATAGCCACAACCATGCAGGTTTGAGCTTGCGCTTGCCGACCTTTCCTCGCCCGGACAGGTAAGCCACGGCCGCATCCACTTGCTCCGCCTCGCAGTTCAGTGCCGCCAGCCCCATACGTTTGGCGCGTTTCGCATTCACTGCCCGGCCACTTAAAATCATATCGGTCGCGCTGAGCCAACCGACCCTTTTCGGCAGACGCACGCAACCGCCAAAGCCAGGATGAATACCGATCTTGATCTCGGGCAAGGCCAGCTTTGTTTTTTCGCCATTCACGGCTACGATATAATCGCAGGCAAGTGCAATCTCCAGCCCCCCGCCCATGCAGGAGCCATGCACCAGTGCGACAGATATAGAGGCGAGCTTCTCGATACGCGTACAGATTGCCTGCCCTCGCCTGGCAAACCCGGTGGCCTGCTCGGCATCCGTGACCGCCGCGATAATATCCAGATCAGCGCCGGCAATAAAGCAACCCGGCATACCGCTCTCCAGAATCAATACCTCGGGTGAATCAGCCTCCAGCGCATCAAGATGTGCTTCCAGCTGTATGATACACGTTTCATCAAGTACATTGACCGATTTGTCACTGCGGGAGAAATGCAGCCGTGCCTCCCGGCCGTTGCGAATCAGTTGAATTACTTCCATGGCTCACTCCCGACCATCACCGAACCACCCTGTCCGCCGCCGATACACAGGGTGCCGACAGCAAGTCCTCCGCCGGTATCCTGTTTGAGCTGATGCAGCAGTGTGACCACCAGTCGTGCGCCCGTCATGCCCACAGGATGCCCCATGGCAACCGCACCACCGTGCACATTCAGCTTATCCATATCCGGCGCTCCGACAGGTTTGCTGCAGCTCAGGTGTTCGCTGCAAAAGGTCTTGGAATCCATCCCCTTCACACAGGCTAACACCTGCGCAGCGAAGGCTTCGTTGATTTCCATACGTGCCAGGTCTCTGGTCTGCATACCACGCGTGGCAAGCAGTTTACTGGTCGAATACACTGGCCCAAGGCCCATGCGCGCCGGGTCACAACCGGCGTAGGCCCAATCGTGGATATAGCCAAGGATCGGCCAACCCTCGGCTTCGGCCTTGGCCCGATGGGTCAGCAACAGCATGGCCGCACCATCGGTAATCTGTGAGCTATTACCGGCGGTGACTGTGCCAAGCGGCCTTTCAAACACGGGTTTCAGTTTTCCGAGCGCCTCCATGCTCTGACCGCTGCGTACACCTTCATCCCGGTGCACAGGTTGATAGCTGTTGGGCGGAAAAACATGCATCGTCTCATCATCAAACCAGCCGCTCTGCCAGGCTTCGTCAGCACGCAGATGACTTTGCACCGAGAACTCATCCTGCTCCTCACGGGACAGGCCGAACTCCCGCGCCAGCACCTCGGCCGTCTGACCCATATTCAGATTCACCGTCGGATCGGTCAGCCCTTCCACCAGCGAAATACGCGGCTTCCACGGCGCTTTGGCGATTTCGGCGAATACCGACATTTTTTGCTTGAAGCTTTTGGCGCGAGGCAGTTTGCTCATGGCGCGGCGAAATTCATCATGAAACAGAAGCGGCGCATGGGTCATCGACTCGACACCCCCGGCCAGCGCCACCTCGGCCCGGCCTGACAATATCTTCTCTGCAGCATCGGTCACTGCCTGCATGCCGGATGCACAATTGCGATGCACGGTATGCGCCGGAACAGGGCGGGGAATGCCAGCAATCAACGCGATCACCCGGGCAATATTGGCAGCGTCCGACGGTTGAATGACATTACCGATGATGACCGTATCAACATCCTCTTTGCTGACCGGCGAACGGGCCAGCACATCGCGCACGGCAGCCACGCCCAGATCAACCGCACTCAGATATTCGTAAACGCCGCCTGCCTTGCCCAGCGGCGTGCGAATCCCGGCGACGACAACCACCTCGCGGGCTGCACTAGTGCCCGCTTTTTTCCTCGGCCTTCGCGTTGTGCCTGTGGCGACCTTTTTAACTGTCGTTGTCTTGCTTTTACTTGTTGCCGTTGCCATAGCTTCTCCCGCAGAGATTCTGTTCAAGGATGATTAGATTACATGCTTAACTTTGTAGCTTATAACTGTCACATTGGCAAGCCTTTGCACACCCGTTTGGTCGTCGCTTAGGATGAAATATATCAGATATAGATACAGGCAGGCGCCAAAAGCCAAGGTCCAGGACGATGCACGCGACAAGAAGATGGCATGGCGAACATCACCGCGATGTAAGCAAGGATACAATATCACGACTCACATCACTCGTATTAAAAACAGTCTGCAATACCAGCGAAAAAAGAATGGGAAGAAAGGATGGGGTATGAGAAAAAAGATACGCATTGCCACCCGGCGCGAGGTTGTTAAAACAGCCACAAAATTCGCGCTCATCGTCGGGCCGGTGCTGGCACTGATCAATCACGGCGATGCGCTGCTGGATGGTACCATGGATACAATAGCCTGGTTGAAGGTGGGGCTAACGATGATCGTGCCCTACAGCGTCTCTACTTTATCCAGCATCAGCGCCTATCAGGCCAAGGGTTAGAAAACCGATATTTCCATCAAGTATCGAATTTCTCCTGCATACACCGGGCCCAACAAACAAGGGGCAGTGCTTATGCACTGCCCCTTTGATGATGCAAGCGGTTCGATCTATCGCACAAACACCTTATAGCGTATCTGCAGATCAAACTGTTTGGTCGAGTCTAAACCCCATTGCATGATATCCGACACATACTCAATGGGGAATCTGTTGTTTTTAGTCGTTTGGGTTGCTCCATTCGGAAAATAACCCAAGACATTCCGCTTCAGGGGGCTGACCTGATCACTCGCAATCTCATTGGATGCGGACCAAACTCCAAAAGCATCTCTGCAAAGCTTCATTTTATCAAAGTTTGCAGAATCAGATGCTAAGCGAGCCTGCCCATTATTATATCGGTTTTGTTTTTCATCAAATGATCTGGCAGAAAATTGCACCGTATGACATCCCGGAACTGCAGGTACGGTAAGTTTATAGACCGCACCTCCAGTATATGGGTCCACAGGTACGGCCACATCGGCATCCGTCACCGGATCATAATCATAATAAAACATTTTCATGCTTGGTATAGAAGTAGAAGGCACATATGCCGGATTCCTCGCATGATCATATGTGTACACATCATATAGGTTCGCTGGAGCATCTCCCCACCAATTGGAATATGATCCATGAATAACATATGAATTAGGCAAATGAGTTAAACTTTGGCCATCCACGCCAAGCCTCCACCATAATTTAATAATACCACCCCCGTGCAGATCAGACATTGCATATGCATAGGGAACAACTTGTCTGCCCGTTGCTACATCATAAGCATAAAAAGCATTGCCACTACTATGTACCCAACGTGTAAATTTACCACCATTTGCCCAACTGATAAAGGTGGTAAAAGTCTCGTACACTGGAGCAAACTTTGTTGCCCAGAGCGTCCTGGCGTTGGTCATATCTGCTCCCAACATATGCAATTCAAGTACTTCGGTTGCTGGCGATACCGTCTTTTCTTGCGACTGACGTGTATATATACCATTCACATTCACAAACTGAATGTACTTGAATACTTCAGCAGGCGGTGTTCCAGATGTGCTTTCGGAGTTAATTTTGCTTGTATCTGCAAATCGATGTGCCCGACTCGTCAGGGTGCCATCGGTAGCAGGACGATAGACATCTACAACCTCCCATGTACAAGTAGTGCTAGCACCCGGGGGAGGGGTAAAACCCGGGGCACAATTCACCATATCACCAACCAAATAGGGGCGTCCATTACTCAATGCAACAGGCTCGGGAAATGGCCCCGTCCCGCTTGTATCATTATAGCGAATTGTTATCACTTCATATCCAGTCAAGCCTTCGGCTGCCGGGTTGTTTGGCGCCATAAGAATGGCGGGGAGCTGATAGCTCGCATACACATCGTACGGAGTTTGGCCTGCCACTGCAGTACCCGGATTGGCCAGGTCTGCATAAGCATCCAGCATCGAAATGGCGAGATCATCATATTGATTGTCCAACAATGCCCCAAAGCCAGGATTGAGATAGGTGCGATCATCAATAGAATCATCCAAACCATCCCCATCCGTATCAGAGTTACTTGGATTGCGGCTATACCAATCGTTCACGCCAGCAAAATTCACTTCGGCATAATCATCAACCTGATCACCATCCGTATCCACCAGGACAGGACTGGAATAGACTTGAGTGTAAACATCTGCACCATTCCTATCCTGATAAGCAATATTCCATCCATCTCGTACCTCAACGCCATCCTGTAAACCATCACCGTCAGTATCGGGGTTAGATGGGTCGGTTCGGTAGAAAAACTCCAAACGATTACTCAAACCGTCCAAATCTTTGTCTTGCAGGTAAACTAAATGCAACACATCGCCACCGCTCAATTGTATGCTTGCCGGATCATAGCTTGAAACGAGATTCACCACTTGTGGGTTTCTCGCCTTCCAACGCGCTTCATCGGCAGGGTTTGTATAAATGGTTGTTTGCATCTGAGCATTGCCAATTTGCTTGCCATGAACAATCACCCAAGTGCTATAGGGATCACTGTTACTAATACCTGAGACGGTATTGATATAAGAATACCCATCCGTTGACATTTGAACTTTTAGTACCTTATTCAAAGCATCGGCCATCGTAATGGAAATGTTTGGGGTTCCCCTTACAGCCACCATTTTTCTTATATTGGAAAGACCAGCATTGCCATTGTAGTCCACCAAAACCATCGCATCTGTACTGGTGATACCGGTAGAAGCAAAGTTATAGGACACATTGTTCGCATCCAGCAAATTGTACAAGGTGGGCCGAACACTGAACCCTTGGGAGTTGCGAAGTATTTCTTTGATTTTTTCCAAGTTTACGCCGTTTGCCTTAAAGTTAAGGGTGCCGGTTGACTGCCCTGGAGCCAGGGTGGTCGCCGGGAAGGCTCCCCCTGTTGTGTCAAACCCAAGGTTGCCAACAGGAACCAGCGGGTTCGCTCCTCTCGGGCGCAGATATGTTGCGGAAAGAAACAGATTATTCAATGTATAACTGATTGAACCTTTATTGGTGATATTAACTGCAAGAGAAATTTCACCGTCACTGGCTGCTAACGAATGATTTTTCTCAAACGATTCGGACTCGGAAAATGTTTTAGAATTTTCCTCCGTCTGGGTTCGAGACCAACTCGTTGATTGCTCATTGGTTGTCGTATGTTCATAGCTGTAGTTTGCCTCGGCTGTTGTTGAAACCGTTCCTGACGCCTTTGGTGGCGAAAACAAACCCGCTTCCACTGTTACACTCGCTGTTGTCGAAATGGAACCTCCAACCGAATGAGCGTCTGAAACAGTTGTAGATTCTGACTCACTTTGACTGGTACTCACCGATTGCGAAGAAGTTTGGGAACGTGTCGTAGAAACCTGAGAGCTTGTTCCATCGGTTTGTGTATAGTTGATACGGATATCCGGAACGCTCACCATGCGCACGTCCACTTGCGGTGTATCTGCTATTAACGGGTTGAAGCGGAAATTGTTTACAGCGGCATTGAATCCAAAAGTAACAATTTCCTGAAAATCATCAAAGCCATCAGCATCGGTATCAGCTAATTTTGGATTCGTCCCGTATTTATTCAGTTCATCCAGATCCAGAAGACCATCGCCATCGCTATCTGCCAGTGGGGAAATTGAATTCAACACCTGAATATTGATCGTTCCCGTAGCGGTATTACCCTGAGCATCGGTCACGTGAAAGGTAAAGGCATCATTGCCATAGTAATCCAGCCCCGGGGTG
>CAZAWX010000091.1:0-13453 GCA_964488985.1 uncultured Ectothiorhodospiraceae bacterium
TTGAGCAGTGTTAGTAGCTCGACATGATCCTGTTCTTCGTAGTCATGGCGGCATCATGGCGATGATCGGTTGGCATAAACCCGAGGTTGCCTTCGAGCCAAAATACGCACTCATTGGTCTTGTCCTGATCATTGTAATGCACAGGACGATAGTTAATGTGCGCTATGTTGCCAAGTTTTTTGAGGTGATTTTCTGGGTAGGGGTGAGCAGTTATCAGAAATCTTCTTTTTAATCGTCTGTAATAACCCTATCATTTGATGGACGAGTCACACTACCTGTCTGCATGTATGTAGAGTTGATCAATCGTGGTGGATGCCTCACCCGATAGTCGCTAATGTGCCGGTTCCCCGGGAAGTGTGATCACAAACGTTGTGCCTGCACCGATCACGCTTTCGACATGGATTTGCCCGCCGTGGTAGCGCACGATGCGCTCTGAAATTGCCAGGCCCAGTCCGGTGCCTTTTGGTTTCCCCTGTTGGACGTCGCTGACCTGGTGGAATTTTTCGAAAATTCTCTCACATTGATCTGCAGGGATCCCTGGACCGTTATCCTGCACCGTGATCCGGTAAGCATCTTCAACGAGTGCCAATCTGACCGTTACCCAGCCAGATTCGGACTCGCAGAATTTTCCGGCATTTGACAGAAGATTTATAATGACCTGAATCATGCGGTCGCTGTCGATATTGACCGGCGCGGGTGTGGCGGGTAAATCACTTTCCAAGGTGATCGCGCGTTTTTTAAACAGTTGGCTGACAGCATCCATGGCGTCGATGAGTACTTGGCGCAGATCGGTGTCTGCCATTTTCCAAACCATGTGTCCGGACTCGATTTTGTCGAGATCCAGGACTTCATTGATCAGCCGGGTGAGCCTTTCGGTTTCCTTGACTACGATGTCGAGAAATCCCTGCCGTTGATCTATCTCCATCGCCGGGTTGTCTTTGAGGATCTCTGAAAAGGCGCGAATGGATGTCAGTGGGGTACGAAATTCATGGCTTACTGTGGAAACAAATTCATCTTTGAGCTGATCGAGTTTTTGTAATCGCTCATTAGCGGTGCGTAAATCTGTGGTTGCAACTTCAAGTAGTCTGGATTTTTCTTCTAACCTATGGCTGTATTCGAGGGTCTGTGAGGTTTCGTCCAGAATTTCCATGACCCCTTCAATATTCAGAGTTTCGCCTTCAGCAACTGAGGCCACCATCACTCGTGCCGATGCTGTGCCGATGGCGCCAGCCAGTAATCGTTCTACGAAGCTGACCAGTGCGGGATTTGCGATGGATTGCGGATCCAGCACCATGTTGTACTGGTGTTCAAAATCTTTAAGTGCATTGGCGACTTGCTGTGGTCCCATAAAACGGTTGGCCAAGATGCGCAATTCAGCGACAGTCGCCTGTCCTTTCCAGATCTGCATAGCGGGATCTTCGAGGCCAGATGCCAGCGCATTTGTAAACAGATTGGCTTGAAAACGCTCGATGGGGGATGGTCTGCTGAAAAGCGAAATGAGGACCAGCAGTCCGGCATTGGCCAACAGGCTCCAAAAAACTGAGTGACTGATGACATCCAGGCCATCCAAGCCGAACAGTTGGTATGGTCGTAACAGTGCAATTCCAAAGGCACCCTGATCGAGAAAAGCTGCGGGTAACCAACCTGACTTGGCAAAGGCGGGCAGCAAAAGGGTATAGGCCCAAACCAGAAACCCTGCACTAAGCCCGCTTATGGCACCGAGCCGGGTTGCTCCCTGCCAGTAGATGCCCAGTAATATAGCGGGGGCGAATTGCGCTGCCGCGGTGAAAGAGACCAGACCTATCGTGACCAGCGCATAAGACTCACCAATCAATCTGAAGTAGAGATAGCCGAGTAGCAAAATCAAGATGATCGTGATCCGCCTGATGCCAAGAATCAGACCGCTCAGATCCTGGCGTTGCGTTAGCTTCAGGGCCCGGATACGCAATAATACAGGCATCAGCAAATCATTGGAGACCATGGTAGACAGCGCTATCGTTGCCACAATGACCATGCCGGTGGCTGCCGATAGTCCACCCAGGAACACGAACAAAGCCAGGCCCTCCTGTTGCTGGGCCATCGGAATGGTCAGCACGTATGTGTCTGGATCCACGTTGCCATTGGGAAACAGCAGTGAACCACCAAAGGCCAGGGGCAGAACGAACAAATTAATGATCAGGAGGTATAGCGGAAACAGCCACATTGCCTTTTGGATATGCTGTTCATCGACGTTTTCAATAACCGTTACCTGAAATTGCCTGGGCAGAAATACGATGGCCAGCATCGATAAGAGGGTTAAGAACAGCCAACCTCCGGGTTGAATTCCCTTGAGACTCATCAGGTCTGCCAGACGTGGATCGGCGGCGGCCTGTGTGAACAGATCTCCGGGGCCGTCGAATAATGTGAAAGTGACAAACACGCCCACGGTCAGAAAGGCAAATAATTTCACCAGGGATTCAAAGGCAATGGCGGCCACCATTCCTTCATGATGTTCGGTTGCATCGATATGCCGGGTGCCGAAGGCAATTGCAAATGCGGCAAGGAATAAAGCCGCGAACAATGCGGTATCCTCCCATTGTGCATAAACGCCGGAGTTACTCGGCATAACCAGGGAAGGGTATTCGCGTAAAATAAGATAACTGGTGGAGATGGCTTTAAGCTGTAAAGAAATATAGGGAAGAATCCCGATGACGGCAATAATGGTGACCAATCCTCCCAGCAATGCGCTCTTGCCATATCGTGAGGCGATAAAGTCGGCGATGGAGGTGATGTGCTGGTGCCGGGTTATACGGACAATTTTACGGATGACAAACCACCATAAAGCGGCCATAAGGGTCGGGCCAAGGTAGATGGGCAAAAAACCCACCCCGGTTGTGGCGGCACGGCCAACGCTGCCATAAAAAGTCCAGGCGGTGCAATAGACCGCTATGGATAAGGTGTATATGTAAGGGTTGGCAATAATGCTGCGGCCTGAATCAGCACGCCACGCGCCGTAATAGGCAATACCAAAAAGGGTGCCCAGATAAAGAAAAGCTGCGGTCAGAATGACCCAGTCGGTGAGCACTTCAGGTGTCCCGTTTGGAATTATGATCTGAGGTGATGTCGCTATCACTATCTCTATTAGCAACGTGGTGATTCATGATAGCGGCGCAAAGAAAAATAAAAACACCCCAGGCGAGGAATAAATACAAGTACAAGACAGGGATGCCGTAGACAAGGACACCATCTCCAAAGAGGAACAGCAATGGGTAGTTCAAGGCCAGCGCTCCGGCAATGGCCAGGGCTCGCAAGCGTTCATTTTTCCAGTTGTCAGGTGGCATTTCGTTTCACTTAATATTGTTGCTGCTTGCGTACTGCCAACATCTGATCTGATACCTCCAATGCCTGTGCCAGTGTCTCAACGCCGCGCTGTGGTAACAAATTACACAGTTGTCGAAATAGCGCCGCAGTCACCATTGCATCACCTATCGCAGTGTGACGATTGGTAATTTCAACGCCCAGGCGCCGGGCGGTTCCATCCAGGGTATGATCAGGCGTATGGTCGTGTAAAAAAACCGATAGTAACAACACGTCAAGTACGACATTATCAAAGCTTACACCGCACTGCGCTTCCTTGAGGTGTATGAATTTCATATCAAAAGCACCATTGTGTGCAACCAGTACGGCATCTCCGACAAACGCTTTGAAGTCCTGTAAAGCCTGTTGGACAGGCGGCTTATCCTCGACATCCGCATCAGTGATGCCATGGAAGCGGATCGAACTTTGTGGGATCGGTCGGCCTGGATTGACCAGACGCTCGAAGGTCTCACCGGTTAGAATTCGCCCATTCACAATACGCACCGCACCGATGGATATAATTTCATCGCCTTGTGAAGGTTGCAGGCCGGTGGTTTCGGTATCAAAGACGACGTACTCAAGTTCATGCAGCAATCTTTGGGCCATTGCTCCGGGGGCTGCGACCGCCATGGAAAAATCATAAAATTCAGGGCGGGCAGGGAGCGCTTCACGAGGCGCCTGCCATTGCCGGTTCGAGGCAGGTACCGGAATCCGCAGCAATGAGAACCCCGGGCGAGGGTGCTGGAGGCACCAGATTTCACCGCCGTGAAGCGTCAAAATATCCAGTAATTTTGCGGCGCTATTGACCTCGTTCACAGGGCTGTCGAGCCAGGCATCAAGTTGTGAATTACTGATTGGCGGACCTTTCCAAATCAGATCAAGATAGACATGCCGGTCGCCCATCAACGCCTCAATATCAAATTGGTCTACCGTCGTGTCTGCGGCGATGAACTTGAGCAGGTCGACTATCATCACGGTCAGCGCGTGGCTGTCGGCATGCATCCACAGTGGTAAACCCGTCATTGTGGCGGCAGGGCCCAGATTGTCACGAAGCCGACGAATGATGCCCGGGATCAGATCCAGTGAGTACACATCGCCCATCAGCCACTCGCTACCGACCAGTGTTTGGCTGTCATGACTGGCTTTATCAAGTCGCTCACCGAGAGCTGTACTTTCCTCGCTGATGATAGTTTGAAACGATTGGCGTGTTGGCAGGTCCATTTCCGGAAAGGCGATCAGGTTTTGTCCGGCGGCGCTGAGGTTGGCCAATGGCCGGCGGAATTCGTCGAGTACACAGCGAAGGAGGGTATCGCGTTGTCCAAGTGCTTCTATTTGCCGGGTCACATCGGAGAATGCGAGCACGAAACCTGGTTTCTCATTATCATCCGCATGCAGTAAACGCATTCTGCAGTGCAACCGCAGCAGGGTATCTACGGTAGTACAGACTAACTCGGCATCACGGTCATCACGCGCTTGTTCGTGCTCTTTGTCCAGCCGTGCCTGGAGCAGTTCGTAGGCATAGACAAGGGATGCCTTGGTCATGAATGAATACAGGGAACGTCCCAGTCCAAGCGTTTCATTCTCTCCAAGAATGCGCATTGCCGCAGGGTTATAGAGCAATATTCGCGCGTGATGATCACAGACCAATACACCTTCACTGAGTTCTGTCAGAACTGTTTCGAGGCGACGTTTTTGTGCTTGTGCTGCTGCCGCACCGGCGCTGAGTGCGTTACTTTTTTCCTGATTAACCTGGTGAATGTGGACGCCCAGATCGTGAAGGGCCGAGGGCAAGTTACCAAGCAGGTGATAGTCAGGCACTTCAAATTGATGATTGGGGTTGGCCTGCTGCATGATCCGCACTCCCCGGGTGATTGATTTCAAAGGATGGATCAAGGCCCGATCCAGGTATGCCCAGATAATGGCCAGTGGGGCGATGAGTAAAAATGTCGATGCGGCCAGAAAGGCCAGCAAAGCCCCCTGGCTACTCTCCGTCGTTAGTCGGTCTAACAGCCAGGCGCCACCTGAGATGAATATGGCGAGCAGAAATGCAGCATAGAGCGCAAGCAACAACCAGAAACGGCGACGATTATCCATGTATAAGCAAAACTGTTACCTGAACGCATCTAGCCTGCATTCAGCGCCAGAATTTCCTGGACTTTATCCACGACCTCCTGAGTGGCAAAGGGTTTGGTGACATAACCGTCAGCCCCCATCGCCAGGCCTTTCTCACGTTCCACATCGCGGCCTTTGGCAGTCAGCATGAGGATCCTGATCCCTTGCCAGCCGGGGTTTTTACGCACAGTGGCACAAACGTCATAGCCGTTGATTTTTGGCATATTAACGTCCAGCAGGATCAGATCCGGCGGCGAGGTCCGTATTGCCTCCAGCGCCTGTTCACCATCTACGGCCGTGTGGACGTCATAGCCTGATTGTTGCATTAAAAACTCAAGAGACAGGACGATATTGGGCTCATCATCGACAATAAGAATGCGTCTCGTCACGATAGTGTGCTCCGATTCCACAGCGAGGGGCGCCCTTGTGGATACTTCATCTGTGACAGGCAGCCCATGTCTATTCTACACAGTGTCACACTGCTCCTCCTCGATTCGCCAAGCGACCTGCCCTTGTTTTTTTTGGCCTATGGTGTGCAGGTTGTCGTTACCTCAACCTAGGACGGGGCTGACAGGATGTCAAGGGATAAGATCAATCGGGCTCGTGATTGTGTTTTTCAGGGCAATTTGCAACAGGGGAGAATTTTGCCAGCCACGCGGCCCAATGACCTCAGTACCAGAGGTCGGCCATGGAAGATTTTTTTCGATCCATAAATTCCAGCAGGGCCTCGTCGGTTGCAGGATCGATGGGGGGCGCTTCGTATTGCGCAAGTAGCCGTGTCCAGCGATCGTAGGCGCGTTGCTGCATATCTTTGTCACCCTCTTCATGCCACTGTTCAAATGATCGGTTATCGGCGAGTTCAGAACGAAAGTTTGCTGTTCTGAAATTTTCCATTGTATGGGCAACACCGAGATAATTATTACCGATCCCGGCTTCCCGATAGGCATCAGCGGCAAGCGCATTGTCGTCAATAATCAGGCCCTGCAGCAGTCTTTGGATAGTACCGCAATGGTCACTGTCCATAACAAATTTTTCATAACCTATGCTCAGTCCACCCTCCAGCCAACCGGCGGCTTGAAAAATAAAATTCGCTCCGGCCATGATTGCCGGATGCATCGTGCTGACGGATTCGCGCATCGCCTGGGCATCGGCAATCTTCGCCGCCGTCAAATGACCACCACAACGAAATGGCAGACCGAGCCTGCGGCATAATTGCGAGATGGCCATACAGGCCAGAGAAGATTCCGGCGTGCCGAAAGTCGGCGACCCGGTCTTTAGATCCATCGTTGTTAAAAAGCTGCCATAGATGACCGGCGCACCTTTACGCACGAGTTGTGTCAGGGCAATCCCAACCATGGCTTCGGCATGGGCCTGGGCAATCAAGGCGGGTTGGGTGACCGGTCCCATCGCACCGCCCAGAATAAAAGGTGAAATTACGGTGCCCTGATTGGCCGCGGCGTAGGTACGCAATGCCCCGCTCATGGTGTCATCGTAAACCAGCGGCGAATTGACGTTCACATTGCCCTGAATGACCATGTGATCTTCGAGATAGTCCTCACCGAAAACAATTTTGGCCATCGTTATCGAATCTTCTGCACGCTGTGGAGAAGTCACAGATCCCATAAAGGGTTTGTCTGAATAGCGCAGGTGTGCGTAGACCATATCCAAGTGGCGTTTGTTTACAGGGATATCAACCGGTTCGCAAATGGTGCCGCTCTGATGGTGCATCCAGGGCGTCAAATAGGTTAATTTCAGGAAGTTTTGAAAATCTTCGATCGTTGCATAGCGACGTCCTTGTTTCAGATCCGTAACAAAAGGTGATCCGTAGGCCGGGGCAAAAACCAGGTGATTGGCGCCAAATTCTATCGATTTATGCGGATTTCGTGCATGCATCGTGAACGTTTTGGGGGCGGTCGCACACAGGGCCCGTATGTGGCCTCGATCGAAGCGTAACCGCTCGCCCTCTACACTGGCACCGGCTTCTTTAAATAACGCCAGGGCAATTGGATCGCCACGGAACTCGATACCTATTTCCGCCAACAGCCAGTCAGCGTGATTCTCAAGCCTGAGCAGAGACTCTTCACCGAGTAATTCGTAGACAGGAATTTCACGGGTGATATAGGCGGGTGCCTGATGTATTGGCAGCGCTTGAGTCCGGCGCTTACGGTGATGCCGAACCCGTTTTACAGTGGCTGTGTCGACGTGTTCAGTGAGCATGAGTACGGGATTTAAGGCGATCGTAAAAAGGTGTTTCGGCGACTGTGGCAGTGCCGGAAAAGGTCTCGCCTGACACTTCGAGACGTGTGCCTGCTGCGCTGGCCTCGTGGCTCAGGTGGACCAGGGCCAATGATTTCTGCAACCGATGTGACCAGCACGGACTGTTAACAACCCCTACCTGCTTGCCATCCATCGCCAGGGTTTCACCCCCCACCAGGGACTCGCTATGATTAACGACAATTCCAGCGGCGGTAAAGCGGGCTTTATGTTCGAGTTCCATAACGGCTTGCTGGCCACGGAACGGTGCTTTGTTGCGACTCACGGTGAAGCCCAGACCGACTTCCCAGGGACTGTGCTCTGCGTTCATGTCGTAACCGAAAAACAACAACGCCGCTTCAATTCGAACCTTGTCCAAAGCGGCAAATGAGCAGGCCATGACACCTTTGTCGGCACCATGGCCAAGCAGATTATCCCACAGATCACAGATGACGCTGGCATCAGCAAATATTTCATAGCCGCGTTCACCTGAATAGCCGGTCCGTGAGATACGACAGGGGTAGCCGAACAATTCTGTTGCCTGATGGTGAAAGTAGGCTAACGAGGCCAGATCCATGGGGGTGTGGGCATCAAGTAACGCCAGTGCCGCAGGCCCCTGCAGGGATAAATTATGCAACGCGTCGGTGAACTCGATATCCGCATTCAGGCCTTTGGCAGATTTGAGTAAACACTCCATGCTTGAGCCGGAACCATGGCAATGCATCCATTCGTTGCCACCGTTATTGGCAATTATGGCGTCGTCACAAACGGTACCCCGCTCGGTGAGTATGGCGCCATAGGCGGATTTCCCTGCTTCGATGGTGGTCATATCCCGACTGCAGACATCATCAATCACTCGCTGTGCATCAGGACCGCGCACAAAGACTTTTTTCAACGGCGACATGTCGAACAGGCCCGCAGCCTCACGTATGGCGTCGTGTTCATCATTCGGGTCGCTGTGGTAACTCCAGGCGGTGCCCATGCCATTCCAGTCTTCAAGTCCGGAACCAAGTTCAGTGTGCCGTGATGCAAGTGCACTGGTGCGAGAGAGTTCGTTCATAGGTGCGGCTCCGTATACTGATGAAGAGTGCAAATAATTTATTCAAATATAAATTAGAAATTTAATAGATAGTGATATAAAAACGATAATAAAAGCATATTATTGAGTACTCAAATCAATAATATTGACCGATATGTCAAAATAATTTAAACAGATAAGCATGCGATTCAGGAACTACGACAATTTACGCACATTCATTGTGGTGGCCCGGCACTTAAATATGAGCCGTGCAGCAGGGGAATTGAATCTGACCAAGGGAGCGATCAGCTATCAGGTCCAGCAATTGGAGGCAGCGTTGGGTTTCAGGGTTTTTTCCCGTGCTCGACAGCAACTGGTATTAACCACCCAGGGTGTTGAGCTGTTGCAGGTGGCGCGCCTTGCCATCGAGACGGTTGAGCGTGAAATTGACCGGATCAGAGACACCGATGGAGGCAGAATCACGATCGGTACGGCGACCTATTTTGCCTCTCGCTGGTTATCTCCCCGTTTGATGCACTTCATCACCACACATCCGCGCATTCGTTTGAGAATACAACCATTGCTCAATCTCACCGATTTGCGCAGCAATGATCTGGATCTGGCAGTGCGTTGGGGTAAAGGGGATTGGGTGGGTGGGGACTTATATGTGGAACAGATCTTTCCCTGTCCTGTGATGTTGACCGCCAGTGCTCAAATCGGTAAGCAAATAGAAGCAAAGGGAATTCATAACGTACTCAAACAGCGACCATTGTTGCATGACCACGAGGGTCATGGTGCCTGGCAAGACTGGTATGCGGCTGCGGGAATTGAATGGTCCGAGGGTTCAGATGATTTGGTGATTCCCGATCCAAATGTCAGGGTTCAGGCTGTCATCGATGGGCAGGGACTGGCGCTTTATGATGATCTGATCGCTGATGAAGTCATGGCCGAACGTTTGTATCAATATGATGCGATTGCACTAAGCGAATATGGTTACTATCTGGTATACCCAAAAGAGGTGGCAAATAACCCGTCGATCCAAATTTTCCGGGATTGGATCATGTCCGATGGGGTCAAATCCATTTATCTTTAAAGTTCGGCCAACACCTTTTTCATCATGGCGATGGCCTGGGCGTAGTAATGACCGCCAAACATGTTCAGGTGGTTCAAAACGTGATAAAGGTTGTAGAAATCTTGACGGGATCTGAATCCTTCGTGCAGTGGCCAGGCCTGCTGATAGGCGGCGTAAAAATTATCATCGAAGCCACCAAAAAGAGTGGTCATGGCCAGATCCGTTTCGCGGTCACCAAAATACATCGCCGGATCAAAAAGGACAGGTTCCCCTTGCTCCAAAGCGCCATGATTACCGGCCCAAAGATCGCCGTGAAGCATGGATGCGGGCGGAGTGTAAGTTTCGAATAAAACTGGAAAATCACTCAGCAGTCGTTCACCCATGACTTGAAGTTCGTTGCCATAGCCATGCTGTGCTGCAAGGGCTAATTGGGGAGCCAAACGGTGATTGCGCCAGAAATCGATCCAATCATCTGATGGGGTATTGCATTGTGGTGTGAGGCCAATTGTATTGTTAATTACCCAGCCGTATCGGGGTGCTGTGTGGGTGTGCAATGCCGCCAGATTCATGCCGAGTTGTCGCATGTCGACAGGGGATCTGAGTGGGAGAAATTCCAACACCAGAAAACTGAATCCGGCGCCTTCGCCGACACAAACCACCTTGGGGATCCGGACAGTATCAGTTGTGGTCAACAAGCGCAGGGCCTTAGCTTCGGCGGTAAACATCGCCTTGAGTGCCGGTTGGTTTAATTTGACAAAATAACTTTGGCTATCCCCCGATATACACCAGGCTGTATTGATGGAACCACCACCTATAACTTTTCGATCTTGAATAGTGAAATTCGTGCCCGTTGCCTGTTTAACCCGGGCTTCAATAATTCTGAGAAGTTCCATAACAGTGCATCTATAGTTGCCCGGCAAGCGTATTTGCATTTAGCGAAGTCTGATAGCCTGGATCTGCAAAGCGATCTGGAGCGAAAGCCTGGGCATAGTCAGGCAGCGTGTGGCCACAAATCTGTGCACTGAGCAGTTCCCCTGCGGCCATGGATATCATGATACCGAATCCTGAATAGGCGCCGGCAAGCCACGCGCCAGCAACGGGCGAAGGACCGATCAGCGGCCGGTTATCGGGTGTTTTCGTATAGTAACCGCCATCGATGCAGGCTTTGGGGATATGCCCGAAATAGGCTTCCAGGCGAGGCAGCATTACGCTCATGCCACGGATCAGAATTTCAGGATATTCTGCATCGAAGGCGAGCGGAAATTGTGGGGATTCAATGGGGCAATCATACGTCCAGTACAGCATGACACTGTCACCTGCCCCAATCGGGCGGCCATGCACTCCGGCCGGAAAGGGCCTCAGCACATGGGCCATATCTGGATCTGCAGCGAGCAACTCGCGTTCTTCATCAGTCCAGGGTAACGGTGTTGGGTCTGTCCATAACAGCAAAGGCGCGTTGCGGGGTAGTACGTGTTGGCGGTCACTGAAGGTCATTTTACAGTGACGTTCGCATACGACGGGCACCTCTGTATCGAGTAATTGCGCAACTGATTTCAGGTAAGGGCCAGCAGCATTGATAAAGGTTGGACAAAATATGGTGTCACTGTGATCTTTAAAGTCCACCACAACGCTCTTTACCCGGCCCCCATGACAATCAATCCCTCGAAGCCGGCCGCGATGAAACACCACGCCATGCTCGCGTGCCTGATCCAGCATCAGCATACCAAGTTGCTGAGCACTCAGGACACCACAACGCCGTGTATGAAGCGCCGCAACGGTATGTGGATTGAGAAAAGGAAACAGTTTCAGTATCAGATCCGGTCCGAGCAACAGGTCTGCGCCATTGACGCGATGTTGGGCATCATATGCGCCTGCCAGGGGATAGGTATGCAGATTTGCCTCATGGCGACGCAGTGGCCCGGAACCGAATTCAGCGGCGGTATGCGCAGCACGAACAAACGCATCGGCGCGTTCAGTTTCGGCGCTGAGGAACAAATACCCGCGCGGATCCAGGCTGATGCCATTATCAGTCTGGGCGGCAAAGTCCTGCATCAGATCGATACTGCGATTACTCAAGGCCGTCATTGCCGGACCTGCATCCGGCCACCAGTTCCGATAACACTCGGTTGATTTATCGCTGGTCATGGCAAGTGGCGGGCCTTCATCTATGAGTACGACCTTGCGAAGGCCCTTAATGACGGCCAACTGATAGGCAACGGCAATGCCTGCAATACCGGCGCCACAGATGACTGCCTCGGCTTTCATTGCACCACGCGGCGGGCCTCTGCCTCGATAAATACCCGTTTTATGTGAGGATGCAGGCGTTTGATTTCCCGGTCCATGGCGGCAATGGTAATCTCCATATCATGAGCAGTGGTCGCATCGGCGAAATCGACGCTTACATTGACGAGGATATATTCCGGACCCATATGCATGGTCAGTACTTCGTTGACATGCTCAATACGGGGGTTGTTGCGAAGTAAATCCCGGATATCCTGGACCACACCGGTATTGGCACTTTCACCAATCAACAGGCTCTTGGTCTCATAGGCGAGCCATGCAGCCGTGGTGCCTAGAATACAGCCAATCAGGATCGAAGCCAGACCATCGAACCAGGCCAGGCCAGTGACCTGGCTAAGCCAAATTCCCAGGAAGGCAACAGCAAGTCCGCTGATAGCGGCTGTATCTTCAAACAGAATAACAAAGACTGTGGGATCCTTGCCCCGGTGCACGGCCTGTAGATAGCCAAGTTTGCCTTTGCTGGCGGAAAATTCTTTTAAGGCCATGAACCATGCGGCACCTTCGAATATCAGTGCAACACCCAGCACGATATAACTGACCATGGGGTTGCTGATGGGTTCTGGATGAAGGATATGGTTGATGCCTTCGTATACTGAAACACCGGCACCAACGGCAAAGATCATCAGGGCAACAATAAAGCTCCAGAAATAAACCTCTTTGCCATGACCGAATGGAAAGCGATCATCCGCCGGTTGTTTTGCCCGGAACAACCCATACAGCAACAGTCCCTGGTTGCCGGTATCGACGACCGAGTGAATGCCCTCAGAGAGCATGGCTGAACTGCCTGTAATAGCGGCAGCAGTAAATTTAGTGAAGGCAATCAGTGTGTTGCCGGCAAGTGCCGCGTAGATTACTTTTTTAGAACCGGAGGCCATGGGTCTGGAGTTGGGTAGATGTATTGTCTAGTGGAGCGCTGACCGAGGGCACACAGCATCAGGTTTTTGCGGCTTCAAACATGGCGAGATTCAATGGTTTGACAGCACCCATCCAGATGGCGTGATCACGGTGATCAGCCAGTTCGTCTCCAGATTCAGGGTGAATAAATATGACCAGGCCGTCCCTGTTAAGGGCCAGCCAGGGGATCAGCGCTGCAAACACATCCGGCGTAAATGCCAATTGGCAACTCCAGCACGGGTGTGGGCCGACGGGTTTTTTGTGCATGCGCCCCAATTTCAGATCGAACTGCGCCGCAGCGGTGTTACACAGATTCTGCGCCTGGGAAAAGTGCTCGGCGTCATAGTACACATGGGCATGAAAGCCTTGAATGTTGCCAGTGGATTTCATTGCGTTTCTTTTCCTGTAGTGTGCGAATCCTGGAACTATCAACCGGGGGTTGTGCGAGTTAATGCCACCTTAGGGTC
>CAZAWX010000092.1:0-13174 GCA_964488985.1 uncultured Ectothiorhodospiraceae bacterium
CCCGCCTTCGCGGGAATGACGGCGTAAAGAGTTTCCGGATGGGCACTATTTAGTGCTGCGGTTTTTCTCAATCGGATCGTCCAAATCTAACCCCAATGCGGGTGCCATCTCCGCGCAGTTATTCTGCCACGGACCCTTAATTAAAGATGCGCTTCGGCTTGTTTCAGGACTTTTGTGATTTCCCCACGTCGGCCCAAATCCGCATCTTCCCTGCCGGGCCTCGGGGGTGCATCCAGAGCCCGGTGCAGTGCGGCCGCAGCCCCTTCATAGTCTTGCTGATTGAAAAGGAAATCTCCCTCAAAATAATTTGGATCAATACCTTGAGGATTTATCGCCAAGGCTTTATCCAGATAGTCCCGTGCCTTGTCATTATCTCCGAATGAAATTGGCCAACCCGGAACCATGTAGTGCAAAGAACCGAGACTGGTATAGACAGATCCGTCCAAAGCACCGGGATCTATTTTTTCCGCCTTGAGTAATAGTTGCCGTGCCTGTTTGACGCGATCCAGGGCATCGAGACCGCCTTCAGCGTTAGCATAACTGCTTAACACTATCGCTTCCCAGATGATGGGTTCAGCCCGGTCTGGGAATTTCAGGCTGACTTGATGTGCCTTTTCAGCCAGTTTTTTAAATTCTGTTTCACGCTGACTCTCAGGACTCACATAAGTGGTTTTCGCCCACTCATGCTGTATTTTGGCAATCGCGTTGAGCAAATTCGGTTGTGAGTCCGTCGCAGCTGCAACAACTGCAGAAATGCTCATGGCAACCATCCATAACAATAGATTTCGAGAAAAGATCCGCATCATAAAATCACCTTTAAAATTATCCTTTATGCCCCTGGCGCAAATTTGCGCGCAGTTCGATTTTGTTTACGCAAAGCACTATCGATCAAGCGTGGTAAAAGACTGTTAATGCCAACAAATAAACGTTCAGGAAACCCCAGGTAGCGATCCTTGACATCAGCTTCAATGGCCTGCAGGATTTTATTCGCTACCCACTGGGGTTCATCAAATTTCATACCCACCGCTTGCGCCATACGCATGATTGCGCTGTTGTTGATTGGTGTGCGGGTGGCACGTGGCGCCACATAGGTCACACCGACGCCCGTACCTTCCAATTCACGCCGCAAGGCTTCAGAAAAACCACGGCTGGCAAATTTACTGGTCGAGTAGCTGGTAAACCAGGCAAAACCGATAGAGCCAAAAATAGATCCGACGTTGACAATCCTGCCATGGCCCTGAGCTATCAACCTTGGCAACAAGGCGCGAGTCAACAACATTGGACCCTGTATATTCACTTTCACCAAGGTACTGATGGACTCAGGACTTTCCGCGCTAAAAGCACCAAAATTCATGACCCCGGCATTATTAATCAAGACATCGACACCGCCGAGAGCATCGGCGGCTTGTTCAATCATTTCGTCCTGGCCCTGCTCAGCCCCCAAGTCAAACCTGATAGGTTCTGCGACTGCGCCAAGTTGGCGTAACTCAGCGGCCAACTGTCCTAGCCCTGAACCGTTAAGCCCAACCAGTGCCAGTTTGGCGCCGCGGATGGCCAGGGCCATCGCCAGAACACGACCAATACCCCCACTTGCACCAGTGAGAATAATGTTACTGTCCGTCAGATTCATGCCACCTTATCCTTATTATCAAGGTGTTCCATTACCAATGAACTGAATATGGCGCCGTAGAGTTGATAGAATATTTTTGCACAGTGAATCACCGCTTCCTGGTCTGCCGTCGCCTGCAACTGATTCATCAACTCACGAAAATGACCCATATGTTCGACATCCAGAGTGCCATGGCTACGTAGGTAACTGAATGCCGAAACCGGCAGGCCCAGGGACTGCTGAATCTGCTCAGCGGCGTTACAGGCAAGCGCAACACTGGTGCCCTCGAGCACCAGCACCATACCGAAAAAGCCGATGGGATTACGACGTGTCACGATGTCATAAGCATAGGCAACCATCACTTCAGTGGTGCTGCAAGGCTGGCCGTGGCGAACTCTCGCAGCATCGCCACCCGCCGCGTGAATGTCGTTCAAAATCCACTCCTGATGGCCGATTTCTTCGCCAATGTATTCCGCTACCGCAGTACGCAGCCATTCCTGGTGCCGGGGTATTCTGGATCCACATGCCATCAATAGTGGTACTGTATGTTTAACATGGTGATAGGCCTGCTCGAGAAAGGCCAGATAACTACTCAGACCAAGCCTGCCGGCAGCACCTTCCCGAATAAAAGGGATCGTGAGCAGTGCATCACGTTCGGTTTGTGTTGCTGCCAGCAATTGTTCATGAAAGGTCATTAAGTCTTCTCCCGCACTTGAGGTGTTGTTATGAATAAAGCGACTGAATCTGTTCAGCGTACTGAACCAGAATTATCTCGCGGCGCAACCGGCCATTAGGGGTCAGTTGGCCGTTTCCCGGAGTGAACGGTGACTGTGCCCTTACCCAGGTTCTAATTTGTGCATAGTCGGGCAGGATTCGATTTACCGAGGCCAACGCTTGCTCAATGGCCCGCTCGTCAGTCTCAGCACAGGGCTGGATAACTGCAACGTTCCAGGGCTTCGCCTCACCAAACACCAGCGCCTGGGCGATGACCGGTTGTGCCGTCAGTTCACTTTCGATCCACTCCGGTGCCACATTGCGGCCATAAGATGTCACGAACATGCTTTTTTTACGCCCGGTCAAATATAAATACCCATCGTCGTCCAGGAAGCCTGTATCGCCTGTGGCGTAGCGATTGCCGGGCAGTGTCGGAATGTGGCCCAAATAACCGAGAAACGGACAGTTTTCGACCTGAATCTCACCATCAGCAGCGAATGACAACTGCACATGTGCCAGCGGTTTGCCAACACTGCCTGGACGTTGCCGGCCCGGCGGGTTCAACGCCAGCACAGAGGCGCATTCAGATACGCCATATCCTTCGTGCACACACAGATTCAGTGCTGCTGCACGTTCCAGAATTGTCGTAGCCACTGGCGCACCACCCACGGCGATAAACCGCAACGTTGGGGGTGATTGCCCGGCGCTCTCCAGAACCTGTACCAAACTCTCCAGTAACTGCGGCACCAGAATCATCGACGTCGGTAGGGTCCGGTCAAGAACCTCAAGCAGGGTTTGGACAACGAATTCACTTGATCCCTTCAAACCAAGACTCACCGAGGGCATGAGCTCGCAGCGCGCACCCACCAGTAAAGGCACATAGATACCACCGATGTTTTCCAGTAATGTTGCGAGCGGCAAAATAGACAAGTGCCGGTCGGATGGACGCGCTGCTACAGCAGCAGCCAGGGATACGGTTACCCGCTCCATGTGGGCCTGACTCAGGCACACGCCCTTGGGCTCACCGGTCGTTCCTGAAGTAAAGGTTATCTTGGCCGTATCGTGAGGCAACATGACTCCAGGCATACCGCGCAACCGCAACAATTGATACTCATGCCCGGCAACGACTAACGACTCGCCCCGGGGATCTGCAACATGCTGATCCATCACCCTGGAGATCCGTTCCGGGTTATCCGTCAGTACCGCACCGGCACCGGAACTGATCAGGGCATGATGTAATTGCGCATCGGAGAAAAACTGTGGCAACGCCAACACCGGGCGTTGCGCACGTTGTGCCGCAAGATCCAGCAATGCCCAGGCTGGCGTATTGTCGATCATCAGACCAACGGGGCTCGAACCTGATGCCAGCCGCATGCTCAATGCCGCCAATCGTTCTGGAATTTCACCAAAGCGGATCTGATTACGTCCATCGCTCAAGGCGATTGAATCTGGACGCGTTACGGCGTGGCGATTGAGTTCTCTTAAAAGCAGACTCATTGGTGACACAACCCGCTGAGATAGGCATTTAGCCAAAGTTGGCGCTGTGGGGCTGCACCGGCCTGAAACAACTGTTGTTCAAAATGCGCTGCGCCCTGGCGGACATTCCCGCTAAATACCCTTGGCCGGGCTTGATAATAGGATCCCCAGGCGGCTGCATTTTCACCCAGGCGGGTGGCATCGGCATGCGCCAGGAAATCCGGTGCCAGGCCCATGCGTTGAAACGTATTGCGCAAACTCGAAACTGCAGTAAAGACGACCCAATCAATTCCAGCCCCGCACAAAAAGGCGGTCATCGCCAGGATAACGAGGCGAGCCTGGCCTGCCGTGGACAGCGCCAGATTACCAATTTCGACGATCCGCTCACGCGCCGGCATTCCCTGTGTGGTGTCATGAATGCACTGTTGTACCGGCATATCAAGGTAGGCTTCCAAAAATAAGGGTTGTTGTGCGGCCGCGCGCAATCCAAGAGCCGCAATCATCTCATTGTGGTCATTATGGAAGACCAGCAGACGTGGCATATGCTGGTTCACCTGGGCATCGTATATTTGTGCGAACCGGCGATGAATAAAATTCTCGGCTGCGGCCCGGCCCGGATCACCATGATCGCAGACCTGCACACGCACTTGCGAGTTGCTCACGGGTGAGTGTGTGGCGAAAGATGTGGCGGTCATGACCGCACTATCATGGGTATAAACTTGCATGGTCCTTTCCCTGACGTGGCTTTATGGGAAAGGGATGCTAGAAGGCTTGCCTTACAGCAACCTTAAACGAGGCCAAAAACACCCTGGCAAATACGTCTGCTGAGGGCCTGATGAACCAAAACCGCTAC
This sequence comes from uncultured Ectothiorhodospiraceae bacterium, assembly GCA_964488985.1. Taxonomy (GTDB): domain Bacteria; phylum Pseudomonadota; class Gammaproteobacteria; order HK1; family HK1; genus CAZAWX01. The sequence goes on from CAZAWX010000092.1 coordinate 4,653, forward strand.
CACGTCACACAAAATCGTTGTTAATCCGTATCGAAGCGTGGTGAGTGCCTGGCGATGCGCAGTTACGTGCAGCCCTGTTAAGATAGGATCCCGTTATGTACGGGCCTGTCCCACGCTATCACAAGGATATTAGCGAGTACCCTATGAACAACACCGAACCCTTGCCTTCAACCATCGCACCACAGGTGGAAATCTACAGTTCGTCTTTCTGTCCGTTCTGTCATATGGCATTGCGCCTTCTGGATAGCAAACACGTCGACTATCAGTTACATAAAGTAGATTTTGCCCCTTCTTTACGCGCACAAATGCAGACCCGAAGTGGCCGCACCTCGGTCCCGCAGATTTTTATAGGCACCACGCATGTGGGCGGCTGTGATGATCTTTATGCCCTTGAGCAAAGTGGACAACTGGATGCATTACTCACAGGAAAATCCTGAAAAAAAACCTCATGGCACAAACTCCATCGACTGCGGAGGAAGTACAACGCCTGGATAAATGGCTCTGGGCGGCACGGTTTTTCAAGACCCGCAGCGCAGCAACCAGCGCCATCAATGGCGGCAAAGTCCATCTCAACGGCCAGCGAATCAAAGCGGCTCACCGTGTTCGCCCGGGTATGAATCTGACCGTCAGCCGCGGAGTTATGAATTGGGAAATTGTTATACTGGCCCTGAACAATCAACGCCGGCCTGCCGAGGAAGCCAGGCAACTCTACGAGGAAACAGCGGCCAGCATTGCCCTCAGGACAAATCAGGCGGCACGACAACGCCAGACCGAACAACGCCGTAACCAACGCCTGGGCCGGCCTGACAAACACCAACGTCGAGAACTGACGCGTATAAAACAGCACCCGGAAGAAAACTGATGGCCATTGCGGCAGTTTCAACCAAGGCTACGGCAATGCTTGCTGCCGAGGGCGGCATTGAATTTTTCGACAGCATCAGTGGCAGACATACCCAATACCTGCAAATGCTGCGGATCTCATGTCAGTACTACAACCTGGAAAGTGAGGTGGTGCAACTGTTGCAGACACTGGAAGACTGGCGCCCCGATCACACCCCTGTGGAGAAATAACATGACCCTGCCAAAATCATTTCGAATTGCAGTTGCCGATGAAACTCTAGAACATATTCGTACCCGGGTAGCTGAATATCCATGGCATGAAATGCCTGCAGATGGTGGCTGGAGTTACGGCACAAATCTCGATTATATGAAGGAGTTCTGCAGCTATTGGCTGGAAGAATTTAACTGGCGCAAACAGGAAGCCGACCTCAACAGGTTCTCCCAATTCACTGCCCCAGTCGAAAATTTCGACATCCACTACATCCACGAAAAGGGCAGTGGATCAAACCCACTGCCACTACTTATCAGTCACGGTTGGCCAGGGTCGGTGGCTGAGTTCCGCCACATCATCGAACCACTGGCTCATCCTGAACGTTTCGGCGGCGACGTCAGTGACGCTTTCGATGTGGTTGCCCCTTCACTGCCGGGTTTCGGATTTTCGGGCAAACCGCCGCGTCCCTTCGGACCGCGCAAGATGGCTGATGTGTTGGCAAAACTTATGACGGGGGTGCTGGGCTACGACACCTATATGGCCCAGGGCGGCGACTGGGGTGGTGCTGTATCAAGCTGGCTCGGTTATGAGCAAACGCCGGCCTGTCGGGGCATTCATATCAACATCATGACCATGCGCCATCCGGATGGCCCGCAGGGGGCTGAGGAGGAGGACTGGGCCGCAAAATTTGATAAAGAACAGGAATCCGAAAATGGATACCGAACCCAGCAGGCCACCAAACCGCAGACGCTGAGTTACGCAATGATGGATAGTCCCGTCGGAGTCGCGGCATGGATCCTCGAGAAATTCAACTCCTGGTCCGACACCCAGGGTGACGACATCGAACGTGTTCATAGCAAGGACGAGTTGCTGACCGACATCATGATTTACCTGGTCACGCGTACATTCAACACAGCAAGCTGGATTTACTATGGACGGCGTGAGGAAGGCGGTCGAATACTATCCCCGGAGGGCACACGTGTGGAAGTGCCGACTGCTTGCGCTCTGTTTCCGGCAGAGTTGCTCTCCTGGCCGCCCCGCAGCTATGTTGAGCGGGTCTACAACGTGACACACTGGACCGAAATGCCCCATGGCGGCCATTTCGCGGCCATGGAGCAACCGGGCCTGCTATTAGAGGACATTCGTGCGTTTGCCCGCACCTTGCGCTAAACCGCGCCCTTACCTTACTTACCTTAGGCTGCTACGCCACTTGCAACCCAAAGAGGATGAACGATATGTCCAAGAACGATAGCTCCAAAGAAGGCGCTAACCTTTACCACGCCACGGAATCGTTTTGTCGATCACCCACCGCATGATCAGATCAAACGCCAGTCCCAATATACCCATGATCAGAATCGTCACCCAGATAAGTTCATAGTCGGACACGGTACGGGCAATATTTTCAATAAAGCCAACACCTGTCGTGCCAGCCAGAATCTCGGCAGCAACCAATGTACCCCAACATACGCCAATAGCGATGCGAATGCCGGTGAGAATTTCGGGCAACGCATTAGGCAAAATTACATGATGCAAAATTTGCCGATTCGTTGCACCCAAAGAGTGTGATGCGCGAATTTTGGAAAGCTGAGTACCCGAAGCTCCAGTACGAGCCGAGATGACCATAATCGCGAACGCCACCATGAACAGGAGAAAGATTTTACCGTCATCTGTAATTCCAAAAATTGTCAGGATGAGCGGTGCCCAGGCGAGTGGTGGAACAGGGCGATAAAGCTCAATCAGTGGGTCAAAAAATGATTTGAAGAATTTCGATACGCCCATGAATAGTCCCAGGGGCACGCCAAGAAAGATACCTAGGCCGAGTGCCACCAGGACCCGGAAGACAGAATCCCAAAGATGTCCCGCAAACATCGGCACAGAACCAATATCAACATCGCCTTGTGCAAACTTCAGCAATTTGTCTTTAAAATTAGGCGTGAGGGTGCCATCAGCCGCATGGCGGGCATATTCCCCGGGCCAGATGTCAGCAATCCAGTCGGGTACAAAAAACCCAACGATGTTTGCCACCGGCAACCATTTCCACCAAAACAATGTGGTGCCTTTATAGCCGCCGCCATTTTCGACGTCGGGGTTAGCCAGACGTAAAAACGTAGACACCACATCTGTTGGTTTTGGCAGCCATCGCGCTGGCCCTTGTTCGGTGCATTGCGTACGCGATTTCACCACACCCTGTCCTGGGAACAGGAGTGATTCGGTCAATGCCAAACTTCCACGTGCATCATCTTTTGCAGAATCAAGATTGGCAACAGCTGTATTAATGCCTTCCAAAGAGGCCGCAGGAAAAATAGTGCCATGCGTCAGGCGTCTGAAAATTCGTTCCATGGCTTTGATATAGTCATTGCGTGCCGATGTGGTTCGCTCATCAAAAGTGCCCTCTCGTGTTGCAGTCTTGAGGACCTTAATCCGTGCTTTGACGTCGGCAATAATCACGTCATTGGCTGGCGGGTAATTTCTTATTTTGTTGAACAGTTGCACAAGTTCCGCCGCTTTACCGGCAACGTTATCAAAAAAGACGCCTCTTTTTGTCATCGGCAATACGGGGATTTCAATATAGCTGGTGCCCCACTTTGGTTGCGCCAATGCCTCAGCGGTTGGTGGAGATCCGTTTGGTTCAGATCTCAACTCTGAGCTCAGTGTGTCAAGCTTTTTTGCCAGTTCAACGAGTTGATCCTTGGATTTCTGACTGAGGTTTGCAGGATCTGATGAAATGGCCATCATGCGGTAAATTTGTCGAATTAAGTCACCAAGCTCCGCTTGCTCCTGGCTTGAAAAAGCCACCTTTGGCATTTGCTCTGGCAATAGCGCCAACTGACTTGAGTTACGGGCCACCAGTAACGTGGATTTGTAGTAACGTGATCCCAAGGGCAGAGCTGCCTTGATGGGTGAAATGACTTCCTCAAGCTTTGCGACCTGGCACATTTCATTTGCTGCCAGGGGAAAATAGGCGCGTCCGGCACCCCAAGAGAAGTAGAACCAGATCAACATCAAACTCGAGATCCCGCAAACAGCCCAATACCATCCGCCTCTGGTCCGTTCAGGATCGCCGAAAACCTCGTCCTTGGCCGTCAGTCTGCTTTGCTTTATGCCAATGTACAGTGAGATGGCGAACGTCACTATCAGGAGGATGATAATTACAGCCGCGATCGAGGCGCGGTTATCCGATAACCACTCAAGCACGGCCCATAATCTCCTCTTCCATGTCCCAAATCATTGTCAGGATTTCTTCACGCACTTCCGAGAAGTGGTGGTCTTGTTTAATTTTGCGCAAGGACTCAGTCAACCCTCGTTCAGCAAAAGGCAGATTGTATTCTTTATGCACACGTCCGGGGCGCGGAGCCATGACAAACAAACGTTCACCCAGCAACAAAGCCTCTTCGACAGAGTGGGTAATAATCATGATGGTCTTACCCGTCTCTTTCCATAACTCCAGAACCAAGGATTGCATCTTTTCGCGGGTCAGGGCGTCCAGTGCACCGAGGGGTTCATCCATCAAAATCACGTCTGGATCGTTTACCAGACACCGCGCCAGCGCTACACGTTGCTGCATCCCTCCGGACAACTGGTAGGTCGGAGTTTCCGCAAACCCCTGCAGACCCACAATATCGAGCCATTTATCAACCAGTTGTTTGCTTTCGTGCTGATCGGTGTCTTTCATTCGCAGGCCAAAATCAACATTCTTTGCCACAGGCAGCCATTCGAATAAAGCACCTTGCTGAAACACCATTCCCCGCTCCACACCGGGGCCTTCAATCACCTTGCCACCAAGCGAGGCCGATCCGCTGGTTGGATTCAGAAAGCCAGCGAGCATGTTCAAAAGCGTCGTCTTGCCACAGCCGGACGGGCCGAGGACAGCAAGCAGTTCGCCTTTTTTCAAAGTGAAATTGATGTCTTTCAACGCATCAACCGCCGCCCCGGTTTGCGGATTGGTAAAGGTCATGCTCAGGTTTTCGCAAATAAGGTCGGCCATAACACGCTCTGATCATCGTTTGGTAGTTGGACATGCAGCCTGATGGATCGCGAGTACCCTGCCCAGGTCGTATTACAGGCCCGTCCAGGGGCTGTGGAACCCAGGGCTGGAACCATTACCGGCAATACGCCCGTTATAGCCGGGCAAACCCGCATTCTCTAACTGGATTCTTGGCAACGAAGGGAAAGCCTGGGATTTACAGGCTTTCCCTGGTTAGCTGCAACTCCCTATTTCAGGAAAGATCCATCAATAGTTTTAGCAATTGTTGTGCCATTTGAGTCACCGGAAAATACCATACCGAGCGACGCTGCTGCAGATGCCGCAATACCGCCCTTGCCGAAATATTTACTAAGTTGCTCTTTCTTCGTTGGAAAGATGAAATCAGCCATTTGATTTTTAGTCGTTTCAACACCCATGCCGGCATCTTTCGCGACAATTGCAATCTGCTCAGCCGATCCTTTCCAGGCACGGTTTGCTTCATCCGTTACATCGAGGAAGGTTCTTAGCAACTCGGGATGTTGCGTGGCAAATTTCTCAGTCACTGATACCACATCGAAAGACCCAATTCCGGCATCAATTTTTTGCTGCTTGGACATTATGGGTTTGCCCACTTCACCGGCGGCTTTTGCTGAAGCCCCACCGAAGATACAGGCCATATCGACAGCACCATCAGCAAGAGATTTAGCCCCATCTGCTGGTGCCTGATCGACAATTTTCATCGTCGATGTGTCGACTTTCAGGTGCGCCATGTACTTGCGAAATGAAAAGTCTGCCATCGTATTCAGAGGCACAGCAACCGTTCTACCTTCAAGTTCGGAAGCGTTGCTTGAATCAATCCCAAGACCATTTCTGACAAAGCAATCATTGGCTTCATAGACGACGGCTATGGCGACCATTTTCAATGGCGCACCCTGTTGGATCGCTGTAACAAACGGTGCAAGCCCTTGTGAATAAGAAATGTCGATATCACCGGACAGCATGGCCTCGGTCATGGCCACACCGGTCGCAAAATTAACCCAATGCACCTCTACACCCAAGGCCTTATCGTATGCTTTATTCACTTTCGCGATTTGGTTTGGTGTTGCCCATTCCAGAAAGAAGCCAACATTAACTTTCTCGGCAGCATAGGTAACAGGTGCACTGGCCAGAAAAATCACACCAGCGGCTGCCGCAAAAACGGCCGTCTTTAGATATTTCTTCACTTTAAATCCTCCTAACGAATAATTTTGTATCGCGCACAGCACACTCGAGAGCAGTCATTCTGCCCACATAACAGGTGCGACGGCGACTGAGACTGCCAGCCCCGAACCAGCTTTGCAACTACCACACTTAAATATTTGAATGTCACAGTCGATTTCAATTCAAGTACCGCTGACACTGCCGGCATCGACTCTCTTCGCATCCCAGGGTGCGAAGTAATGACAGTTAATGACGCCAGTATGAATCACTCGAGGACGGACTCCACAATACCGGGCCTGCCCCAGGCTATTTCAGCCGGTAACTACAGGTTGCCGCCGCAATGAGAATATCATCTTGATTGTGTAGCTCTGCACGGGTTACCGCGACCCGCTGGCCGGCCCGTAAAATTGATGCGCTCGCCTTGAATCGTTCACCAACACCCGGGCGCAGATAATCCACACGCATGTCGATGGTGCTGATGCGTTCCAGGCTTTTCAGTCTGATTTCATGCGCCTGACCTGACGATCGATTTAATCCTGCCAGATAGGCCATCACCCCGCTGGTGGTATCGAGTACCGCAGCAATAACCCCTCCATGCAGCATGCCACGGGGTGCATTTCCCAGTAAATCCTGGCGCAGCGCAAAACTGACCCCCGCTTGATCGGCCGTCAAGGTATCCAGTGACAGTCCGAGAAATTGATTGAAAGGGATCTGATCTTCGAATATTTGCTTCAGTAATAGCCGATTGTGTTCGTCTACAACAAACATGGTGTTACCCCTCTCCCTGGAGTTAAGTATGGCCTTGGGCCTGTTCCTTCCATCTTAACGCCTCCTGGGCTTATAGTTCGTCCGTAGACGTGTCCCTTTTATACTCAACATCGATGGAACTGCCGCAACATGCCCACAAAAACTGCCACCCCCCTTACCGCCAAGCAGGCTCACAAAATTCTGCAGGAAAGCTTTCGGGCGGTCCTGGTCGATATCCGCTCCACCATGGAATACCTGTTTGTCGGCCATCCCAGTGGGGCGATTCATGTCGCCTGGATCGACGAACCGGAATGGACGATCAATCCCCATTTCGTCACCGATGTCCGCAAACTCATGCTCGGCGGTGCCACCTCCCACGATGACATCAGCGGTGCCCCGGTCATTTTAATCTGCCGCAGCGGCAAACGCTCGATTGATGCCGGTAAAAAACTTCTGGGCGCTGGGTTTTCAGAGGTTTACTACGTTGATGAGGGATTTGAAGGTGATATGGATGAAGACCACCATCGCGGCACCCTCGGTGGCTGGCGCTTTCATCAACTACCCTGGGAGCAATGCTAAAGGGACTGAAATCAGTCGCATATCGTCATATCGATTCGGTTCACGCATCCCACAGCCACGCCGCACCACGCACGCCGCTGGCATCGCCGTGGGCAGGCGGGCACAACGTCGTATCGACGCGGTCGGAAAACACATACGTTCCCCATAATGCGGGAACCGTTTGATAGAGAAATGCCAGTTTCGACAAACCACCACCAAGCACAATGACCTCCGGATCCAGTACGTTGATGACGCTGGCAAGCGCTCGTGCCAGTCGCTGGGCATAGCGCTCCAGGACCACTGTAGCCCGTGACTCCCCACGTGCAGCAGCCTCGACAATGGCTTCGGGACTACGCATGGGGACACGCTGTTCTGTTCCTGCCCGGGCATCGTCCGCAGCCAGTCCGGGTCCGGAAAGAAAGGTTTCGATACATCCACTGCGCCCGCAATAACAGGCCGGGCCGGGCCATTCCTCACGCTCAGGCCAGGGCAGGGGATTATGCCCCCACTCCCCCGCGATCCGGTTACAACCATCGACAAGCTGGCCGTTAATCACCAACGCGCCACCTACGCCGGTGCCCAAAATCACCCCGAAAACATTTTTTGCACCACATGCTGCACCATCGTGTGCTTCTGACAAGGTGAAACAATTGGCATCATTGCCAAGCCGTACGGGCCGGTGTACAAGCGCCGCCAGATCCCCGCCTAAATCCTCTCCGATGAGTTCTGTGGAGTTGGCATTTTTAATGGTGCAACTGGCAGCGGACAGCGCCCCGGGAATGCCAATACCGATTCGACTGGTCGTTCCCAGTTCAGATTCCATGGCCACAATCAGGTCTGCCAATGTCTGCACAATGCGCTGGTAATCACCACGGGGGGTTGCGAGACGCCGACGCAGACTGATCCTGCCGTCGCCATCCATTGCCACTGCCGCGATTTTCGTGCCCCCCAGATCGATGCCAATGCGCACTCGAGCATCTCCTTTTTTGTGGTAATGATGGC
>CAZAWX010000093.1:0-13160 GCA_964488985.1 uncultured Ectothiorhodospiraceae bacterium
CGTATGATTGCCCAGTGCCTCTTGCAGATCCGCTTCCGCAGCCGGGTGTTCATGAATAATACAGGTTCATAGGTTAACCCCGGTAATTTACACCCGGCAGCACACAAAGCATTTCAAAGAGTAGATTTGCCGCCACCAGCGCCGTATTGCCTGAAGTGTCGTAGGCCGGTGCGACTTCGACCAAATCGCAACCGACAAGATCAAGGCCTTTGCAGCCACGAACAATTTCCAGGCCCTGATGGACACTCAGGCCACCGATTTCAGGTGTTCCAGTACCTGGTGCATAAGCCGGATCGAGGCCATCGATATCGAATGTCAAATACACGGGACCGTCACCCAATCGCTCGCGCACTTGTACCATCAAGGGTTGCAGCGACTGATACCAGCATTCCTCTGCCTGCACCACCCACACCCCCTGTGACCGGGGCCAGTCAAAATCATCCGCGGCATAGCCACTGGCGCGCAAGCCTATTTGCACCATGCGTTGCGGATCAATCAGCCCTTCTTCAAGCGCCCGTCGAAACGGTGTACCGTGGGCAATACGCTCACCGAACATTGCCTCGTTAATGTCTGCATGGGCATCAACATGCACCACCCCTACCGGGCCATGTTTTCTGTGCACTGCGCGTAGTAACGGTAAGGTCAGGGTATGATCGCCGCCCAGAGTCAATGGCCTGCAATCCTGCGCCAGGATGTTGTCGTAGGCCTGTTCAATCAGCGTAATCGTCTTTTTCAGGTTGAAGGTGTTAATCGCCACATCACCGATATCTGCTACTTGCAGCGAATCAAAGGGTGCCGCACGGGTGGCCATGTTGTAGGGCCGTATGAGGCATGACTCGGCCCGGATCTGGCGAGGCCCAAATCGTGCACCGGAGCGATTGGAGGTACCGATATCAAGAGGAATACCGACAAAACAGGCATCCAGATCAGCCGCACTGCTGACATGTGGCAAGCGCATCATTGTTGCGATCCCACCGAAGCGTGGCATCTCGTTGCCACCAAGCGGTTGATTATGCGTTCTGTCGGTCATTGTGGCTCTCCAATATTTTGTATTTATAGAATCGACCCGGCTTAATTTTGCAAGCCGAACAATGGGCGCAACCGGACGCCCAGATAAGACCCGGCCAACGCCATCACAAACCAGATCCAGCCATGCACACTCGCTGAGGCAACGCCACTGAAAAAGGCGCCTATATTACAGCCGAAAGCCAGTCTGGCGCCAAACCCCATGAGCAAACCACCCAGCGCCGCAGCAAGCAAAGATGGCAGGGGAATCTTCGTTTTTGGCTGGAAACGTCCAGCCAGTCCGGCCGCCAGTAACGCACCGAGCATGATTCCCATATCCATAACCGACGTGGTATTGGCAAAAACGCTGCCTGCCAGGGCGCGGCGATGATACGTCCAGTTCCAGAACTCCCAACTGCCGATATCGAAGCCCAGCAGTTGGCCGATCTTGGCCCCCCACAGCGTATACCCATAGGTAATCCCCCAGGGATGGCCTGCTATGGCCAGAGTCCCCCAGTTTAACAACGCCAGTCCCACAGCCCCCCACAGTAACGGCCAGGGCCCACGCAACAGGCGGTGCCAACCCACCCCCTGGGTGAGTGCCGGTTGTTCCAGGCTGCCATGGACATAGCGTTCGATGACGATGCTGATGCCAGCAATTGCCGCCAGCACAGTCAATTGGGTGATGAGCGCCGCTGTCAGACCATAATTTTTCAATAGCGAAACTGGCGGTAACCCCTGCAACAGTCCTGGCCAGCCATCACGGGCAAACCACCACGGCACCTGGGCCGTCGCCCACACCGAACCCAGAATGAAAAACCCCATGGTCACAAACATCCGCAGGTTGCCACTGCCTGCGGTGTACAGGGTTCCTGAACCGCAACCGCCGCCTAACTGCATGCCGACACCAAAGGCAAAGGCGCCGACCAGCAACGACGGCCACAATGGCGCCACAGCACCGATGAGGCCATGGCCAAATAACTGGCCCTGGTCGAGGGAGGGTAAAAACAGCAGGTTGGCAATGGCCAACATCAGCATTTGTGCACGCAGCCCTGCACCGCGTTGGTCGGTAAAAAAATGTCGCCAGGCCGAGGTGAATCCAAATGCGGCATGGTAAAGAACCAGACCCAACGCAGCACCCAATAACACTACCCCCCCCAGGCGCGCACTTTGACTCACCCCTATCCCTGCCGCACCGGTGAGTAGAACCAGACCTGCCACGGTGCTGACAGCACTCTGTCCCGTGACTGGCGGATTTTTCCTTTCAATAACTGCACTCATGTTATGCGTCTTTTCGTCGCCGAATTGTCAAGTTCATAGGTTTGTTCTTAAGCGCATTGTTCCAGAACAGCTAAGACCTGGAACCAGGCCAATAGTTACAGTTGTCATAAAAATTGATTGCCCTCAAGCCGGTTTTTTTTGCTCCGATACTGCACTGCCATTATGCTCTCGCCATGAACATGCATTTAAACCAGAATACCGAAGTGTCGATTGCTGCTGCAATTAAGGCTGCCCGCCAAGGGGACACACAACAACTCAGTGTATCGTTCAGTAGCGGAATAAGCTCCGATACGGCCAATCAAAATGGCGATACCCTTGTTATGTTGGCGGCCTATCATGGCCACGAGCAGGCCGTGGAATTTTTGCTTGAACACGGGGCTGATCCGAATATCACCAACAGCAAAGGCCAACACCCAATTAGCGGTGCAAGCTATAAGGGCCAGACTAATATCGTCAAACTGTTACTGGAACATGGCGCTGATCCGGAAGGTGGCACCGTCAACGGCACACAGGCCCATACGCCACTGATGTACGCTGCCATGTACAACAAGCTGCGGGTTGTGCAGGCCCTGTTGGCCGCTGGGGCTGATCCTCAACGCTGCATGAGCGACGGCTCTACGGCATTGAGCCTGGCCCGCAGCATGGATGCGGTTTACAGCATTGAGGAATTGCAGGCACTTTGCTGAACGCTAATCCTGTTCATCCCCGGCGGTGCCGATAAAGGACGCTACAGTTTCACGGATCGTCTCTGGAAATGGGCTCGATTCACGCCGCACGAGATCCATATGCACCGCCACAAGCTCAGTATTCGCAACCTCAGCGCCTGATACCGCGTCAAACATGTGGTGGCGAAAGCGGATGGATTTGGCGCCAATTGCCACGATCATCGATCGAATCACCAACACGTCACCGGCCATGACTTCAGCCAGATAACGGGTATGCTGATCGACTGCCGCCATACCCCGCCGCTGCTCACGCAGGTAACGGTTGCTGATGCCGACATGACTGAACAGTTGCCAGGTTCCCTGATCAAATTTAGCGGTGTAGTACTGCACGTTCATGTGGCCCATATGATCCAGCTCCGCTGGATAGGCAACACCACGCCATGTTTCAAGTAACGCGGGGTTCATGCGTGTGCCTGCTCAAGGCTCCACATGACAACGTCCGCACTACGTTGCAACCACAAACCGCCACCAATATTAATAAAATGCCGTGACAAACGCCTGCGATACCAACCATCGTCGCGTAAATAAACCTGGGCGTCAGTGCGATCAGGATCGCAATTGGTTTCCCAGTCCTCCCGGGTAATCACCCCGAGATATAAAACGCCACGGCACAGCCGGGCCAGATTGCCAATGGCCTGGGCTGCATCGGCATCATCAAGATACTGTATGACGTCATGGCAGATGACCAGGTCGTAGGGCCAACGGCTTGTATATTGCGTTACCGAACATTGTGTCCAACCGTATTGCTGACACAGGTATGCACTGATATCAACGCCACTGTACTGTGCTGACGGATATTGCGCTGCAAGGGGTTTGCGCATCAATCCAGGGCCGCAGCCCAGATCCAGAATTCGCCGCACAGGGACCCTGAGGTGTTTTAAGTAAGCACAGAGGAAATCTATTTGCCGGCGAACTTCCGCAGTGGTCACCGAACGGGTCTTGGCCGTGCGATAAAACCGTTCGAAATAGGCGGCATCAAACACAGTGCGTACAGTTTCTTCGCTCATGGTGAATCCAGATCAGGACTTGAATTTAAGTCACTGATATTAAGCGATTCTGGTGAGGCTATGCATTTAAGTTTAAGCCCAACCTCGACTCTTGCAGATAAAAATCCGCTCACCTGCCCGCCTTGAGAACCACGGCGTCAAGCAGTTTGATCAGTGGCAACAACCCTGGCTGTAGAGATTCTGGATACTGCCGCGATGACGACGAAATTTGCTCAACAGGCCGCTTAAGTAAGCTTCCACATCGTCGGGAGTTTCACAACGAAATGCCAGTAGTTCGCACAAAAATGCATTAATCACATCTCGCTCCGCATGTCCTTCATCGAGCAGCCTGATCGCCACCTCTCTGACAGCATCGCTACAATCATCCAGGTTCTGCCGTGACACTTCATGCATGTTTCGGTCCCTTAAAATAAAATCTGCGCGGCAATCGAGCCTGTATACCTGTGAATCTGGTCGACAAATGCACGATTCTGTGTGTATCTGTGTGTATGAATATGACATGCAAACTCAAGGCCAATTTATTTTATCTTTATTATTCAAAGAGTTGCAGTCTTAGTTTAAACGCTGTGTAAAGAATTTCGACAACGTCTTTTGCATACAATTTGTAATTAATGATGCATTTTCAATGACTTACAAATTTTACACCTTTAATGTCGCTCATTTTGCGTGAAATTTGCGTGAAAAATGTGTAAAGAATTCCGACACTGGCCCAGGCAACGACAAACCCAAGCGGCTGTGCAGCACCACTGACCGATACTGGGGGATTAGTGTATAACGTCTGCAGGAAAACTTTGTGGACTTCGACCATGCATGACAAAACCGGCGTTACTCTAACTCGACTGATCCTCATTACAGCCTTATTGCTGGCAAGCCCGTTCGTCGCTGCCGGTGATCCGGGGCGTCTGGAAGATGACAGCGGTTTTTTACTTGGCCATTGGTCCAATAACTGTAAAGCGGGCGCTGTGCGGATTTTTCTTAAAGACGGTGCCCTGCGCCAGCAAGGCCTGGTGCAGCTTGTAGCTCCGGGTACGCATAATCAAGTGTCTCCGGTGACCTTACTGGCCGCAACACGGGATGGGGCTAACATCGTTCTGGAAGCGAAAACCAAGTTAAATGATGTAACCGCGTCCTCGCGTTACTCCGGACTGTTAAAGAGTACGCAACAGATGCGCCTGAAAAACATGACCCTGTGCCGCAATGACAAATGCCGCTCAATCGCCATTGATGTTCCCTGGCAGCGCTGCCCTTGACCCTTCATTCGTTACAAGCGGTCGGTGTGTTACAAACATTTACGGTAAGCTCTCGCAACATCTTCACCCATGCGAGAGAATTTCCACCAGTTGCGCCTCAAGCTCGGCAAACTCCTGAACGGCTCTGGCGTGCTCCCCGGCCAGGTGATCCATCTGGCTGTGATTGACCATGAACTGCAAGTTTTCCAAGCGAGACGACAAACCTGTTGCCCCCAGGTAGCCTGCCGTACCCTTAAGTGAATGGGCCAATCGCGCAACTTCTTCGGGCTGATCCGACTCGAGTGCCTCAGCTATATGAGCCAGGGTTAGCCTGCCGTTGCGCATGAAAGTCTGGACGAAGCCAGCGAAAGCATCATCAAGATCCTCGCGCAATTCAGCGAGGACCTGCCTGTCCAACTGCAATGCCTGTGGCTTTGTCATCCACTTCCCCTTTGCTACCGTATCGTTGTGCTGAAATTCATTAACACATGGAGTTTCTCATGCCTGTAAGGGCCATCACCCTGGATGCCGCCGGAACTTTACTCCAACTCACCCGCCCGGTGGGTGAAACCTATGCCGGTCTCGGCAAAGAGTTTGCTATTGAAATTGAGGCTGATCAAATTGATCGACAATTCAGGATCCTGTTCCCGAAGATGCCAGCGCTGGCTTTTGGCCGCTGCACAGCCACTGAACGGCAACGCCAGGAACGCCACTGGTGGCAGACACTGGTGGGCAATTGCCTCGGTGCACAGAGCCGGCATAAAAATTTCAACGCATTTTTCAATCACATCTATGATTATTACGCCTCAACGCAGGCTTGGTGCCTATATCCGGAAATTACGGCAGCCCTCGATCAACTAACAACGATGGGGCTGCCACTCAGTGTGGTTTCGAACTTTGATTCCCGCTTGGACGGCCTGTTGGATTCCCTGAGGATCCGCAGCTATTTCCGGCAAGTTCATTACTCGAGCCTAAGCGGCTACGCCAAACCTCGAGCAGAAATTTTCACCTTGGCCTGTGCAGCGCTCAATTGTCCTGCCGGGCACACGTTGCATGTGGGCGACAACTACAAAAGCGATTATTTGGGTGCCCGCCAGGCCGGTCTGCAGGCATGTTTACTGCAACGGGACAAATCGGCAGACGAACCCCATGTCATCGACACCCTGATGGCGCTTGCACAGCGAATTTAGTCCACTGGACGGCCTTGCTGGCGTTGGTACCAATCACCCGGCACGCCCATGCCAAACTCATCCGGTCGTAACAATCGCTTCCCAGAGTTCAGGCAATCGTTCACCAACCAGCCAATGATAAAGCCGAAGACCAAGCCTATTGCCAGTGCAATTATCGGCCACATCATGCATACCCCCAGAGTCAAGATTGTTTAAACAATGTTACTGGAATCTGTCTACAAACCCATAACTTTTCAGACCAGACCGGTGAGATCCAGTACGGCCAACTCAGCCTGCGCATCTTTATAAACTGCCGGCTCATAGGATGGCAACTGGCTTTCCCTTAAATCGAAGCCGAAGGCCCGTTTGCTGAGGACAATGATCGGTGGTGCCTGGATGCGTTTGAAGACATTGACACGCAATTGCCGCCACAGCCAATCCAGATCCTCGAGCCAGGCCTGGGTCGAAGAAAAGTAGTCGAGAAACTGCTGGCGTTGTTCCCATTCCAGTACAGAAAACAATTGCCCCTGTCTGAGGGCCAGCAGCAAATCGTAGGGATGTTTGCGGTATTCGATGAACTGGCGAAGCACTGCATCGTGGTAACCATATTTTATAGGATCGCCCAGTCCCTGCTCGACATCCTGGCGACCGGACAATTCCGCACTCGGCACTGTTTCACCACTGAGGAGGTTTTCGGCAATGACTTCACGCTTAAAGACCTCGTCATTGAGGTAGCGGGCAAGTGCAAACACCTGGGGTTTATAAAGATCGGCAATCGGGGCAATGGCACCATTGACATCGCCATACAACGTTGCATAACCCAATGCCGTTTCAGTCTTGTTGCCGTTGTTGGTGTAAATCAGGCCCAGTTTGGCGCTAAGCCCGGCGAGGATGTCTGCGCCACGAATTCGCGCCTGCAGGTTTTCATCGACCAGACCTGAATAGTCACCAGCGAGACCAGGAAATTCGGCTCCGGCAACCAGTTTCGCCAATCGTTCATAGAGCTCCTGAATCGGGCACACCAGCAAGGGTATTCCCAGGGACTCGCAACACATGGCCGCATTATCGCGGGTGCGCCCGGAATTAAAACGGCTGGGCATATTCACCGCGAAGACCCTCTCGGCACCAACCGCTGCACAGAGCAAGCTGGTCACTACTGCTGAATCGACGCCACCACTGACTCCAATCAGATAGCGGTTTTGTTGGCCCCGGATCCGATCCAGATGGCGGATGCCGGCCACAATTCCCTGGTGTATATCCTCTAAAGATTTCAGGGCCGGGGATACGACACCGCTCTCTGTGAGCAATAATTGTTCCTCCCAGGCCCGGGCCCGGCAGACTACTTCACCATTGGCCGCATAGGCGCAGGTATCGCCATCGAAGACCAGGATGTTTTTGCCATTGTTCTGCGCCCCAACCTGATTGATGTAGTAAAACGGCATCGGCGAATCCACCAGCGCGTCGTGAATCACCCGGTTGCGTTTGCTGTTTTTAAGCGCGCTCCAGGGGGATGCCGAGAGATTGAACATGGCCTGTGCACCGTGCGCCCGGTACGGTTTACAGGTATCCATGACCTGTCGCCTGCGGCGGTAATCCTGAAACCAGATGTCCTCACACAACTGCACACCAAAACTAAAACGTTGCTGCTGACCATCGTCATCGCACCAGGGCACACAGAAAGGCAATTGGTAATCTTCCAGTTCCCTGCCCCTGGCAACCGCAAGTTTGCGCAATGAATAAAAATGCCGGTCATCATCAAAATAGCGGTAATCCGGGTGCAGGGTCTTGGCCTGGCAACCAAGCGGCAACCCCGGCGGTAAATCCGGACGACCGACAAACTGGCCATCATGGCAAACCAACGCTGCATTGAATTTACGCAAACGGCCATCTTCGCCTATTTGCTGTGGGTCGACAGCGACATTGCCGAACACGAGGGTCAATCCCTGGCTAATGTCGCAAACCCGTTGCGAGTACGCGGCAAAATCCTTGACAACCGTATCCACCTCCCACAAGTCGCCCAGAATATAACCACTCAGGCACATTTCCGGAAAAGCCAGCACCTGCACCCTCTGCTCTCTGGCCGCATCGATAAACCGGCACATGCGTGTGAAGTTAAGATCAGGGCGCGCTGGAATCACCTCCATTTGTGCCAGGGCGATGCGGGGAAACTGGGAGATCATGGAGATACCGATTGCACAGAAAAATAACACGACTGTCATGGCCGCAGACAAGTCATTATACTGTCACTGCCGGGACGGTACATACTGCCTGCTAGGGTCCGCCGCAGAATTACTGCGCGGAGATGGCACCCGCATTGGGGGTAGATTTGGACGATCCGATTGAGCAAAACCGCAGCACTAGCAGGGCTAATGCGAGGATTTTGTGATTGAGGATCGTTCAAAGATGGCCCTAAGGCGGCTTGCCAGATTGCACAGTTATTTTGCGGCGGACCCTTAGGCGGCCATGATTAAACAGACGACTTCAAAACGCTCACCTGCCGCAGGGATTCTCCTCACCCTCGCCGCCTTCGTGGTGGTGATTGCCGGTATGAAGGCGGCGCACGCACTAATCGTGCCGTTTTTATTGGCAATTTTTATCGCCATCGTCAGTGCCCCACCCATGTTCTGGCTGGAGCGTAAGGGTTTTCCGAAGTTCATGGCCATGCTCAGCGTGCTTGGGATGGTCACTATTTTAGGCATCGGACTCAGTGCCGTGGTGGGATCGTCGATTGCCAGATTCAGCCGCCAATTGCCCCATTACAAAGATCTGGTCAACCTTAAAACCATCGAGAGTACCCAGTGGCTGCAAGGACTTGGGGTCCCCGTTGAAAAAAACCAGTTCTCGGACTACTTCAATCCCGGTGCGGTGATTCAATTGGTGGCGGATATTTTCAATGGCTTTGGCGGTGTCCTGGCCAATACCTTTCTCATTTTGCTGACGGTTATTTTTATCCTCTTTGAAGCCCACAGCTTTCCATCGAAAATTCGCGCCATCTCCACCGATCCACAGTCCTCTCTGGCACGATTTCGCCAATTCAGCGAGAACGTCAATCATTATCTGGCCATAAAAACCATGGCCAGCCTCGGTACCGGAGCGGTGATTGCCCTGTGGATGATATTTCTGGGGGTGAAATTCCCATTGCTCTGGGGCTTACTGGCGCTACTGCTTAACTTTGTGCCGAATATCGGCTCCATCATTGCCGCAGTCCCTGCCGTCCTGTTCGCCCTGGTGGATCTCGGCCTTGGCACGGCCGCCTGGGCGGCCGGGGGCTATCTGGTCGTCAATTCAGTGGTCGGCAATGTGATCGAACCCCGTTTCATGGGCCGTGGTCTTGGATTGTCCACCCTGGTGGTGTTCATTTCACTGGTTTT
Organism: uncultured Ectothiorhodospiraceae bacterium; assembly: GCA_964488985.1. Classification (GTDB taxonomy): domain Bacteria; phylum Pseudomonadota; class Gammaproteobacteria; order HK1; family HK1; genus CAZAWX01. Next base: position 9,788 of record CAZAWX010000093.1, read on the forward strand.
CTGGGGCTGGGTATTTGGACCTGTCGGCATGTTTTTGTCCGTACCCCTGACGATCACCGCAAAAATAGCCCTGGACAGCAATGACAGTACCCGTTGGCTGGCCATCTTGCTTGGACCCGAAGGGGATCACAGCGAAAACGAGACTGCCGTACCTACTGATTCCGAAGCATGAACCAAGCGGCAATTCCACAGGAATGCCCATTGACTGGAGAAAACCAATGACACAACTGGACGCGTCAGCCATTACCGAAATCAAACAAATCATCGAACAACGGGAGCTGACTCATATCAAAGTCGGGGTGTTCGATATTGATGGCATCATGCGTGGCAAATACATGAGCCGGGACAAATTTTACTCCGCACTGGACAAGGGTTACGGCTTTTGTAATGTCGTCCTGGGCTGGGATTCGAAAGACCAGTTGTATGACAACGTCAAATACACCGGCTGGCATAGCGGTTACCCCGATGCGCCGGTGCGATTGCTGCCCGATACCTATCGGAATATGCCTATGGAAGACAATGGGCTGTTTGTACTCAGCGAATTTTCCGCAGCAGCCGAAAGCGTTTGCCCACGAGGTTGCCTGCGTCGGGTTCTGGAGCAAATGCAACAACTTGGCTTTGCGGCCAAGGCGGGCTTTGAGTACGAGTTCTTTATTTTTGAAGAAACATCACATTCATGCCGGGACAAACACTACCGTGATATGACCCCCCTTGAACCAGGCCATTTCGGCTATTCCGTGTTGCGCAACTCCACCCAGTCCGATCTCTATACCGGGTTGCTGGATCTGTCCGAGGCAATGGACTTCCGAATTGAAGGTCTGCACGAGGAAACCGGCCCCGGGGTGATGGAAGCCGCCATTGCGGTTGATGATGCACTCAAGGCCGCGGATAAAGCCGGATTATTCAAAACCTTCTGTAAAATCTATATGCAACGCCAGGGCCTGATGGCGACCTTCATGGCCCGCTGGTCCACGGACTGGCCTGGGTCCAGTGGCCATATGCATATTTCACTGAGCGATAAAAACGGCAACCCCGTGTTTCACGACGAACAGGCGGAATACGGCATCAGCAACTGCATGCGCCACTTTCTTGCCGGTCAGCAACACTTCATGCCGGAACTGCTGGCCATGATCGCGCCCACCGTCAATAGTTTCAGACGCCTGGTACCCGGCTTCTGGGCGCCAACGGATGCTTCTCTGGGTGTCGATAACCGTACCTGCGCCCTGCGCGTGGTGCCGGGCGGGGCCAAATCCATACGCTCGGAGTACCGTATCTCCGCCGCCGATGCCAATCCTTATCTAGCCCTGGCTGCCGCCCTGGCTTCCGGTCTTGAGGGGATACGACAAAAACTCGAGCCCACTCCCTTCGTTCAAGGCAACGCCTATGCTCAGACGTTCCCAAAAAAGCTGGCACTCCCCCATACACTCTTCGAGGCCGCCCAGCGTTTACGCAAATCCAAAATGGCCCAGGAGTGGTTCGGTGAGGATTTCGTTCAGCACTATGCGGCCACCCGGGAATGGGAAGAGCGCGAGTTCCGCAAAGCGGTGACCGACTGGGAGATGGATCGGTATTTCGAGATTATCTGATCCCAACTGCCCCGGAGTGTGGAAATTAATACCTGCCGACAACGCCCGGGGATTTAGTTTATTGACCAGGCAAAGCGCCATTACGAGGTTCGCGATGCGCTTGCCTGAAAGCCTGTCGGACTTCCTGGCGGCATACGCGAGACAATAGAATTTAAAGGGGCAACCAACTGGATTTCAAATATATCCCCTGACGCCCAGGCGGGCAGCGAGAGAGACACTGATATGAGTGCCTCTTGAAGTCACGTTTTGACAGCATCGGCGCTTGAGACAGGAGGATAAGCTGCCTCGCCGCGAACGAGGCTTGCATTTGACATCGTCACGCGCAAAGCACTTCCACACCGGCCTGTTTAGCCGAATTGGCAAGCTTTCGATCCAGTGTCGCCAGGGGGATATTCAGTCTCAAGGCGAGTTCGAGATACATCGCATCATAGGCAGACAGGCGATAAGCACTGGCGATCGGCAAGATGGACTGCAAAACGTTGCCACGGGACTGCTCATCGACGTCAATGGGTAAAGCCTCAAGGTTGTCACGGATCTGTGGCCACTCAGCCTCGGTTATTCTGCCCCGGCGCGTAGCAACCAGGAGTACATTGGTCACTTCCACGGGCCACAGTGCCGGCACAACCGCACTGTCAACTAACAGGGATTCAAGCAGGGCCTCGGTAGACTCGCAGGCTTCGTCAGGAAATACCCAGGCCATGGTGACCGAGCAATCCAGCACGAACGCCATCAGAATCTGCGTCCTTCCTCGATCATTTCCCGAATAGACAGACCGCCCAGGCGGTGGGATTTTTGAAACGCTTTGAGGCGATCAATGGTGGTGCGCGTTTTGTTGGGATCACGCTTTTTGAAGGGCATTAATTCGGCTATCGGTTGACCGTGTTTGGTAATAACGATGCGCTCGCCTTTTCGAACCCGTTCCAACAGTTGGGGTAAGTGTGTTTTCGCTTCAAATGCACCCACTTCAGCCATAATAATCACGCATATATACCAGTCTGCAACTGGTCTAATATAATCTTCTTCTTTCTTTAGTCAAGAAGGAAATTGCAAGTTGTGTGTTTCAATGGCGATCTGGTCGAAGTCGCACCTGCCTATGATCCCTTGGGTAATACCGCGCATAGCGCATTGTTGAAACTTGTCAGAACATTAATATGGCGACCTGCTTGATCATTACCGCCCGGGTATGACCAATATCGTGACAGCGATGGGACAGGCTTCGGCTGACTCCACCCCGATGCTGGTCATCTCTTCAGTGAATCGCAGCCACCAACTTGGCATGGGCCTTTACCGTATTCAACAGCGAGCGCCCGGGGCCGGTGCAATTCGTGCCAAGGCTGCGGTTGTCGAGTTGGCGTGCAAGCTCGGCGCACCCGTGATCAACGCGGTGAATGCCAAGGGAATTATCCCCTATAGCCATGCCCTGGTGGTGGGTGGTTCTGGATCCTGTAGTGCGATTCGCGACGAACTGAAGTCTGCCGACAATAGAAGATATCGACGATACTCACTACCACAGTGCCGCTTTGGACAAAGACAGCGGTGAAATCATCAATTTCAAATGCCGGCCAACATAGAAGGGTTTACTCACACAGCTGGACAAGGTCAGTCGCTATTTTCCGGGGTGCACGCCCAGCTTGTGTTATGAGGCAACTTATCTCTGCTTCACCCTGCAACGGGACTTATCTGCGAACGGTAACGCTGAGGATGGTGCCCATAAGACCCTATCGGCTAACGTCGGCGCCAGGGGTTCATGTCTTCGACCGGGGCATGGAATGATCCGTCCTCGCGAG
>CAZAWX010000094.1:0-13153 GCA_964488985.1 uncultured Ectothiorhodospiraceae bacterium
AACCTGCATTATTCATGAACACCCGGCTGCGGAAGCGGATCTGCGAAGCATCTACCCGACAATCCAGGCGGCATCGAAACGATGGACCATGCCGCTGCGCAATTGGAAACCCGCATTGAATCGATTTATGATCGAATTTGAAGACCGATTGCTTGACTACATTTGAACCTGGCAGTTACACAGAAATATTTACAGCCTCACCCCAGGACTAATCAGCCTTTACGAATCTTACGCAACGCTTGCAACTGGGCAGCTGCCTGGATGAGTTCAGCCCTGGCCCTGGCCTCATCCACTTCATTGCCATGTTCGGCCAACGTCCTCTTGGCCTCTTCCTGAGCACGTAAAACGGCTTCTTCATCAATGTCCTGAGCGCGAATTGCAGTATCGGACAGAACGGTCACGACATCTGGCTGAACTTCCAGGATCCCGCCTGAAACATAGATAACTTCGTCATCACCTTCAACCGTACGTACCCGCACATCACCCGGCGCCAATGGCGTCAGCATGGCGGTATGTTGTGGGGCTATGCCGACCTCACCGAGTAGCGCCGGAGCAAACACCATAGTGGCCTCGCCCGTATACAACTCTTTCTCGGCGCTGACGATCTCGACTCGAATTGTGGAGGCCATACTTAAACCCTAATTAAACCGGTACAGAAAAATTCGAAAATCATGCGATCATTATAGATTTTTAGCACGATCCTTCACTTCCTCAATGCTGCCGACCATGTAAAAGGCCTGCTCCGGGTATTCATCCATTTCGCCATCGATAATCGCCTTAAATCCAGCGATAGTATCCTTCAGTGGGACATACTTGCCCGGTGCACCGGTAAACGTCTCAGCCACGAAGAACGGCTGGGACAAAAAGCGCTGAATTTTCCGCGCCCGGGTCACCGCCAGTTTATCTTCGTCTGACAGTTCATCCATACCCAGAATAGCAATGATGTCACGCAACTCTTTGTAACGTTGCAGGACACCCTGCACGGATCGGGCAACATCGTAATGCTCGTTGCCGACAACCAACGGATCCAATTGTCTGGAGGTTGAGTCCAAAGGATCCACCGCCGGGTAAATCCCCAACTCAGCAATCTGTCGTGACAACACCAGGGTCGCATCAAGGTGTGCAAATGTAGTTGCCGGGGAAGGATCTGTAAGATCATCGGCAGGCACATACACCGCCTGAATAGAGGTAATTGAACCGTTTTTAGTCGAGGTGATGCGTTCCTGCAGTGCACCCATTTCCTCAGCCAGGGTCGGCTGATAGCCCACGGCCGAAGGCATGCGGCCCAGCAACGCTGAACATTCCACACCGGCCAATGTATAGCGATAAATATTGTCGACAAACAACAATACATCGCGGCCTTCCTCACGGAAGAATTCAGCCATGGTCAGCCCCGTCAGGGCCACGCGCAGGCGGTTGCCGGGAGGCTCGTTCATCTGACCGTAGACCAATGCCACCTGATTCAGCACGCCCGAATCCGTCATTTCATGATAAAAGTCATTACCCTCACGGGTACGCTCACCAACGCCTGCAAATACCGAATAACCACTGTGTTCGGCCGCAATATTGCGGATGAGTTCCATCAGGGTCACGGTTTTGCCAACGCCAGCACCGCCAAACAAACCAACTTTACCGCCCTTGTTGAACGGGCAAATCAAATCGATAACTTTAATGCCGGTTTCAAGAATTTCGACACTGGCAGCCTGATCGACATAACTTGGTGGTTGGCGGTGAATGGGCCAACGCTCCTCAGAGGCGACTTCTTCCTGTCCATCGACTGCATTTCCCAGCACGTCCATGATCCGGCCCAGCGTTTTCTGACCGACCGGGACGGATATTGGCGCACCCGTGTTATCCACGTTAGCACCGCGACGTACGCCATCTGTAGACCCCATGGCGATAGTGCGAACCACACCATCACCGATTTGTTGCTGCACTTCAAGGGTCAAGCCGTTATCGACTTTTAGCGCATCATAAACTTTCGGCACCGAATCACGTGGAAATTCCACGTCAACTACGGCGCCAATGATTTCGACAATGTTGCCAGCACTCATGGTTGCAACCTCTAGACTCTCGTTAATTCGTAAATTACTTTGTAGTATGCGTTCAAACCGCTGCCGCACCGGCAACGATTTCAGATAATTCCTGGGTAATAGCCGCCTGGCGGGCTTTGTTGTATATCAACTGCAATTCATCAATCAGGTTGCCGGCATTGTCTGAAGCCGCCTTCATGGCAACCATCCGCGCCGCCATTTCCGAGGCAATGTTTTCCATAACACCCGAATACAACAACGACTCAATGTAACGCAACATCAAGGTATCAAGAACTTCCTTGGCATCGGGTTCATAGATGTAATCCCAGTGATGCTGTACGGCTTCGTCATTTTCGTCGACTTCGCGCGGTAATAACTGCTCAAGAATCGGCGTCTGTGTCATGGAATTAACAAATTCGTTGTAGACAAAGTACAACCGGTCAATACGACCTTCGGTATAGGCGGTACACATGATATTCAACGTGCCCAGCAATTCTTCCAGAGACGGAGAATCACCGATGTGGGTAACCTGCCCGACGAGGTTGGCCCCCATGCGCTTTAACCATGCTGAACCCTTGGATCCAATAACACAAAAATCCTGTTCAATGCCCTGGTCACGCCATTCATCCATATGCTTGAGCAGGGCACGAAACATATTGGAGTTCAAACCACCGCAAAGGCCCCGATCCGAAGACATCACGATGTAGCCTACCCGCTTGACCTCCCGGTCCAGCAAAAAAGGATGCGCATATTCCAGATTGGCTTCTCGAACATGGCGAACCACATTGCGAATTTTCAGCGCGTACGGACGGGCAGTACGCATGCGTTCCTGGGCTTTGCGCATTTTGCTCGCGGCGACCATTTCCATCGCCCGCGTAATCTTCTGCGTATTTTTGATGCTGCTGATTTTGCTGCGTATTTCTTTTGCGCCAGCCATGCTGCAAGCCTTTCGTTAATTGTGTCTAGCCATCCAATCCGGCACGCAATATTTCGCGCCCGGACTGCTCACTCAATATCGTCTTACCAGGTATGGTTTGCCTTAAAGTCATCCAATGCTGATTTAAGTTTTTCAGCAACGTCATCCGTATATTTAGGATCGGCATTAATAGCATCCATAAATTCACTTTGGTCGGAAGCCATATAGGCCATCAGTGCCGCTTCGAATGGGCCCACTGCATGCAGTTCGAGATCATCAAGATACCCCTGATCCACCGCAAATAATGATACCGCCTGCTGTGCCACGCTCATGGGGGAATATTGTTTTTGCTTCATCAACTCCATGACCCGCTGGCCACGTTCCAACTGCTTGCGTGTCGCTTCGTCCAGATCCGAAGCAAACTGTGCAAAAGCCGCCAGTTCCCGGTATTGAGCCAGTGCCAGTCGCACCCCGCCACCGAGTTTTTTGACGATGGGCGTCTGCGCTGCGCCACCCACGCGCGACACGGATAAACCTGCATTAATGGCAGGACGGATGTTGGCGTTAAATAAACTCGTCTCCAGGAAAATCTGCCCGTCGGTAATTGAAATCACGTTGGTCGGGATGAACGCAGACACATCACCCGCCTGGGTTTCAATAATGGGCAGAGCCGTCAATGATCCGGTTTTGCCCTTCACTTCGCCGTTGGTTATTTCTTCCACATGTTCTGCATTGATTCGTGCTGCACGCTCCAACAAGCGGGAATGCAGATAAAACACATCACCTGGATACGCCTCGCGTCCGGGGGGCCGACGCAGCAATAGCGATACCTGCCGATACGCCCAGGCCTGCTTGGTCAAATCGTCATAAATAATCAGGGCATCCTCGCCACGATCGCGGAAATACTCGCCCATGGTGCAACCGGTATACGGGGCAATGTACTGCAGGGCTGCTGTGTCCGAAGCGCTGGCCGCCACGACAATGGTGTGATCCATTGCACCGTGCTCATCCAACTTACGGACCACGTTGGCAATCGACGATGCCTTTTGCCCAATGGCGACATAAATACAGGTGATGCCGGTATCTTTCTGATTGATGATGGTATCGATTGCCACTGCCGTTTTGCCGGTCTGGCGATCGCCAATAATCAATTCACGCTGGCCACGGCCAATCGGCACCATGGCATCAATTGCCTTGAGTCCGGTCTGTACCGGCTGGTCCACCGACTGACGGCTGATGACGCCAGGGGCGACCTTTTCAATGGGGGACGTCCCATCCGCCTCGATATCACCTTTACCATCAATGGCTTCACCAAGGGAATTAACCACCCGTCCCAGCAATCCGCGGCCGACGGGCACTTCGAGAATACGTCCGGTACATTTAACTGTATCGCCTTCTGACAGGTGCTCATAGTTACCCATCACGACGGCACCGACTGAATCACGTTCCAGGTTCAGTGCCAAACCAAAAGTGCCGCCAGGAAACTCGATCATCTCTCCCTGCATGGCATCGCTTAAGCCATGAATACGGACGATACCGTCCGTCAGGGTGACAATTGTGCCTTCTGTTCGCGCTTCTACGCCGACGTCAAAATTCTCGATCTTCTTTTTGATGAGATCGCTGACTTCAGTTGCGGTAAGTGCCATGTTGTTAAAACCTCATTCGGGTCGTGACTGATTAAGCCACGGACTGTGCAAGTTGTTCTAATCGGCCGCGGATGGATGCATCGAGCACGGTATCACCGCTACGAATCACCACACCCCCGATCAAACTGGGATCGACTTCTACGCGCAAATCAACCCGGGAACCCAATCGTTTGGTCATTGCCACGTTGATCGTATTTTGTTCGGCAGGGGTCAGTTCATAGGCGCTTGAAACCACGACATCAGCGCGCTTTTCCTGCCGGGCCCGGGCCTCGTGGTAGGCGCTCGCTATGTCGTGAATGATGCTCAGGCGTCGATTCTCACAGAGGATGCGGACAAAGTTACATCCTGTGTTTGATAATGTATCGCCACAAACATCGATGACCAGATCCGCCAGTTGCGCGCTGCCAACATTAGGATTGCTGATCAAGCCTTTCATGAGTGGATCACTCACCACCACCACAAGCTGATCGAGCATTGCAGCCCACTCGGCTGTGCGCCCTTCCTGCTCAGCCTGCTTGAAAGCCGCTATAGCGTATGGCCGTGCTGATTTGCTGTTGGATTCCATGAGCTTGGCTAAACCTCAGGCCTAGAGTTGAGCTGCGAGTTTAGCAAGAGAGTCGCTATGGGCATTGGCATCGACTTCACGTTGCAAGACCTGTTCCGCGCCCTGCAAAGCCAAGGACGCCACTTCACCACGCAGTTCCTCGCGGGCCTGATTGCGTTCCTGTTCAATCTGGGAACGGGCTATTTCGATCAGACGTTCGCCTTCCAACCGAGCCTGGGCTTTGGATTCCTCGACAATATCGTCACCGCGCTTTTGCGCCTGAGCGATAAACTCCTGAGCCTTCTCCCGACCCTCATGAAGCATCTCAGTGGTTTTTTCCTGCGCATCTTCCAGACTACGCTGGCCTTTATCCGCTGCAGCCAAGCCATCGGAAATTCGTGTTTCACGCAATTGCATCTGTTTGAGCAGCATAGGCCAGACAAATGACATGCTGAACCAAACGAGCAGCGCAAAAACCACCATCTGTGCGAATAGTGTTGCATTGATGCTCACTTCACTTGCCTCCGTTTTTCCTGTGACGTAACGCGGGTGCGGTCTTAACCAGCCACCATGCTCTTGACGGCTTCAGCAAACGGATTCGCAAAAGTGAAGAACAACGCAATACCCACGCCGATCATTGACACTGCGTCGAGCAGGCCGGCAACGATGAACATTTTCACCTGCAGCATTGGGGCAAGATCTGGCTGACGAGCCGCACCTTCGAGAAATTTTCCACCAAGGATGCCAAAACCGATGGCGGTTCCCATGGCACCCATGCCAATCAGAATACTCACGGCGATCGCCGTCATGCCCTGAATGTTTGCTACGTGTTCGATGATACCTTCCATCTCTTTATCTCCTGGAACTGTAAGGTCTGGAACCTGTTGTGTGAAATGAATACTGTATTAATGTGATTCGTGGGCCATGCTCAGATACACAATCGTGAGCATCATAAAAATAAAGGCCTGCAGTGTAATGATCAGAATATGAAAGATTGCCCACACCAGGCCGAGTATTATCTGTGCTGCAAACAAGGCCATGGGCCCTGCACCGCTGGTCAAACTGCTGGCAGTTTCGCCCAACGTAAAGAGGGCGATCAAAATAAAGATCAGTTCACCCGCATAGAGATTTCCGAACAGACGCAGAGCGAGTGAAATGGGTTTGGCCACTTCCTCAATGACACGGAACAAGATATTAACCGGAAACAGCGCAACGCCGAAGGGGACAGTACATACCTCTTTGATCAGATGGGCACCTTTGATTTTGATATTGTAAAACAAAATCAGAACAAACACGGTAATTGACATGGCGAACGTCGCGTTCATGTCCGTGGTGGGCACGACTTTCATGTATTTAATGCCGATGCCGCCAGCCACGGCAGGCAGCAGGTCAACCGGCAGCAAATCCATGAAATTCATGGCAAACACCCAACAGAATATGGTCAGCGCCATCGGTGCGATGAGCTTACTGGTACCATGAAAGGTGCTGCGCACCTGATCATCAACAAATTCAAGGATCATCTCAACAAAGCTCTGCCATCCGCGGGGGGTGTCAGAACTGGCATTAGATGCGGCTTTGTAAAAGAACCAGGCAAAGAGTCCAGCGAGGGTGATGGACCAGAACAGGGTATCGATATTAAGCGTCCAGAAACCATGGCCAACCCGCAGGTTGGTCAGGTGATGGACGATATAGCCCGTGATCGATTCAGGGGCTTCGTGCTCAACGGCCACGTTAGGAAATCCTCCTCGCCGTCGCCAGCAATGCTAACCAATACATACTGAGTGCTGCCATATAGGTCAAAATCACAATCAGGACATCCACATCCAGATAGACGATGGTGAGGAGAAACATCAGTGCCGTAAGGGCAATTTTCGTCGCTTCACCAATATAAAACGCCCGCACCAACCGTGCAGGATTAACACCGGGCTTGTTTCCGAACATTCGCTGTGCGAGATAAGCCCCTGATAAAACACAAATTACTCCGCCAACTAAGGCAGAGTACGCATCCCGCGGTCCGGACCACACCAATAGCACAAGCGCCACGACCAAAGTCAGCAGAGCCTGGGCTGTCAATATCCAGATTGCCGTCATTCGGTATGCTGAATCGCCCAAACGACTCTCCGTTCAGATGATGCCAACATAAAGCGCGCGGAGTATAAAGGCGATACCTTCTCTACGGCAAGGCGGATTATGCCCCATCGACAAAATTGAGTCACTGTCAATACGACCAAGAGAGAATATTTTCTCAAAAAAATCCACTTGCCCTGTGCTGTATAGCCCATAAATTCTGGCCAGTGTTAATAAGTTTCTTGACGTTCTCCGGAGGATGAATTTTATTTGATGTGTCGTAATATCCCATCCAATTCATCAAGAGAACGGTAATGAACGGTGAGTGACCCTCGCCCGCCGCGACCGGTTTTGATCTCGACCCTGGCGGCTAATTTCTCCTGTAGCTGACGTTGCAAGACAACGACATCCGGATCCGGCTGCTGGCTGCGGGAATTGTTTGCTCCCGCAGTTTTTTTCAGCTTGCGCACTAATGCTTCAGTTTGCCTGGCACTCAAGCCCTTCGCCACGACCTCCTGCGCAACCTGGCTTTGCTGCCCTTGTGCCAGTCCGAGCAAGGCACGCCCATGGCCCATGTCCAGGGCACCGGATTCCACTAACGTCTGTACATCCGGGTTGAGATCCAGCAAACGTAACAAATTACTCAAGGCAGACCGGGAACGGCCCACGGCTTGCGCCGCCCGGGCATGACTCAGCTCGAACTCAGCGATCAGGCGTTGCAATGCCCTGGCCTCTTCAAGCGCATTCAGATCCTTGCGTTGAATATTCTCTATCAAGGCGATGGCCAGCGCATCCTGATCCTTTATGTCACGAACCAACACCGGCATTTGCGCCAGCCCTGCCAGTTGACAGGCCCGCCAACGACGTTCCCCGGCAAGAAGTTCAAAATTACCTGAGGTCAGAGGCCTTACTACCACAGGTTGCAGCAAGCCCTGTTCGCTAATAGAAGCGGCCAGCTCCTGCAGTGCAGTTTCATCGAACTGCGTGCGCGGCTGGAAACGACCTCGCTCGATCATATCCACGGCCACCATGCGCAGTTCGCCTGCCTCCTCGGCATCCAGAACCGGACTGCCACTCAACAGGGCATCCAGCCCCCTTCCAAGCCCCTTGCGTCTGGCCACTATTGCAGTACCTCCGGCTGCGCCCGATCACGGCGCAGAACCTCGCCCGCCAGTGCCAGATAAGCCAGTGCTCCGCTTGAGTTTTTGTCGTACAAAAGCGCCGGCAAGCCATGACTCGGGGCCTCGGCAAGTCGCACGTTGCGCGGAACCACCGTACTGTAGACTTTCGCACCGAAGTGCCGGGTCAGTTGCTGGGAGACCTGATTGGAAAGATTGTTGCGGGAATCAAACATGGTTCGGAGCAGGCCTTCCACTTTAAGTTTTGGGTTCAAAATCCTGCGTATTTTTTCGACCGTCTCAAGCAATGCACTAAGCCCTTCCAGGGCATAGTATTCACACTGCATCGGGATCAGGACTGAATCAGCGGCTGTCAACGCATTGATGGTCAGCATGCTGAGGGCTGGCGGGCAGTCAATAATGATGTAGTCGTAATCACTGCGCACCGGGTCAAGGGCTTGCTTAAGCCTGAGTTCACGACCAAGTTCATCGATCAAACCGACTTCAGCGCCGGTGAGATCAGCGTTACTCGGAACCAGATCGAAATTACTGTGCTCCACATGCATCACCACCTCAGCCAGGCCAGCCTCGCCCATCAGCAAATCATAGGCTGACGTGCTGACACCTCGCTTGTCGACACCACAACCCATCGTGGCATTGCCCTGAGGATCCAGATCCACCAGCAGGATTCGGCGCTTCATGGCAGCAAAAGACGCGCCCAGATTGATTGCGGAGGTTGTCTTGCCGACACCGCCCTTCTGATTGGTCATTGCAATTATTTTAGCCATCGTCTCGCGCCGGGCTGTGGTTGGGAGTTATCACACGAAACGGCTAAGGATAGGCGTGAATAAGCCTCAGGGCCAGTGTAATTTTTATTCCATGTAATTTTTATTCCATGACGCATGGAAACCAACACTGAGCCATTGCTCATGCACTCAACTAGCCCCCGGCATGCCATGAGCAGCACAAAAACACCTCTGTGTACCGGCTTGTTTACCACGTTGTTGTGTCTTGCCGGTGCCTGCTGCGAGTCCTCAGGATTAAAAACGGAACCTGTCGGTCGCCGCTACCAATTCGTGCACTATCCCCGGCTCACTGGCCGCATGGCCGGCATCCCGGATGAGTCTGAAGTCTGCCTGGGGCCAGGCTTTATGGATCTCCCAAGCGGTACGCAGTGGTGTACACATATCATATCGCCCCTGCACTAGCACGGCCGGGATATGCTGAATTTTTGGCAGATCATGAAGCAATTGATCATCCCGGTTGAAAAACCCGCCATGGCTAAAGTAATGGCACTCGATGCGGGCAAAAGACAGGGCAAAATCGTCTTCGCCAAATCGCGCCTGACGTTTTACACTCGGCAGCAAGGACACGGTGGTGCCCTCCCAGGTCGACCAGGCCCGGGCACATTGTCGGCGTACCTCCAGATCTTCTCCAGTGAGGCGCCGATAATAAGCGCTGATCATGTCGTCCCGTTCAGATTCCGGGATCGGGGCCAGGTAATCCTCCCAGGCATCGGGGAAAATCTCACTGGCACCGTGTTGATAAAACCACAGCAATTCAGCGCGGCGCAGGGTAAACAATCCCCGCAACACCAGTTCAGTGACCCGCTGCGGATGGCTTTGGGCATAGGCCAGTGCCAGGGTACTGCCCCAGGAACCACCAAAAACCTGCCAGCAATCGATGCCAAGCCGCTCCCGTATTGCCTCAATGTCACTGACCAGATGCCAAGTGGTATTCGCTTCGAGGCAGGCATGGGGGGTAGAACGGCCACAACCACGTTGGTCGAAAAGGATGACCCGGTATGCCTGTGGGTCAAAGTAACGCCGATAGTCGGCATTTACGCCTCCGCCGGGGCCACCGTGTAAAAACACCACGGGCTTACCCTGGGGGTTGCCACATTCCTCGTAATACAGGCAATGGATTTCATCCACCTGAATCGTACTGCTGGCATAAGGCTCAATGGCAGGATAAAGCTCACGGGTATAGGTAGACATCATCGTTTCCAGGCATTGCCAACGCGGCGCGTTGGTTGAAAGCCCGTAATGATAAATGGCAACCTGACGATGCGCACCTGCAGTTGCACGGACATGCCGAAACCATCGAGCACGGTAGATACGATTCCCAAGGGGATCGATGTAGATTTTCCTGATCAATCAAAAGTGGTAGTGAGCTGAAAGAATATATTTGCGTCCAAACAAAGCCGGGCGCGTCAGTATATTGATACACTCAGGAACTGACTAACCTATGAACCGATACTCCCCTCTAGATGGTGAAATTCCATGAGCGACACAAAACAAGGTAAGCCCAGCCCATTGCCCTCATCAGCCCGCGTGGTCATCGTCGGAGGCGGGATAATCGGCGCCTCGGTGGCCTATCACCTGGGCCACATGGGGTGTAGCGATGTGGTGCTGCTGGAACGTGACCGGATCACTTCAGGGACCACCTGGCACGCGGCGGGTTTGATCTGTACGTTTGGCAGCACTTCGGAAACATCCACTGAAATCCGCAAATACAGCCGTGATCTTTACTCCCGGCTGGAAGCGGAAACCGGCCAGGCCACCGGACTTAACCAATGTGGCTTTATAGAAGTGGCGACCAGTAAGGATCGTCTGGAGGAGTACCGCCGGGTTGCCGCCTTCAACCGCTACTGCGGTGTCGATGTGGAGGAAATCTCCCCCCGAGAGGTTGAGAGCCTGTTCCCGATCGCCCGGGTGGATGACGTACTGGCCGGGTTTTATGTCAAGGATGACGGGCGCATAAATCCTGTGGACGTGACCATGTCCCTGGCCACGGGTGCGCGTATGCGCGGCGTTAATATTATTACCGGCGTGTGTGCAACGGGGATTACCCGCAGCAGGGGCAAGGCAACGGGCGTAACCACCGATCAAGGCACCATTGCCTGTGAATTCGTGGTCAACTGTGCCGGAATGTGGGCACGCCAGTTTGGCGCCCGCCACGGTGTTGTGATACCAAACCAGGCTGCGGAACACTACTATCTGATCACCGAGGCCATTGCAGGCATACGTTCGGATTGGCCAGTGTTGGAGGACCCCTCGCATTACGGCTATTACCGTGAGGAAGTCGGCGGTCTGATGGTGGGCTTGTTCGAGCCGGAAAATGTTCCCTGGCAGGTCGAAGGCATTCCACAGGACTTTTCGTTCGGCGAAATTCAGCCAGATTGGGAACGCATGGGGCCGTTTCTTGAAAAATGCATGAGCCGCGTGCCCGTCAGTCTGGAAAGCGGCGTTAAAAAATTCTTCTGTGGCCCGGAAAGTTTCACTCCGGATTTTGCTCCCATCGTCGGCGAGGCTGCTCAGCTTAAAAACTATTTTGTTTGCGCCGGTCTGAACTCCATCGGCATTTTGTCCGGGGGCGGGCTGGGCCGCATCATGGCGCATTGGATTTTAAATGGCAGGCCGGATGTGGATGTCACGGGCTTTAATGCTGATCGGGTCCATGCGGGTCAGGTCAATCCTGAATACCGACGCGAGCGGGCCACGGAAATGCTCGGTCAGGCGTACAAGTGCCACTACCCTACCAAATCACCGACACGCGCCCGTGGTGCAAAGCGCTCCGTTTTGCATGATCGTCTGGCCGCTGCCGGGGCTTACTTTACGGAGGTCAGTGGCTGGGAGGGAGCGAGTTGGTTTGCCCCTTCTCCAGCACAAGCCAGGGTCGATAAGCTGTCCTGGGGGCGCATGAACTGGTGGCCATACTGGGAAGCTGAACACAAGGCCTGCCGCGAGGCGGTGACGCTGACCGATATGAGTTTTATGGCGAAATTCCTGGTCCAGGGCCGGGACGCCGGTAAGGTGCTGGATACTGTCTCGGCCAATCGGGTCAACGGTGAGGCTGGACGGATCACCTATACCCAGTGGCTCAATGAAGACGGTAAGCTGGAAGCCGACCTGACGGTGACCAAACTGGAAGCGGACAGGTTCATGGTGGTGGTGACCGACACGATGCATGGCCATGCTGAGGCCTGGCTGCGTCGCAACATTACAGATGATGATCATGCTTTCGTGACCGATATGACATCGGGCTTGACGCAAATAAACATTCAAGGCCCCAACGCTCGCGCGCTGTTACAAGCCCTGACATCCGTTGATCTGAGCCATGATGCTTTTCCATTTCGAACCGCGCGGGATATCGATATCGGTTTAGGCCGTGCATTGTGTGTGCGGATCACCTATGTGGGTGAGCTGGGATATGAGCTGTATATTCCCTGCGAGCAGGCCGTTCACGTCTATGATCGTCTGCTCGCGGAGGGTAAAAACCACGGTCTCAAACTTGCGGGCCTGAGCGCTCTGGGCAGTCTGCGTCTGGAAAAAGCCTACCGGGATTACGGGCACGACATCGACAATACCGACAATGCCTTTGAAACGGGCCTGGGATTTGCCGTAGCACTGGATAAACCCGATGGCTTTATTGGCAGCGATGCCGCTAAAGCCCAGCAGGCATCAGCACCCTTTACCCGGCGCCTGGTGCAGGTATTGGTCGGCGATCCAAAACCAATGCTTTGGCACGCAGAAGTGATCCACCGCAATGCGGTGCCGGTGGGTTACGTGCGCTCAGGAAGTTACGGCCACACGCTGGGCAGTGCCGTGGGCCTGGCCATGATTGAAAACGGGGAAGAACCTGTCACAGTGGATTACCTGGCCACGGGAACATGGGAAATTGATATTGCCGGCACGCTCTACCCCTGCCGCTGCTCACTGAGCCCAATGTATGATCCGCAAATGCTGCGCATAAAGGCTTGAAATTAATCGATAATATTCCAGGACAGAGCGTTATATCGTCATCGAGAAAATTCGGGTTTCCGGGGC
>CAZAWX010000095.1:0-13112 GCA_964488985.1 uncultured Ectothiorhodospiraceae bacterium
CACTTCCGCAAAAGAGAAGGCCGTGGCCGCCATTGCCGCGTGGTCGTGAACCGCAAGGGCAACAAGTAGAACTTCTTCGCCCTGCTCTCCGACTTCGGGCAGGCAGAGCAAGAAGGGGAAGACAGCACAGTGAACCCCCGCACCCGCGTTCCTTCCTTCGAAATCATCTTCGTCTACACCCAGTCGGAAGGCTCGCTGGACATCCATTCCCCCGGAAACACCAAGTACGTGAAAGACATGCAGCAACTATTCGCCGAAGTCATCCTCAAGCTGGGCGAACAGGACGACTACCAGAAAGACAATCAGGTTTACCAACTGGATCGGCTGGGAAACCAGGGATTTGAATTCAAGAAACCCGAGGGTTTCGGTATCCAGTCCGCCGTGATCGAGCGCCTGCGCCTGTCATTGCTAGGCAAAGGCAAGCGCAAGGTCCGGTGGAGGTGGAGGTGGAGGTGGAGGTGGAGGTGGAGGTGGAGGCGGACCCGACGCACAACCCAAAGGCCGTCTATGACCTGACCAACAAGCTCAACCCGCAGCCCTTTCATGCCACCCAGGCAGAAATCAAGGCCACCTTCCTTGCCCCTCTTCCAGGCACGCGCAGCAAGGCCCGCACATTCCGAATCAGTTATCCGGCTTGGTGCAATCTGCGAAATTTGGGACGCAATGAAATCACCCGCAACATGCTGATCACATCCGGTCATCATAATTGCCATCAAACAGGATGGCCTGCCCACCCCGCACCAATCCTTTGGCTGGCAGTGGTCACGGCATGGCGATGTGGTCGCTTCCATCCGCGTGCGCACTGAAACAAATCGGGTGATTCTTACCTATCGATACCGGAGCGGTGCGAAGATTGGAAGGATGAAAGTTATCCCGTCTATCTTGACTGGACCGCCTGCCACCTTGGCGGGCAACGTCCCTGGTTCCAGTGCCCCGCCCGTGGTTGCGGTCGCCGTGTGGCGATACTCTACGGCGGCGGCATCTTCGCCTGTCGTCACTGCTACCAGTTGACCTACCCCAGTCAGCGGGAAACCTGGGATGATCGGGTAGCAAGGAAAGCTGACCGAATCCGTGACAAGCCGGGATGGGAGGCTGGCGTCATCAACGGCAACGGCTGGAAGCCCAAGGGGATGCACTGGAACACCTTCGAACGGTTGACCTCGCAGCATGACGCCTTCGTGCAGGTTTCATTGGCAGGGATGGCCGCAAAGCTGAACCTGCTGGGGGAGCCAATCGTCGACTGGATTTGAAGAAAGTACCGGGCGGAAATGTGGGTGCAGTGTGTGTGCAGGAAGCACTAAAACCGCATAAATGAAAAAGGCTTAGCGCTGATTAAACGCTAACCCTTTGTTCTATATGGCGCGCCCGGAGGGATTCGAACCCCCGACCCCCTGGTTCGTAGCCAGGTACTCTATCCAGCTGAGCTACGGGCGCTTTGGACAGCACGCGATTATCGAAAGCAAGGACGTGGCTGTCAACTCATACCGCCTTTAATTTACTGGTCTTTGCTGCGCTGGATTGTATTTTTTGCAGTAACAGACTGGATTCCCGGGCAAATCACGACTCTTGATCCGGATCAATGTATTTCCCTACCCCCGGCTGAATACTCTTCCACGTGTGATCCGTCGTCGATGCCGTAACCGGTATTCTGAGTAAGAGGTATTCTGAATGAGTACCGCAATTGTCAAGAGCGCAGCAAATACACCCACCGCAGCTTCAGGTGTGCGGCCACAATTGATTCAGTCTTTGCTGGATCCACACTGCTATGATCACGGCACCGAGGACTGCCAACTTATTGAGACCCACATCTCCTGGGTAATATTGACTGGCCCGTTCGCTTACAAGATCAAAAAAAGCCTGCGCCTGCCGTTCCTCGATTTCAGCACCCTGGAGCAGCGTAAACATTGCTGTGAAGAAGAATTACGCTTAAATCACCGGCATGCACCGCAACTATATCTGGGAATCGTAGCGATCACCGGCAGCGATGATACTCCTCGAATCAATGGTCAAGGCCCGGTGCTTGAATACGCCGTGAAGATGGTCCAGTTCGACCAGACCCAGCGACTCGATAACGTTCTCGCCCGCAACCAACTGGAACCGAAACACATCGTCCAACTGGCGAAGGATTTGGCCCGGATTCACCGCCAGGCGGCCGTTATCCACCCCTGCAACGGCTTTGCGAATATGGATCAGCTACGTCAGGACTGCCTTGAGAACTTCGATGTTCTGGCAGAATGTGCGGATCCTGGCATTCAGAACCTGCTTTGCGGCCGCCTGCGAGACTGGACTGATTGTAGTCTGCTGCGACTTGAGTCTGTTGTTGAGTCCCGCCTGAAACGGGGATTTATCCGCGAATGTCACGGCGATCTACACTTTGAAAACCTGGTGCTGTACCAAAATCGGGTACTGCCCTTTGATTGTATTGAGTTTAATGAAAAGTTGCGTTGGACCGATGTCATGAGCGATGTAGCCTTCGTGATGATGGATCTGGACTGGCGCGGTCGCCCGGATCTTGGCTGGGTATTCCTCAATGCCTACCTGGCCAAGAGCGGCGAATACAAAGGCCTGGCGCTACTGCATCACTATCAGGTGTACCGTGCCATGGTACGTGCCAAAGTCGCCATGCTGCGAAGCAGCCAGAAACAATTATCGTCCGCACAACTGGCTCAGGAGCACGAAACGGTAATTTCGCGGTTGCGTTTGGCCGAGCGTTACACCCATCATCGGCCCGGCCAGGCTTTGATTCTCAGTCATGGTCTTTCCGGCTCTGGAAAATCCTGGCTGGCAAATGCCCTGATGCAGCGGATTGGTGCGATTCAAATTCGCTCCGACGTTGAACGCAAACGTTGCATTAAAAGAAAATTGTACAGCCCGGAGGCAACTGCCAAAACCTACAAACGACTGTTGGAGCTTGCCAAATCAACCCTCAGCAACGGCTACAGTGTAATTGTCGATGCCACATTTTTGTGGTCCCGCCAGCGCATGGACTTTAAAACTCTGGCCCGCGAGTTGGGTGTTCCCTACCTGATTGCACATACGCGCGCTGAGCCCAAAGTTTTAGAGCAACGCATTCTGAGTCGCTATGATGACCCTTCCGAGGCGACTCTGAATGTTCTCAGCGCGCAATACAGCCAACAGGAAGAACCTGCGGATAACGAAGCAGATTGCGTGCTTCGCATCAATACTCAGGATTCGGTCGATTTTGGAGCTATTGAAGACTTGCTAAGCCAACAGGCCACGTTCATAGCGCGTTGACGGCACACCCGAAGTCATTTGATGCTGTCACTGGCAGACGATTGCCTGTCGCTGCAAAACTGGTTAGTGTCCACCGCATTCCCGGACTTCGACCGGTTGATACTGAGACCTGCCATTGATGTCTGCAACTGCTTCCTCCGATTACGCCGAATTTGCTGAATTTGCCGGACGCCTGGCCGATGCCGGGCGTAAGATCATTCGTCAGCAGCTTGATTCGCCACCCCAGGCCCTCGACAAACTCGATGGCAGTCCAGTGACATCCATTGACCAAACCGTTGAGGATCTACTGCGAACCATGATCCAGGAACAGTATCCCGGACACGGCATCACGGGTGAAGAGCGCGGTGATATGGGCATCGAGCGGGAATTTGTATGGGCCATTGACCCCATTGACGGCACGCTGCCGATGCTGGCGGGAATACCTGTGTTTGGAACTTTGATTGCTTTGCTCCATCAAGGCAGGCCGGTGACAGGCATCATCGACATGCCGGTTACCCAACAGCGGTGGCTTGGCATCGAAGGCCAACCGACACTGCACAACAATCAGGCAGTAAAGGTGCGCGCCTGCCCGGCGTTGGCTGCTGCATTGATGTCTACCAGCAACCCGGACTATTTTAACGAAGCTGATCAGCCTGCCTTGCAGGGCCTTCGCAGCGCCTGCCGCTGGACCGTGTATGGTGGCAGCTGTCTTGCCTACGGCCAGCTTGCCAATGGCTTTATCGACCTCGGTTTTGACGTCCAGTTCGCTATCCATGACTACCTGGCGCTGGTCCCGGTGATCAAAGGGGCCGGCGGAGTTATCAGCGACTGGAAGGGAAATGAGCTAAATTTTTTATCCGGTGATCGAATCATCGCAACAGGCGATCCCCGTGTCCATGCGCAAGCGCTTCAGGTCCTCGGCGATCTGGCATGAGCAAATTTGCAACACAGCAATCAAGGAGTCATTTATGAGTCAATTTGAGCCGTTTGCCATCGAGCGCATGATGGGCAAGTGGGAAAACACCGTCGATATCAATCTTTCCGAAAGCGGCGTACACCCCATGACCCTGGCCGAACTTCTGGCGATGAATGGCACCACGGTCGACTCATTGGCGGATGTTGAAATCAACTATCCGCAGGCCAATGGCCAGCCACAATTGCGCCGCACCATCGCGGCATTGTACGACGGCGCAAATGAGGACAACGTACTGGTTACGGTCGGTGCGGCAGAGGCCAATTTCCTGACCATACAAACCCTGCTCGAAGCCGGTGACGAAGCCGTGATCATGCGCCCGAATTACATGCAGGTCTGGGGTGCGGCAAAAAATCGAGGCGTGCATATCAAGGACTTTAATCTGCTCGAAGAAAACGGCTGGGCACCGGATCTGGCGCAACTCGAAGACTCCGTCAGTGCCGCAACCAAACTTATTGCCGTGTGTAACCCGAATAATCCAACCGGCAGGATCATGACCGAAGCGGAGATGGAGGCGATCGTCGCTGCCGCTGATCGTGTCGGCGCCTGGCTGCTGGCCGATGAAGTCTACGCCGGTGCCGAACGTGAAACGGATATTCAGACGCCGTCCTTTTTCGGCCGCTACGACAAGGTCATTGCCATGGGCTCCATGAGCAAGGCTTACGGTCTGCCGGGACTGCGCATCGGTTGGGCCGTGGGGCCAGCGGCCACTCTCGATGATATGTGGGCGCGTCACGATTACACGACGATATCAACGACGATGCTCTCCAACACCCTGGCCGCCATTGCGTTGTCGCCATCAGTACGCCCGCAGATCCTGGCCCGGACCCGCAAATTTATTCGCGCCGGCTATCCAGTGCTGGAACAATGGGTGCGTGCCCATGGCAACACCTTCACTTTGTATCCATCCCAGGCGGCGGCAATTGCGTTTTTACGCTACAACCTCGACATCAATTCCACCGACTTGGTCAACCGTATGATGACGGAAAAAAGTTTGCTGATGGTGCCCGGTGATCACTTCGGGCTTGATCATCATTTACGCATCAGTTTCGGCCTTCCCCATGACTACCTCAATGAGGGTCTGGAACGTGCACACGATCTGATTCTTAACAGCCAGGCTTGAAATGATGCAGCCTCTGCTTGATGTCGCCAAGGAGGTGTGCAGCGCGGAACAGCGGATCCGGCCCTACATCCGTGAGACACCGTTACTGGCTTCACCTGGTTTTGCCGGTTTGGATAAGTCTGAGGTTTTTTTTAAATGTGAAAACCTTCAGCACACGGGCTCTTTCAAAGTCCGCGGTGCCCTCAGCAAAGCCCTGGCCCTGAGCCGCGAGGAACTGGACCGGGGTGTTGTTACCGCCTCAACCGGTAATCACGGTGCGGCGGTGGCCTACGCGATGGCCCAGAGAAAGGCCGAGGCAATAATTTTTGTCCCGGAAAATGCATCTGCCACCAAGCTGGGCAACATCCGCCGTAATGGTGGCGTAATCCGCGAACACGGCACGGATTCAGGTGATACGGAAAAATACGCCCGGGAATTCGCTGTTCGCGAAGGCCTGACCTATTTGCCGCCCTATAATGATCCACAGGTTATCGGCGGCCAGGGCACTATTGGCATTGAACTCATTTCACAGCTCGATGAGATCGATTCGGTGGTGGTTGCCATCGGTGGTGGCGGCCTTATTTCGGGCATTGCCGGTTACCTTAAATCAGTGCGCCCACAGATCAGGATCATCGGTTGTTCGCCGTCCAACTCCCAGGTGATGGTCCAGTCCGTGGCGGCAGGAAAGTTGCTGGATCTGCCCTCCGAGCCTACGCTTTCCGACGGTACCGCCGGCGGGGTTGAAGACGATGCCCTGACGTTTCCTGTGATCTGCACACAGGTCGACGATTTCATTACGGTCAGCGAAGATCAGATCCGCGCCGCTATGTGCACCTTCATCGATACCCACTCCATGCTCATTGAAGGCGCTGCTGGTGTCGCCATTGCCGCCTGGCAACAATACGCTGCGGAACACCGCGATGAGAAAAGCGTGGTGGTTTTATGTGGCGGCAATATCGCGCTCAATACACTTCGCCAGGTGGTCTGTGATGCGCATCGTTGACCTCGACAGCATTCAACAGGCCCTGGCCGGTGCCGATGTCATTGCGGCAATGGAACAGGGCTTTCGCGATTACTCCAGTGACCGTTGCACGGTACCACCGGTGGGCGAACTGCTCATGGACAAGGGTGAAGTGCATATCAAGTATGGCTGTGTGCGGGGCGATTGCGACTACCTGATCAAGATTGCTTCGGGATTTTCCGGGAACCCGGCGCTGGGTTTGCCGGCAAATAACGGCTTGATGCTGGTTTTCAGCCAGGACACGGGTGAGTTGCGTTGTATACTCCTTGATGAAGGCTATCTCACCGACCGGCGTACCGCCGCCGCAGGGGCCCTGGCAGCCAAATACCTGGCACCTGGCAACGTACATCGGATCGGCATCCTCGGTACCGGTATCCAGGCACGCATGCAGTTACGCGAACTCGCCGCTGTGAGTTCCTGCCGCGAGGTGTTGGTCTGGGGCCGCAATGCTGAACATGCCGATCGTTACTGTAATGCCATGCAGATGGAGGGCTACCGGATTGAGGTGGCAACGGATCCTGCCGAAATTCCGGCAAGTTGTAATCTAATCATCACCACCACCGCTGCGACCAGTGCACTCTTGCAGGCCAGCGACATTCATCCCTGCACCCACATCAATGCCATCGGATCCGACACACCACACAAGCAGGAACTCGACAGTGCCCTGTTGGCCAGGGCCGATCTCATCGTCGCCGACAGCATTGAGCAATGTCTGTTGCGTGGTGAAATCTTCAAGGCCATTGAAGCTCAGGCGATAGAGCCCAAAGACATCATCGAAATCGGCGACATCCTTGCCGGAAAAATCGCAGGCCGGCGCAATGACGAGCAAATTACCATATTCGATTCCACCGGCGTTGCCGTCCAGGACATGCGCATTGCAACGCTGGTCCTCGAGTGTCTTGATTCCCCTCCATGAACTCCGTAAAAGCCCTTGCCGGATCGCTGCTCAACAGTCTGCGCGATCTGCTACCCATCATCGTGGTGTTCGGGTTTTTTCAACTCGTGGTATTACAACAACCCATTCCTGATTTTACCGACATTGCTATCGGCATCGTCTTCGTCATTATCGGCCTGACTCTGTTCGTACAGGGACTCAATATGGGGCTTTTTCCCATCGGTGAAAGTATGGCTTTTGCCTTTGCCCGTAAAGGCTCGCTTGCCTGGCTACTGGTATTTTCCTTTGCACTGGGCTTTGGCACTACAGTGGCAGAACCAGCCTTGATTGCAGTGGCTGACGAGGCAGCACTGGTCGCGGCGCATGGCCACATGATTGCCGACAACGAACTGGCCCGAGCCAGTTATGCTCATGGACTGCGCATGACGGTTGCACTGTCCGTTGGTTTGGCCATTGTTCTGGGGGTATTTCGCATTATCAAGGGCTGGCCGATTCAAAATTTCATCATGGGCGGGTACCTGGGGGTGGTCATCATGACCTTCTTCGCTCCACGAGAAATAATCGGCATCGCCTATGATTCCGGCGGCGTAACCACCTCGACAATCACCGTGCCTTTGGTGACGGCTCTCGGCGTAGGTCTTGCCCATTCCATCAAAGGGCGTAACCCAATGACGGATGGTTTCGGCCTCATCGCCTTTGCCTCACTGACACCCATCATCTTCGTGATGGCCTACGGTATGGTTGTTTAAGGCGCATCGAGATGCAGATACTGCACGATCTCATCGGCACCATCATCGCCACACTATGGGATGTTTTGCCCATTGCTGTGATTATTTTTGGTTTTCAGTATTTTGTATTACGCAAACCCATTGCCAATCTGAGAAAAATTATCATGGGTTTTGTGTTGGTCGTACTCGGTCTGGGATTTTTTCTTGAAGGCCTGCAGGCGGCACTTTTTCCGCTAGGCAAATTGATGGCCCAGCAACTAACCGATCCCGGCTTTCTCGCTAATGCCAGTGTCGGGCAGGAACTCTCGGTCTGGGATTATCATTGGGTCTACCTGTTTGCCTTTGCCATCGGCTTTGCCACCACCATTGCCGAACCCTCGTTACTGGCAGTCGCCATCAAGGCCAATCAGGTCTCGGCAGGCAGCATCGGGATCTGG
Source organism: uncultured Ectothiorhodospiraceae bacterium (assembly GCA_964488985.1). Classification (GTDB taxonomy): domain Bacteria; phylum Pseudomonadota; class Gammaproteobacteria; order HK1; family HK1; genus CAZAWX01. The sequence continues at coordinate 8,391 of CAZAWX010000095.1, forward strand.
GGTCTGCGCATTGCTGTGGCGCTGGGCGTCGCCTTTGGCATAACGCTGGGCGTGGCCCGAATTATTACTGGAACACCGCTTTACTGGTACATCATCAGCGGCTATCTGTTCGTTCTCGTTCAGACGTTTTACTCGCCGCGAATGATCATCGCTCTGGCCTATGATTCCGGTGGTGTAACTACCTCAACAGTGACGGTACCGCTGGTGGCAGCCCTGGGGTTGGGTCTGGCCGGAACCGTGCCCGGACGCAGTGCGCTTCTTGATGGCTTTGGTCTCATTGCCTTTGCCAGTTTATTCCCGATCATCTCTGTTATGGCCTATGCTCAGCTTGCTGAGTGGCGGGCCAAATCCAATCAACACACGTCAACCTGACTAAGGAGGGGCCAATGCATTTTAAATTGATAATTGCGCTGACTCAGGACACCATCACCGACAAAATTGTCGAAGCCGCCAGGGACAAAGGGGCAACCGGCTCAACGGTTATCACCCATGCCCGAGGTGAGGGCATGAAAGTCAGCAAAACGTTTTTAGGCCTGAGCCTGGAAACCCAACGCGATGTGGTACTGCTACTGGTCGAGGAACATCTGACCCGGGAGATCCTGGAAACCATTTCCAAGGCCGGAGAATTTGACGCTAACCCCGGTACCGGTATCGCGTTCAGTATCGATGTCGATGATGCAGTGGGCGTATCGCATCAAGTGAGTGAATTGACTGAGATTGTGGAGGAAGAATTATGACAGCCAAACCCATTGTACGTGTGCGCGATGTCATGAAAACAGAATATGACCTGGTCGACGGCATGGCCACAGTTGCGGAGGTACTGAAAAACTCAGTTCATCCGGAAAGCAAATGTTTCATTATCAACACGCGCCATGACGATGATGAGTACGGCATTGTGCTGCTATCGGACATTGCCAAATTTGTACTCGCACGAGATAAGTCACCTGAACGTGTCAATGTTTACGAAATCATGTCCAAACCCGTTATCAGTGTAGATCCGGAGATGGACATTCGCTACTGCACACGGTTGTTTGAGAATTTCGGACTCAACCGGGCACCTGTTATTGATCATAAAAAACTGATTGGCATTGTCGGTTACACCGATATTGTCTTACGCGGTATTCGTGATCGGCTGGCCTGAAGTATAGTTATTGACTGGGATCGAACACTGGAATTAATCAAATTGCCCGTAAATGCCTGGCGAATTCAGGATCCGCCATAAGCCGCTGACAGCGCGTAAAACGATTCACTGCATAGGCCCAGAAGTCGTCGGCCGGGTTCTTGTTGGCGTGTTGAACAATGCCCCACAACGTCCACAGCAGATCACAGAGCATCTTGTACATCATCATGCGGGCAACTTGATCGGCAGGTGGGTCGCCGTCGAAATACGCGGCCAGCAAGCACTGATCCTGATCGGAATCAAATTCAGCCTCGACCGATACATCTCCCAAATCCCACATCGGATCGTTATTTCCTGCATATTCCCAATCGACAATGTAAACCCGCTCACCGGTATCGATAAAATTTTCCGCCAACGGATCGCAATGGCAGGGGGCGAGATCCACAGAACGGGCTAATAATGCCCGGCGTACCGCATCGGCTTCGGCTTTCACTTGTTGATAGCCTTCGGGTAATGGCGCCTTGAGTTGATTGACCAGATCGAGATATTCATCAATTTGTTCGAACACATCGAAGCGTTTTTTGAAAGGCTGCGGATGCTGATGCATACGCCGTAATGCTGTGGCTGCACGCGTGATGCTGCCCGGATTTTTAAATCCCCCGGCATCAAGGGTTGTGCCGTCGATGTACTCGGCCAACATCAGGCCGTCGTCAGGATCAAAGAACAAAACCTGCGCGGAAACACCAGCAGCCGCAGCAACCTGTGCATCATGGGCCTCGATACTGCGATCAATATAGGCTTCGGTGCCCACGCCCGGTATTCGCAGCAGATAGGTGTCCGTTCCGTGCCGCACCCGGTAGACGAGATTGGTCAAGCCACCGAGGCGTTCAATACTCAGCTCCTTTGCGTCCAAGCCCTGGAACTGAGGAATACGTTGCAGATAGGTTGCCGGATCAACATTGTTCATAGCACTTCCCAAGGGGTGTCAGTTACATAGTTTGATGCGCATTTAGTTCTTGAGTTTTTCCTGCTGCGGATCATAGAGCGGGCCAGCATGGCGTTTTGCGGCATACCGCTCGCCGAAGGCTTCAATCTGAAAATCAACCTCCCCGGCAATAGCAACGGGGAGATAGCCGTAGGCGATATTGCAGTCCAGAGTATGGCCATAGTTAGCACTGCTGGTGGTTCCGACGACCTGGCCATCATGCCAGATACATTCACTACCGTAAAAATGTGCCGGACCGGCAACGGTAAACGTGCATAGTTTACGTGTAATGCCCTGCGCACGGATCCGTTGCAGCGCTTCGCGGCCAATAAAATCAGCTTTACTGCGTAAATGTACCCGCCAGCCAAGTCCGGCCTCGTAGGGGTTGTAGTCCGGTGTTATGTCCGCGCTCCAATATAAATAGCCCTTTTCCATGCGCAATGAGTCGATGGCGCGATAGCCGGCATTACAGATCCCGAATTCCTGCCCGGCCGTCCACAAACATTCATATACATGGCAGGCATAATCCACCGGCACGTGCAACTCCCAGCCAAGTTCCCCGACATAGCCAATTCTTGCTGCCAGCACCTGTGCTGCACCCAGTTCAATCCAGCGGCAGGTCGCGAAAGGAAATGTCGAATTGCTGACATCGTCAGGAGTGAGTTTTTCCAGGACCCGCCGGGCCAACGGTCCACACAGATTGATCACCGCCCACGCAGTGGTCAATTCACGTATGTTAATATTCGAATCAACCGGCAACTGGGATTGTATCCAGTCTCTGTCATGCACGCCAAAACCGCTTCCGGTGACAACGTAGAACTGTTCAGGGCCGATACGCATAACTGTTAAATCGCATTCAATCCCACCACGCTGATTGCACAACTGTGTGTAGATGATGCTGCCGACAGGGCGGTCCAGATTGGAAACGGCCAGCCCCTGCAGGCCGGATAGCGTGCCGCTGCCGCTGATTTCGAATTTCGCAAAGGAGGATTGATCGATGATCGCAACGCCTTCCCGTACCGCCTTGTGCTCCCGGGCCACGGCAGCAAACTGCCGGGTGTCGTTACGACTGAAGGCGTGCTGATCAAGAGCCGGACTCCCCTTGTGTGCAAACCAGTTGGGCCGTTCCCATCCAAATTTTGAGCCGTACACCGCCCCCTGGGCGGCAAGCAGCGCGTACAATGGACTGCGGCGTAAATTACGTCCTGATGCCAGCTCTTCCTCTGGCCAGTGAATCAGGTAATAGCGTCCGTAGGTCTCCACTGCACGGCTGGCGAGAAAATTACGGCGGCTATGGTGTGGGCCGAAACGGCGCACATCGAAGTTCCAGATGTCATATTCCGGTTCTCCGCCCACAATCCATTCAGCAATCGCTTTACCGGCACCACCACTGGCCGCAATCCCTGCTGTAAACCCACAGGCAACGAAAAAGTTATCCAGTTCGGGGACCGGTCCCATGATCGGTTCCCCATCTGGCGATACCGGTATGGGTCCATTGATCAATGTCTGTAGTCCCAGTTCGTTGAAGATCGGCATGCGCTGTGCGGCACGCACGATAATCTGTTCAAAGCGGTCGAAGTTCGACTCCAACAGTTCCCGGCGAAAGCCCGTGGGCATTCCATCCAAGGCAAAAGGCACCGTGTCAGGCTCCCAGCCCCCGATCGCCAGACGGCCAACATCGGGTTTGAGATAGAACAACTTGTCCGGATCCCTGAAGGTCGGCAACCCCGGGATCACCTCAGCCGATTGTTCAGTAATCATGTACTGGTGTTCCACCACCCCGGCGGGGACCGCAACACCTGCCAGCGCCGCAACATCACGCGCCCACAGGCCAGCGGCATTCACCAGGGTTTCACACGTCCACTCGCCCTGATCGGTCTGCACCCCGGTAACGTGACGGTCCTTGACCTCGATACCGGTGACCGCAACCCCTTCTAAAATCCGCACCCCACCGGCCCGGGCGCCCTTGGCATAGGCCTGGGTCAAACTGCTGGGATCAATATACCCATCACCGGGGATCCAGGCCGCACCATACACACCGTCGGTGGTCATCAACGGAAATTTCTCCTGTGCCTCGGCCGCACTGATCAACTCAAGCTCAAAACCAAAACTTCGCGCCGTGGTCGCCGTACGCTGGATCTCCTGCCAACGCTGGGCACTGGAGGCAACCCGCAACGAGCCCACCCGCCGCCAGTCGGTCGCCTGGCCGGTTTCAGCTTCCAGCCGGTCATAAAGCTGCGCGCTGTATTGCATCAGCCGGGTGAGGTTGCGCTTCCCCCGCAACTGTCCGACCAACCCGGCCGCATGCCAGGTCGCACCCTGCGTCAAACCGTGGCGTTCAAGCAGCACCACATCGCGCTTACCCTGTAATGCCAGATGATAGGCAATGGAACACCCTACCGCCCCACCACCGATGATCAAAATTTCAGTATGTTGTTTGTTCATGATCTCTACACACCGCCTGTTGCGCACCTGATAATCAAAATAACCGTACTGAGCGATAGCAGATGAGGTAGGGGGGGATGGTCAGACATATACACGGCGTGTCTAAATAGTGGTGCAAAAATCCTGTTCACACTAGCATTGCGCAGGGTGAGGGCTGATTGACAAGACCGTG
>CAZAWX010000096.1:0-12805 GCA_964488985.1 uncultured Ectothiorhodospiraceae bacterium
TCGCCACTATGGCACGGCTGGCCCGGCCATCCTGCACAGATTTGCTCAAGAACCTGATTTGCTCAAGAACCTATGAATAGCGGCTAATAACGATTAATGTTTATATTTCAATCCCCTTCATTTCGATTGCTGGGGCTACGTATCGTCTGATTCAAGGAACCGGCATGGCGGAATCAAATCATAACTACATCGCAGGCGAATGGGTTGGCGGGGCAAACGAAATTGCCAACATCAATCCCTCTGATCTCTCCGACACCATCGGCCTGTATGCACAGGCCGATGGCGCGCAATTACAAAATGCGCTCGATGCAGCGCAAACGGCACAAAGCATCTGGAACAAATCCGGACTGGAGAAACGCTACACCGCGTTAATGAATATCGGTAATGAGTTGATCGCCAATTGCGATGAACTCGGTACGTTACTGGCACGCGAAGAAGGTAAGCTTCAGGCCGAGGGCAAAGGCGAGGTTTACCGTTCAGGGCAGTTTTTTACCTATTATGCCGCCGAAGTGTTACGCCAGATTGGCGATAATGCAGATTCTGTTCGCGATGGCATCGAAGTCGATATACGCCGGGAACCCGTCGGCATTGTTGCCGTTATTTCCCCGTGGAATTTTCCAATGGCGACTGCAGCCTGGAAGATTGCGCCTGCCCTTGCCTTCGGCAATGCGGTCATTTGGAAGCCGGCAAATATTGTCCCGGCATCGGCGGTAGCTTTAACCCGTATTATCGACAAGCAGGATCTGCCAAAAGGGCTGTTCAGCCTGTTGATGGGGTCCGGCAGCATTGTTGGCCAACAACTCATCGAGAGCCCGCTGGTGAATGCAATCAGTTTCACCGGTTCGGTCCCGGTGGGGCGCGGTATCGCCAGAGGTGCGGTTGAAAACTTCACCCGGGTGCAGCTGGAAATGGGATCTAAAAATGCTCTGGCGATTATGGATGATGCCGATATGGATACCGCCGTTGCCTGCGCTCTGAATGGTGCATTCGGCAGTACCGGGCAAAAGTGTACGGCATCATCCAGGCTGGTTGTACATCGCCGGATCCATGATGCCTTCGTTGATCGTCTGGTTGCTGCGACACAAGCCATGGTGGTTGGCCATGCCCTTGAAGCCGGGACACAGATTGGGCCTGTTGCAAGTGAGGCGCAGTTGAAACAGAATCTCGACAATGTGGCACTGGCAAAGCACGAAGGCGGCGAACTTCGTTGTGGGGGCGAACAGGTTGAACGTGCCACCCAGGGATATTTTATGACCCCGGCAGTGTTTACCGGCACGCAAAATAACTGGCAGGTGAATCGGGAAGAACTGTTTGCACCCATGGCTTGCGTGGTCAAAGTTGATTCTTATGAGCAAGCACTGGATATCGTTAATGATACCCGCTTCGGTTTGACCGCAGGCATCGTTACCACCAACCTTGCACGCAGCAGCCATTTTCGCCGTAATGTTCGAACCGGTTGTGTCATGATCAATCTGCCGACCGCAGGCACTGATTACCATGTACCCTTTGGTGGTCGAGGTGAAAGTTCTTACGGTCCCCGGGAGCAAGGTCAGTATGCCAAAGAATTTTATACCCATGTTAAAACGGCTTACATAGCCTCTGGCCAACCTGACTGATGAGACCCCATCATGAGTAATCCCTGCTATCGAATCGATGCCTTGCAGTATGCCAACTGGTCGGAGAAAGTTTTCCGGCAAATGCGTGCTGGCGAAGTTGATGCTGTGCACGTCACCATTGCCTATCATGAAAACTTTCGCGAAACAGTCGCTAATATCGAGGCATGGAATAATAATTTTGAACGCTTTCCAGATTTAATCTTCCAGGGCAAAACCGCTGATGATGTACGCCTGGCACGAGAAACTTCCCGTACTGCAATTTTCTTCGGCCTGCAAAATCCCTCACCGATAGAGGATGACATTCGTCTGGTGGAGATTCTCCACACTCTCGGTGTGCGTTTCATGCAGCTCACCTATAACAATCAATCTTTGCTTGGAACAGGTTGCTACGAGAACAATGATTGCGGAATTACGCGCATGGGAAAGGAAGTCATTGCGGAAATGAACCGTGTCGGCCTGGTGGTCGATATGAGCCACTCGGCTGAACGTTCGACACTTGAGGCAATCGAAATTAGCTCACGCCCGATCGTTATTTCCCATGCCAACCCCGCAGCATGGGAACCGGCGTTACGCAACAAATCCGACACCGTATTAAAAGCCCTTGGTGAATCGGGCGGTATGCTCGGTTTCAGTATGTACCCACATCACTTACGGGATAAAGGCGACTGCACATTACCAAGCTTTTGTAAAATGATTGCAGCGACTGCCGAACTTATGGGGGTTGATCATATCGGTCTTGGATCTGATCTGTGCCAGGATCAACCGAACACAGTGGTCGAGTGGATGCGGGTTGGGCGTTGGACTAAAAAGATCGATTATGGCGAAGGTTCGGCCACCAATGCTGGATTTCCAATCATGCCTGAGTGGTTTAATGACAACCGCGATTTTGGCAATATCGAACAGGGCTTGCGTGACACCGGATTCAGTGCCGAGGATACGGGCAAGATAATGGGTAATAATTGGCAGCGTTTTTTCGACGAGAATTTCGGTCCGAATGCAAACTGATCCACATCTTGTAGATCTGCACGATGGCACGCAGCTAGATCCTATGCCAGAAGCGGCCGCTTATCGGCGCCCAGCCGAAGTGGTCATGCGCCTGGCACGCATGGGCAGTTTCCACCAGACCCGCTTGTCCTTCATGCGCAGCCTGCTGCGGCGACTCAAAAAAGAACAGTGGCAATTTAAACGCTCTGTCTGGGAAATTGACGATGCTGGCTATGGTCGTGCCGTGTACACCGTCATCGGACCACAACACAGTTATTCGCTGATCGCTTTTGCCCATGAACTGCCCGATCACATGCGTTCGGACCGGGTCATCGCAACGGCCTGGGATGCCACATTCACATTATTTGACGGAATTCCGACCACAGCAGATCTGGATCGATTGCAGGCTAATGTCCCCAAACAGGAGGCCGGCCGTGTCAGTGACAGTGAACTGAGCCTGTCGCGGGCAAACCGTTCTGTACGCTTGTGGAAACATGTTATTGAACGTCTCGCCGCAGGCCAGCAACCCGACATCCGGAAACTGCAATCCGTCGGGTATCTGGTTCGAACAACCGCCGTTTATGGTTCGGGTAAATTTGGTGCCGCAGATCGCTTGACGATCTGTGAACGGCCTGAACTCAGTGGCCCATTTCAGGCGGAAATGTTATCGGTTTGGCTGACCCGGGCATTTTCAATCGATCTGGTGGAACATATCGCCAAAGCCATCGGTGGCACAAAAGCTGTGGCATTAGATGCCAACTTGCGCCGACGCATTGGCGTTGGTAATTCAACCGGGTTGGGTATGGCGCCTTTTTTGGTTAACCATCCGGTGTTATTGAATAACTGGATGGCTGCCCGCGAAGAGGCCCTGGCCCGGGTACGTTCGTTAGTCAGCGCCGATGCCGGGGCAATTACGGCATTTAAGCTGCACCTTGAGCAGGCGAAAATTAATGCCGCGCAATGGCATTCCGAACATCCGCTCCAGGTTAAAAAACTGACGCAACTCAAAGCTGATCTGGAAATGATTTCGGTTTATGTGAAAACTGAATCATTGCTCGATGATCATCCCTGGGATCGATTTTATCGCTGGGCTGAGAATAACCTGTCATTGGAAGGCCAGGAGCAATTGCTGTCGTTGCTGCTTGAACCCTATGGCGAACTTGTTGATGGTCTGACCCAGTGCATGGCGGCTGATGAACATCGCAGTTTTTTCATCGATGGGGCGATGAATATTGGCCGCATGGTTGAATTCATTGAAGAACAATGTCGTTGGGCGATTGGGATTGATTATCAGGAGAAAAGTAATTGTGCCCGCTTCTGGTATACCTCAGCGGAGAAACTTGAGCCCCGCGTAGGAGAGCGTTTCGATGAAGCGGGTGCTGAGTATGAACAACCCCTGTGTATCGGCTTTTTTGTACGGCAGTTATACGATGATCTGCTCTTGTGGGATCGCGCGCAGAGCCTGGCCGAATTTCTGCTCGCGCATCCACAGCATCGCCATACCGTGCGGCGCGTTCAAACGCTGATGTCGCACCCTTATAGTGAAATTCGCGACAACCTCATCGCTGCGGACATGCTGCCCATCGACTTACTGCGCTGCAAGCTATCGTTTTTTGGTGCGACAAGGTTTGATCCACGCTCCGACCGTTGGGTTCGGATCTGCATGTACCAGGATGCCCCTTTCCCGCATGAACTGTTAGCTGCCGGCAAATGAAAGCGAAACATACGCTCGCCGAAATTGAAGCCTATGTGCGCAAGGCTGCACAGGGCGTGGGACTGGGTTGGGGTCTCGCCGAAGAGGCGGGCAAGTCCGCTCGTTGGTTGGCAGCATTTGGTTTGCCTGGTGCCGAAATTATGCTCACGCATCTGCAACAACTCGATGGTAACGATTACCAGAGGTACAAGCCAACAAACTTGAATGGTGTCTGGCAACCTCGTGGTGAGTTTTTATGCCCCGTAATTACCGGTGCAGCACTTGCAGATCGCTCAAATGAGATGTTGACGGGTATTGAATTCGAACTTGGCACGACAGCCTGGCCAGTACTGCTGGCGGCGGCCATTGGCCAGGCAGCCAGATACCACCACTGCACCTTTACCACGAACTGGGCCGGTATCAGTGTGAGTTGTTATGAAAATGGTATCCGCATCGAAGGCAACCGCGATGACCTGCGACTCGCCTGCACAGAGTCGGTCAGGTGCAGACAATCAACGGATAACCAACCGCAAGCCATGCCATCGACGTTATCCTGTGCCATTGACTCCGATGCCTGGGACAAAATCGACAAACTCGCATTCAGAACTTATGCCCCAGCCACAGCGGAATCGCGCGCTGGCGCAGGTGCAGGGTTGACGGATAACGATTAGCAGCCACTCCAGCCTGGAATGGACGGGTATCCGACGTGCAACGACGTACCAGGGTGGCTCATAAACGGGCTCATAAACGGCTATCGTCTATGGCTGAAAAATTGGCAGGTCAGTTCCCGACATGAACACCGGCTCAAGGCCTACTTGTTGTTGCCTGCAGGCGAGCCAGACCGGAGTAATCGCAGCGATGACGTGCACGGATATGCGCAGGAGCGGCGACGTTCACATGTCCGCCACAGCGAGGACAGCTCTTCAGATCGATATCGAACACCCGGCGAAGGCGTTGCATCCAACTCATCGGGGCTAAGGGTTTGGGCTCGCGGGTGTCCTGTGTGGCCCCGTGCCCGGTATCGTCCGGTGCTGATGACGTGGAACCTGTGACAATGTGTTGGCGATGTTTTGCATTCGGGACAAATAACCCATGATATCGCACCAGGTGTGCGCGCTTTCGCCGGACACGGCACCGTGATTGTGTAAGGTCATGGTTTTGCGACCGGCAATAGGGCCCACGGCAATGCGGTATCGTACCGCTACACCGGCCAGTTGTTCGAGCGCATTATCACCCCCGCCGTCAGGATGGATGTCGAGCTAGGGTTGTTGTGGGTCTTCGACCAGCATCCCGGCGCGCACCAGGGTCCGGGTGGTGCACCCTACGAGGGTCTCGAGCAGGCGTTCGAGTTCGGCATCTGACAGCACCGACGCACCATGAGATCGCGCCCGGCCGTGAGCGAAAGTATAGGCGCCGTCGGGCACCAGCATATGCAGATGAATGTTTCAAATTGAGGGCCGATCCAAACCGCTGGCAAGGATTGTTCCTACAATCCTTTTGCATTTCCGCTATCCATGGCGGTCATATAAAAGGTCACGATACCGATTTGTCCACCGGCGCTACGGGGGCATTTTTGTCAGGATTCTTTACACTTCACCAATTATGGACTTGTTAAAAATAGTCAGGCTACGTTTAACTGTTTGATGTTAATGGTTTTTCCATTTCGTGGCTTGGTTTGTGCATAACCTGGGAACCGGTTATTTTCCATAGACAACCGTATGTATCAGGTAATCAGAAACAGGCAAACTTGCCTGGTTCTCAAGGTGCCTCAGGAGAATCAATTGAATAATTTACGCGCACAGCCCAGGCCGGATGAAAATAATATCCTAGGCTTCAATTCGAGGGTTACCAAGAATTTGGTTCGCATTATTTTTGGAGTCGTTGTTTTCTTTATTTCTACAACTTCAAATGCTGTGCCAATAACACTGTCAAATAGTAGTTTTGAAAGTGGTTTGGGTGATGGGAATCTTGTAACAACGACAGGTACTGGTACAAGCGGTAACTCTGCTGCTACAGATTTTTGGCAATGGGCCAATTCCTTACCTGGAGTTACTACAGAACAATCTTCAGACGTTGCAGTCGATGGTACTTATTCCGCTCATATCTGGGGCAACCTTAACAACGGTATCGGTCAATACCATTCAGCTGATGCAGGCACTTACACGGCTTCGGCTTGGTTTTATGCCGTTGAGGGTTCTGCGAAACTCGCCTTGTTTGACCAAACTGGCACCCGGGGAAGCTGGAGCAGTGCCTCAACCTCTTTAAATAGGTGGGAATATCTTACGGTCACATTTGATTTGCACACTAATGAAATGGGGCCTGTTTTGTACGCTGCGGAGAATAATTCAGAATTCTATACAGACGCAGTCTGGGTAAACCTGGGAACCTCAAGTACTTCTATTTGGGATCCAGGTACTGGTTTTAACCCTAACAATAGGGTCCCAGAGCCTTCCACCATTCTCTTACTTGGCTTGGGACTGGCCGGTATAGGTTTTAACAGACAAAAATCAAAGTCGTAGGTTTAAAATTAGCTTGCCCTGAAACGCACTATTCCGACCCTCCCAATAAGGCATCGATAGTTCCAATCTGCACTCCTTTTCGGCGGCAGTTATTCCGTAGTTCAGCCGCATGAATAAGGCCATCCCGGTTCGGATGCAACAGGGGTAAGGCTGCGAAATACCTGATGAGTTGTTTGCGCGCTTTTATCTTGGACAACCTTGCAGGAGTTCCTGCAGGACAATTCCCGCACTGTAGACAGAATCTGTCTCGCGGTTATGTGTGGTCGTCAGTAGTGGCGATTTGTTCTGCTGTAACACTCATATAAGCCGATCTTATGCCTCAAATGAGACACTTTCAAACCACTGCCACTACTGACCAAATTCGCTAAGGGTCCGCCGCCCCTGGCACGCCGCTATTCGTAAAGCCTGCGGCCAAATATCGGGGCTCCCCAAGCTTCCGCGCTGCGCTTGTGCAGCCCGGGCGATCCCCCTCCCACTGTTTGCGATTGCAGCTTGCCTCCCCGCGCTTCTCCAACGTGTCAGGCGCGCAGAGCTGACGCTCAAGAGCTGAGTGATTAACAATCTTAGCGAGAGGTAAAACCCGTGGAAACACAAACAAGAGTCAACATCCCCTTCAACAAGTTGGTGTAATCGCCAAAGAACGTGCGGGGCATATAGTAGTTTTAAAAGGGCACACAGCAGAAATCTCAGCATATTCGGCGCGTATCAATATAGAGGTGCACTCGGAGTGCATCGATATACTTCTACGACTCGTGAACGGCCATCATCAGCGGCTGACAAGCCGACAACCAAGACCCTGGGTAAGGCGATCGCCGCAGCCGTGGAGTAGTTTCACGGTCTGTTCTGTAACCGTCGGGCATTACTCCAAAAGTATTCGTTATCTTTACTTATATGATGACATGTCATCAATAAGATGATACGGTCAGCCCATGAATAAGGCAACCACAGGGCGCGGCCGCCCCAGGACATCCCAGCTGACGCGCACTGAACAGCTCCGTGCAGCCAAACGGGCGCAACGTCAGCGGGAACGCAACGCGGGCCTGACCACGGTAGAACTTCGTGTGCCAACATCACATGCTGAGCGTCTGCGCGCCGCCGCAAGTCTCCCCCATTTCAAAATAGCCCTTGACCGGTTTCTGCAAGAGATGATTCTAGACATCGACCAGTGGCCGACCCTGCACGATCTTACCTGGAATCGGGCAGATCGCTGGATTCCTGCCGAGGAAGCCCTCGCGCTCTATGAACGTAACTGGCGCTTTGTTGAGCCGCAACAACTTACTAAAGCGGAGTCGGAACTGATTGATCATCTGAAGCAACGGTTTGGCGGTGGAATGCTCAATGCCTGATACCGCCTTCATTCGACCCGGTCATCGGCAAGTTCATGACATGCTGGCCAGGCTGGATTCAGTCTTTCTCTCGCGAGCACGGTGCTTCTTTGGGGGTGGTACCCGCATTGTTCTCGAACTCGGCGAGTACCGGGAATCCAGGGACATCGACTTTCTTTGCTCGGACCGGGATGGCTATCGCCTTTTACGTGAAAGCGCGTCCGAGACTTCCCTCGGACCGATTCTGTCATCTGGTCTTTCGCTCGCACGTGGGGTCCGTGCCGATCAATACGGGATACGCACTTTCATCGAGCACGATGGAAACAAGTTGAAATTCGAGATCGTCCAGGAAGCACGGATTGAGGTCAACGGGGAGACTATCGCCGGAATACCTGTTGCATGCCTCACACGCAGGCATTGTTTCGCCGAGAAGTTCCTGGCCAATGCGGATCGTGGCCTCGATACATCGACTCTTTCACGCGACATCGTAGACCTGGCGTTCATGATCGAGGGCTGGTCAAGTCAAGACGCACAGGTGGGCATGGCTATGGCAAAGAGGGCATACGGCGACTCGGTCCCGCGCTCACTCGCCGCGGTTACCCGGAAAATGCGCGAAGATACAATTTATCGAAGCAGGTGCGTGGAGGGTCTCGCTATTTCTGAAACCAAAATTCTGAGTGCAGGTATCAAGGCGCTTGCGGCATTTTGAATCGCCCCGAAGTGGGGCGGGTGGGGGTGGGGTCTGACATTCCAACATTTGAGTCTTATCGATTAATCAAAATCAGCCATACTACTGCAGCGGTGCGTTATCGTATTGCCGTGGGCCCGATTGCCGGTCGTAAAACCATGACTTTGCACGGCCCCGGCGCCGTGTACGGAGATAGCGCGCCGGTCAAGGTACTGACGGCCGCAAGTGGCGGATTCTCCTTAAATGCATCAGTCACCACCTCGTAAATAGGCCGCAGAAGCGGTAAAATCAGCACGATCCCGTAGTTTTGCAAGGGACTCAAGGGAGGCTATTTTATGCCGGATCAAAAAACCGACAACAGCAAGACCATTGTATCCTCCTGGAACGAATGGGATCCGCTCCGACACGTCATCGTTGGCACGGCAACGGGCTCGATGGTTCCGCCGCTTGAGCCTGCGGTGAATGCCAAGGTACCCAACGACAGCGAGATGCGTCAGGTTGCGGGTACTCCCAGAAGCGATGACTCCGTTGCCCGGGCGAACCAGCAACTTGACGATTTCGCCAATATGCTGCGCGGGCGGGGGATTCGCGTCGACCGCCCGACACCGGTCGACTTCAGCCAGGCGAGCGCAACCCCGGACTGGAACGTGGGGGGGATGTTCGGTTGCATGCCGCCACGCGATGTTCTGCTCACCGTCGGCAAGGAGATCCTGGAAGCCACCCTGACCTACCGCTGCCGCTGGTTCGAATATCTCTGTTTCCGTGACCTGATTCAGGAGTACATGCGCGACGATCCGCAAATGCGCTGGGAATCGGCGCCCAAGCCACGCTTGACCGAAGCTTCGTACCGGGCCGATTTCAAAGCCCGCGCGAGCACCGACGAGGGCAAGCTCGACATGATCAATCGGCATCAGTACGTCACCACCGAAGAAGAACCGCTGTTCGATGCAGCAGAGGTCATGCGCATGGGCAAGGATCTGTTCGTGCAGCATGGCAATACCGCGAATCTACGCGCCTCCGACTGGCTGCGCAGGCATTTTCCGGATCACCGCGTGCATCCGCTCAACTTCGTCGGCGACGATCCCTACACCATGCATATCGACGCGACCTTCGTGCCGCTCAGGCCCGGGCTTATCGTCAATAACCCGCACCGCTCGCTTTCCGCCGCACAACGCAGGATTTTCGAGGTCAATGACTGGCAGATCGTCGACACCGCGCAACCGGCCCACAACGCCCCCCCACCTATGTGCTACTCGGGCGTCTATCTGTCGATGAATTGTCTGGTGCTGGATCCGAAGACTGTCTGCATCGAGGCCAGCGAAGTCTATCAGATGGAGCAGATGGACAAGCTGGGCATGGAGGTCATCCCGGTATCGTTTCGGGACGTCTATCCATTCGGCGGGGGGCTGCACTGCTCGACCGCTGACGTGTACCGTAAGGGCGACCTGGAAGATTATTTTCCAAACGCGGTTTAGCCCCCAACCACACTACATGACCGTTGGTGGATGATCGGGGTGCTCTCCAAGATCGATGCAGTCGGCTGCCGCTCATCGTTGCCGACCCTACTGCGTATTCCGGGGCGATTCGGTCATCGATTCCAAAACTATTCGGCCACCCTGTAACGCGATGCTGCGAGGTAATCTGCTGTTTCTGGACGGACACTAACTAAATTGGCGGTGTCTTTCACTATCAAGCAATGTCCGTTTACGTTCCAATCCCCAGCGATATCCACCCAGACTTCCGTCACCTCTCAAGACTCGGTGGCAAGGTATTAACACCCCGATCCGATTTTTTGCACATGCTGACGCAACTGCGCGTACAGCTTTAGGCTTGTCAATCTGAGTGGCAACTTCTCCGTAGCTGAGCACATCACCTTCGCGTATGCTCAACAGAAACTGCCATACTTTCATTTGGAATGCTGTCCCTCTCATATCAAGCGGTAAATCCGGTCTGGGTATTCCCTCGTTTATATGTTGGGCTAAAGCGTCCATCCAGTGATCAAGCTGAGGCGCATCTTGTGCGGGCGAAGCGATCAGCTCAGCGTTGGAAAATTCAATCTCAAGAAGCGACAGTAACGACGCTGCATCATCACCAAACTGAACGAAACAAACCCCTTTTTCCGTTGCAGCCATCATCATCATTCCAAGCTCTGTGTTACGGCAGGCGTAATTAATCGTCTCCTTCGATCCTCTTGCGCGATAGGCTTTAGGCGTCATGCCAATATGACGGCTAGCTTCTCCGTAAACTCGGCTAATGGAGCCGTACCCAGATGAAAGAATCGCATCAGTGACGCCTTCGCCTTGCTGCAATGAGTGCTTAAATCGTCGAAACCGAACGGCATCCTGATATGCTTTAGGCGATATCCCAAACGCTTTTTTGAATATCCGTTGTAATCGAGAGGGTGATAATCCAGCAAGCGCTGCCAATCTCGTGAGCGTCAGTTTTTCATCTGCATGTTTTTCAATGTGACGGGCAATTTCTACTAACCGAGTGACTTGTGGTGTGCTTTCGGTCGGTTGGCAACGTTTGCAGGCGCGAAACCCGGCCGTCATGGCAGCTTCAATGCCAGGAAAAAATCTTAGATTCTCCGCTTTGGCGGCCCGTGACGTACATGATGGCCGACAGAAAACACCCGTTGTGATGACGCCATAGTAAAAATCTCCATCTGAGTGTTGATCCTTTGCTGCTATGGCATTGCGCATTTCTTCTTCTGACAACATGGGCATAGTTTTCACCTCAGCGACGATTAATAACCGTTCTATTTGACGACAAGTCTACCGGAAATTCCATCCGATTCTTGCTACATATTTATCGTCAATACCGATGAGGGAGAGGGGAACTTTTTTCCAAAGTTTCTTGAAAAAATTATAAGTGCAAGAATCGGATGGTTTGAATATCGATGTTTCTCCAAGATTGTTGTACATATTATTTAAAGGACAACGCCGATGACACAACAACAAACTCCAACGATTGATCTGACATCAGGACTACTATTGCTGGCATTAGCGACGGTGTGGGGAGGCTCATTCTTTTTTGCTGAAATAGCCCTGAGAGAAGTACCTCCGTTGACGATCACACTTCATCGTGTATTTTGGGCTGTACCGGCACTATTTCTAGTTGTTTGCTGGCAAGGCATCAAAATTCCCAAATCGGCTCAAACATGGATGTGCTATTTGGTAATGGGCGCTTTAAACAACGCCATTCCATTTTCACTGATATTCTGGGGGCA
The DNA here is from genome assembly GCA_964488985.1 of uncultured Ectothiorhodospiraceae bacterium. Classification (GTDB taxonomy): domain Bacteria; phylum Pseudomonadota; class Gammaproteobacteria; order HK1; family HK1; genus CAZAWX01. Next base: position 12,055 of record CAZAWX010000096.1, read on the forward strand.
GACAAACATCGGTAGCGGACTCGCTTCTATTCTGAACGGTACGACCGCAGTGTTTGGTGCTGTCGTCGCGGGTCTGTTGCTCGCGGATGAACCGCTGACATCACGAAAGATTATAGGTGCGTTATTTGGTTTATTTGGCGTAGCCGTCATCATGGGACTCGATGCCCTTACTAATTTCAGTTTGCAGAATTTAGGTCAGCTTGCTGTTATGGGCGCTGCATTGTCATATGCATTTGCTGGCGTATGGGGTAAACGCTTTCTATCGGGCCACCCACCCGTTATGAACGCTTTTGGGATGTTGACCGCAAGCACCATACTGATGATACCCGTGGCCATTTTTTCTGATGGCATGCCAGTTATGACACTATCAACAGGAGTTTGGGCGTCTCTTCTCGCAGTCGCAATATTGTCAACGGCTGTGGCCTATCTTCTCTATTTTAAAATTCTCGTTCGCGCGGGTTCTGCGAACCTAATGCTGGTTACACTGTTAATACCACCCATCGCCGTTACGTTGAGCGTTGTATTTCTTGGAGAAAAACTGGGATCCGAAGCATTGATGGGGTTTGGAATAATCGCTGTAGGTCTTGCTATCACCGATGGTAGGTTGTTGGATCGGATAAACCAAAGATCAAGATGACTAGGTTATTTAATTTTTTGGAACGTGAGACCCCACACCTGGTTTCTGCCTCAGCCCGCTAGCGTAATATATGCACCGAGCACTTCGCGTAGCGCATGATGCGGGCCGCGGTCG